>NZ_JASCAE010000046.1:0-119402 GCF_029967975.1 Pseudomonas sp. V98_8
AAGAGCCCTTGGTTACTTGGGGCTCTTCCAAGTGACTCGCCGTAAGGGCGAAACCATAAGTGGCCGTTACCGCAGAAATGGATATGTACTCAGTCACAAAATCCCCATTGGCCGCCTGGACGCCTTCGCCGGCAAGCCTGGCGCCTACAGTAAGGGCGCCCCGCATGACCTGACAGTGCGATCGGCCTGCCACCCAGCGCGCCACAGCTATGACTTTTCTGCACAACGCACCGGCTTTTATGAGCATTTTTAATTCATTTTTGCATGCATATACTGGACTCAAGCACCGGTCATGATCCGGGCCAGACCCAACAAAAACAAACAAGGGCATACACCGTGAAGACATCCATGCTTGCCATCGTCTCCCCGCTCCCAGGTACCCGCACGCGTCATGTACGCATCGCCGCCCGCAGCGAAGCGCCCCTCGCCGCCTGACCCTCCCGTACCCGTTACCGCGCCGATCGCCCCCGCGATCGATGGAGACTCCAATGAACAGCAACTGCCAACCCTTCATCAAAGCTCGTGATTTCCTGCTGGCCCATCGTACCGACTACGCCACTGCCACGCGGGACTTCCGTTGGCCGCAACTGAACGAATTCAACTGGGCGCTGGATTACTTCGATGCCATGGCCGAGGGCAACCAGGCCAACGCCCTGTGGATCGTCGAAGAAGACGGCAGCGAACAGCGCTACAGCTTCCAGCAACTGGCCGCGCGTTCCAACCAGGTGGCCAACCACCTGCGTGCCCTTGGTGTGCGCCGTGGCGAGCGCATCCTGCTGATGCTCGGCAACGACGTCGCCCTGTGGGAAACCATGCTGGCCGCCTTCAAGCTGGGCGCCGTGGTCATCCCTGCCACCGCACTGCTGACTTGCGATGACCTGGCCGACCGCATCGAACGTGGCCAGGTTCGCCATCTGGTGGTCGGTGCCGCCCATGTCGACAAGTTCGACGGCCTGGGTGAAGGCTGCAGCCGCGTCTGCGTCGGCCCGGCCCCCGCCGGCTGGACACCCCACAGCGCCGCCAGCGAATACTCCGAGCAGTTCGAAAGCGAGGGTCGCACCCTGGCCACCGACCCGATGCTGCTGTACTTCACCTCCGGCACCACCTCCAAGCCGAAGATGGTGTTGCACAGCCACCAGAGCTATCCGGTCGGCCACTTGTCGACCATGTACTGGATCGGCCTGCAGCCAGGCGACCTGCACTTGAACATCTCGTCACCGGGCTGGGCCAAGCACGCCTGGAGTTGCCTCTTTGCCCCCTGGAACGCCGGCGCCTGCATCTTCATCCATAACGTCGCGCGCTTCAGCGCCCCTGCCCTGCTGGGTGCCCTGGAGCGCTATGGCGTCACCAGCCTGTGCGCCCCGCCCACGGTCTGGCGCATGCTGATCCAGGAGGACCTGGCCAGTTACAAGGAGCGCCTGTGCCTGCGCGAACTGGTGGGCGCCGGTGAGCCGCTCAACCCGGAAATCATCGAGCAGATCCTGCATGCCTGGGACTTGCCATTGCGCGACGGTTTCGGCCAGTCGGAAACCACCGCCCTGGTCGGCAATACGCCCGGCCAGTTGCTCAAGCCCGGTTCCATGGGTCGTCCGCTGCCGGGCTACCGAGTGACCATGCTCGACCCCGACGGGGCCCCTGGCAATGAGGGCGAAGTCGCCTTGCCGCTGGACGTGCGGCCACTTGGCCTGATGCTGTGCTATGAGGACAGCCCGGAAAAAACCGCCGAGGTGATGCGCGACGGTTACTACCGCACCGGCGACACCGCGCAGATCGACGATGATGGCTACGTCACCTTTGTCGGTCGCGCCGACGACGTGTTCAAGGCCTCCGACTACCGCATCAGCCCCTTCGAACTGGAGAGCGCTCTGATCGAGCACCCGGCGGTGATGGAATGCGCCGTGGTCCCCAGCCCCGACCCGCTGCGCCTGGCCGTGCCCAAGGCGTTCCTGATCCTGGCCCATGACGAACCCGGCAGCGCCGAGCTCGCCGGCAATATCCTCGCCTTCGCCCGCGAGCACCTGGCGCCGTACAAGCGAGTGCGACGCATCGAGTTCGTCACCGAGCTGCCCAAGACCATCTCCGGGAAAATCCGTCGGGTGGAGCTGCGCCAGATGGAAGTGCAGCGTCGGCAGAGTGACGCGCGCGGCGCACAAGAGTACTTCGAAGAAGACTTCCCTCAGCTCAAGGGCTGAACCCGGGCCGGTGCGCCGGCCCTCCTGAACTCACATCCGACCACTCGGCCAACCAGGCCGAGGGGCCTCACTCGACTCAAAGAAAGCAGACAGGACCCGAAAATGACCTCATCCAGCGTTCCAAGCGTCAAGCTCCTCATCAACGGCGAGTTCGTCGAATCGCGCAGCACCGAGTGGCGCAACGTGGTCAACCCGGCCACCCAGGAAATCCTCGCTCGTGTGCCATTCGCCACCGCCGAGGAAATGGATGCCGCCGTGGCCAGCGCCAAGGAAGCCTTCAAGACCTGGCGCAAGACGCCAATCGGCGCCCGCTCGCGGATCTTCTTCAAGTACCAGCAGCTGATCCGCGAGAACATCAAGGAACTCGCCGCCCTGCTCACCGCCGAACAGGGCAAGACCCTGCCGGATGCCGAAGGTGATGTGTTCCGCGGCCTGGAAGTGGTCGAGCACGCCACCTCCATCGGTAACCTGCAGATGGGCGAGTTGGCCAACAACGTCGCCAACGGCGTCGACACCTACACCTTGATGCAGCCGCTGGGCGTGTGCGCCGGCATCACCCCGTTCAACTTCCCGGCGATGATCCCGTTGTGGATGTTCCCGATGGCCATCGCCACCGGCAACACCTTCGTCCTCAAGCCGTCCGAACAAGACCCGCTGGTGACCATGCGCCTGGTCGAACTGGCGCTGGAGGCCGGTGTACCCAAGGGCGTACTCAACGTCATCCACGGCGGCGTCGATGCGGTGAACCTGATTTGTGATCATCCGGACATCAAGGCCGTGTCCTTCGTGGGTTCGACCAAGGTCGGCACTCACGTCTACAACCGCGCCACGCAGAACGGCAAACGCGCACAGTGCATGATGGGCGCGAAGAACCATGCCATCGTCCTGCCCGATGCCAACAAGCAGCAGACCTTGAACAACCTGCTGGGCGCCTCCTTCGGCGCCGCTGGCCAGCGCTGCATGGCCCTGCCGGTAGTGATTCTGGTAGGTGAAGCGCAGACCTGGTTGCCGGACCTGATCGAACGGACCAAAACCCTCAAGATCAATGGCGGCACCGAACCTGGCACCGACATCGGCCCGGTCATTTCCTGCGCTGCCCTGGATCGCGTCAACAGCCTGATCGCCAGTGGCATCGAAGAAGGCGCCAAGCTCGAACTGGATGGCCGCAACCCGAGCGTGCCTGGCTACCAGGACGGCAACTTCGTCGGCCCGACCATCTTCTCCAACGTCACCGCGCAAATGTCCGTGTACCGCGAAGAAATCTTCGGCCCGGTGCTGTGCGTCATGCAGGCCGCCAGCCTGAGCGAGGCGATCGAGATCATCAACGCCAACCCCAATGGCAACGGTACCGCCCTGTTCACCCGCTCGGGCGCGGCGGCCCGTCACTTCCAGGAAGAAATCGACGTTGGCCAGGTGGGCATCAACGTGCCGATCCCGGTACCGGTCCCGCTGTTCTCCTTCTCTGGTTCGCGCGCCTCCAAGCTCGGCGACCTGGGCCCTTACGGCAAGCAAGTGGTGACCTTCTACACCCAGACCAAGACGATCACCCAGCGCTGGTTCGACGAAGACGACGTCGTGGGCGCGGTGAACACCACTATCACCCTCAAATGATCTGTGGCGAGGGGATTCATCCCCTCGCCACCACACGCAAAAGGTAGTCATCATGCATATCGGATTTCTCGGCCTCGGCAACATGGGCGGCCCGATGGCCCGCAACCTGCTCAAGGCAGGCCACAGCCTGACCGTCTTCGATCCCTTCGCGCAGGCAGTCGCCGCGTTGGTGGAGGCCGGCGCCAGCGCCGCCGACTCGCCCGCAGGCGTGGCCAAGGCCGGGGTGGAAGTGATCATCACCATGCTGCCAACCGCACACCACGTGAAGCAGGTCTATGGCGCCAAGGACGGCCTGTTGGCCAACATCGGCCCAGGTGTGCTGTTGATAGACAGTTCGACCATCGACCCGCTGAGTGCGCGCGAAGTTTCCAAAATCGCCCTTGCCCAAGGCAACCCGATGCTCGACGCGCCGGTCTCCGGCGGCACCGGCGGTGCGACGGCGGGCACCCTGACATTCATGGTCGGCGGCCCCGTCAGCGTATTCGACCAGGCCTTGCCGATCCTCTCGGCCATGGGCAGGAACATCGTGCGCTGCGGCGAAGCCGGTAACGGCCAGGTGGCCAAGATCGCCAACAACATGCTGCTCGGCATCTCCATGGTCGGCGTCGCCGAGGCCATGGCCCTGGGTGTGGCCCTGGGCATGGACGCCAAGGTGCTGGCCGGTGTCATCGGCACCTCCACCGGTCGCTGCTGGAGTTCGGAGATCAATAATCCGTTCCCGGGCGTGCTGGAAAATGCGCCGGCCTCGCGCGGTTACAGTGGCGGCTTCGGCACCGACCTGATGCTCAAGGATCTCAGCCTCGCTACCGAAGCGGCGAAACACGCGCGCCAGCCGGTGGTGCTCGGTGCTGCCGCGCAGCAGCTGTACCAGACCTTCAGCCTGCAAGGTCATGGCGGCCTGGACTTCTCCGCCATCATCAAACTGTTCCAAGGGGAAGTTCAGGCATGAGCGGGCAGGCAGTCCCGGTATTGGCCAGCGTGCGTAACCGCATTGGCCACCTCACGCTGAACCGGCCCAGCGCGCTGAACACCCTGGACCTGCCCATGGTGACGCTGCTTTGGCGGCACCTGCGGGCCTGGGAGCAGGACCCGGACATCGTCGCCGTCACTGTCCGTGGCGCCGGGGAAAAAGCGTTCTGCGCCGGTGGCGACATCCGCATGCTGTACGACAGTCACCAGGCCGGGGACAACCTGCACGAGCTGTTCCTCGAGGAGGAATACGCCCTGGACGAATACCTGCATGGCTACTCCAAACCGGTGCTGGCGCTGCTGGACGGGTTCGTCCTGGGCGGTGGCATGGGCCTGGCGCAGGCGGCCTCGCTGCGGGTGATCACCGAGCGCACGCGCATGGGCATGCCGGAAGTCGGCATCGGTTTTTTCCCCGATGTCGGTGGCAGCTATTTCCTGCCGCGGCTTCCCGGTGAGCTGGGTATCTACCTGGGCGTCACCGGCTGCCAGGTACGGGCCGCCGATGCGCTCTATGCCGACCTCGCCGACTACTACCTGCCCAGCGAGCGCCTGGTCGAACTGGATGCCGCCCTGGATCACTTGAACTGGACCCGTGCGCCCGCAGAAGACTTGCAAGACCTGCTGGCGGGGCTGGCCGCCGAGCGTATTGCCGGATCGGAACTCAAGGCTTACCGCCAGGTGATCGATGACTATTTCTCCCTGCCTGATGTGTCGGCGATTCGCAATGCGCTGCAGCGCGAGCAACGTCCCGAGCTGCGCGACTGGGCCGAACAGACAGTCGCGCTGCTCGACAGCCGCTCGCCACTGGCAATGGCTACGACCCTGGAACTGTTGCGCCGCGGTCGATACCTGAGCCTGGCCGACTGTTTTGCCCTGGAGCTGCACCTGGACTACCAGTGGTTCGACAAGGGCGACCTGATGGAAGGTGTGCGCGCACTGATCATCGACAAGGACAAGACCCCACGCTGGAACCCGCCAACCCTGGCGGAACTGGTGCCTGCGCGGGTGCAGGCTTTCTTCAGCGACTTTCGCCCGGCCTCTGGCAAACCCCTTCGTACCGCCTGAACGGCAGGAGACTCGCAATGCACGATATCGAATTGACCGAAGAACAACGCATGATCCGCGACATGGCACGCGACTTCGCCCGCAGTGAAGTCGGCCCGCAGGCCCAGGCCTGGGAAAAGGCTGGCTGGATCGATGATGCCGTGGTGGCGCAGATGGGTGAACTGGGGCTGCTGGGCATGGTGGTGCCGGACACCTGGGGTGGCAGTTACACCGACTATGTGGCCTACGCCCTGGCCGTGGAGGAAATCTCGGCCGGCGACGGCGCCCTCGGCGCCTTGATGAGCATCCACAACTCAGTGGGCTGCGGCCCGCTGCTCAAATATGGCAGCCCTTCCCAGCAAGACACCTGGCTGCCACTCCTGGCCAGCGGCCAGGCCATTGGCTGCTTCTGCCTGACCGAGCCACAGGCGGGCACCGAAGCGCACAACTTGCGCACGCGCGCCGAACTGCGCGACGGCCAGTGGGTACTCAACGGTGCCAAGCAATTCGTCAGCAACGGCAAGCGCGCCAAGCTGGCCATTGTCTTTGCCGTCACCGATCCGGAACTGGGCAAGAAGGGCCTGTCGGCGTTCCTGGTGCCCACCGACAATCCCGGCTTCGTGGTCGATCGCAGCGAACACAAGATGGGGATCAAGGCCTCCGATACCTGCGCGGTGACGCTGGATAACTGCACGATCCCCCAGGACCATTTGCTCGGCGAGCGCGGCAAGGGCCTGGCCATTGCCCTGTCCAACCTTGAAGGCGGTCGCATCGGCATCGCCGCCCAGTCCCTGGGCATCGCCCGCGCCGCCTTCGAGGCTGCGCTGGGGTATGCCCGCGAACGCATCCAGTTTGCCAAGCCGATCATCGAACACCAGAGCGTGTCCAACCTGCTCGCCGATATGCACACCCGGCTCAATGCTGCCCGCCTGCTGGTGCTGCATGCCGCGCGCCTGAAAAGCGCCGGGCAACCGTGCTTGTCAGAAGCGTCCCAGGCCAAGCTGTTCGCCTCGGAAATGGCTGAGCGCGTGTGCTCCAGCGCCCTGCAGATCCATGGTGGTTATGGCTACCTGGAGGATTACCCCGTGGAGCGCTACTACCGCGATGCGCGCATCACCCAGATCTACGAAGGCACCAGCGAGGTGCAGCGCCTGCTGATCGCCCGCGAGCTGGCCCACTACGCGCTCTGAGCCCTTGGCCGGACGCGCCCTGCGCGCCGGCTGCCCCCTTGCCTGCCCCTTCTGGAGTTGCCCATGCTCGGCCTGCGTAATTTTTCCATCAGCCGCCGCCTGTGGTTGATCTTGCTGACGTCCATCCTGATGCTGCTGATTCTCGCCGGCCTGATGCTCAAGCAGAACCATGACGATCTCTATGCGGCCAAGGCCCTGAAAACCCGTCACGTGGTCGAGACCGTCAGCGGCGTCCTGCGTCATTTCCAGGCCCTGGAAGGCCAGGGTCTCGAGCGTGGACAAGCGCAGCAACAGGCCAGCGCGGTCATACGCAACCTGCGCTACGGCCACGACGACTACTTCTGGATCGAAGACCTCGACACACGCATGGTCATGCACCCCAACGCCAAGCTCGAGGGCAAGCGCATGGCGGGCACCCTCGACCCTGACGGCAAGGCACTGTTCGACGAGATGGTCGCCGTGGCAAACCGCGACGGCTCCGGCCTGGTGCACTACCGCTGGCCAAAGCCGGGCTCCGACGCGCCGGTGGAGAAGGTTTCCTATGTCGAACTGTTCAAGCCCTGGGGCTGGATCGTCGGCTCGGGCATCTACGTCGACGACGTACAAGTGGAGTTCCGCCGCCAGCTGATACAGGCTTTCGTCATCGTACTGACCATCGCCCTGCTGCTCAGCGCGCTGATCCTGCTGATCGCCCGCAGCATCGCCTTGCCCCTGGCGCAGGTGGTCAATGCCATGGAGAACATCGCCAGCGGCGAAGCCGACCTGACCCACAACCTGGACAGTCGCTGGCGCGATGAGCTGACCGCCCTGAGCAGCCACTTCAACGCGTTCACCCACAAGCTGCGCGCCGTGATCGGCCAGTCCATGCAGACCGCCGGCAACCTCGACCAGGCCTCGCAATCGCTTGGCGAGATTGCCAGCAACAGCCAGCGCCACAGCCAACAGCAATCCCAGCAAATGGAACTGGTGGCCGCCGCCATCCACGAAGTGTCCTATGCCGTGCAGGACGTGGCGAAGAACGCCGAACACGCGGCCAATGAAGTACGCCAGGCCGATGAGCAGGCACGCCAGGGCCAGCACAACATCGACAGCAGCCTGCGCCAGATCGACCAGTTGTCCGAGACCATCGGCCAGGCTGTCGAAGTGATCCAGAGCCTGGCCCAGGAAAGCACGCAGATCGGCAGCGTGCTGGAGGTGATCCGCGCCATCGCCGAGCAGACCAACCTGCTGGCGCTGAACGCCGCCATCGAGGCCGCGCGCGCGGGTGAACAGGGTCGTGGCTTCGCCGTGGTGGCAGACGAAGTGCGCCTGCTGGCGCAGCGCACCCAGCAGTCCACCGCGCAGATCCAGGGCATGATCGAACGCCTGCAGGGCAACTCCGAAGCGGCGGTCGATGTCATCAATGCCAGCAGCCAGGCCGCTCGCCAAACCGTGGTACAGGCCCGCGAAACCGGTGAAAGCCTGCACCTGGTCATCACCGCGCTGCGCAATCTCACTGAACTGAACGCCTCGATTGCCAGCGCCACCCTGGAGCAATCCCACGTGGTCGAGGACATCAACCAGAATGTCACCCACGCCGCCTCGCTGGCCCACGAGAATGCCCTGGCGGCGGACCAGTCCAACGAGGCCAGCCAGAACCTGGGTCAACTGGCGGGCCATCTCAATCGGCTATTGGGGCAGTTTCGCCTTTGAAATGGATCAGCAACGATGGAGGTATCGCCTAGATGACAGCCTCGCAACCAATTGCCTCCCGCCCCGGCTCTTCGTTTGCGGGGGCCATCGACCAGGTGCACCACTCCCGCTACCTGGAAACCCGGCAAAAAGCCCTCGAGCTGTTCGCCCGATGTGGTTTCAGCCGGGTCAGCATGCGCGACCTCGCGGCTTATCTGGGGATCAAGGTCGGCTCCATCTACAACCACATCGACAGCAAGGAGGCACTGCTGTTCGAGTTGATCGAGGAGCTCTACGAACAGTTGCTGCAGGGTGCCCGCCTGGTGAGCCGGCGCAAATCCAGCCCCGCGGTACGACTGCACGCGTTGCTTGAAACGCACTTGCTGTTGCATGAGCGCATGGGCGCGCATTTTCGCCTGGCCGAGCATGACCTCCATTGCCTGGACAGCGAACAGCTTGGCTCGATCCTGGCGTTGCGCAGGCGCTACGAGGAACACCTGGTGACCACGATTGAACAGCTCACCGGTGTACCGGCGAGCGTCACCCTGCGCTCTACCTTGAGCGGCATCGTGTCCCTGCTCAACCAACTGCCGGCCTGGATTGCAGAGTCGCCGGCCGGCAAGGGATCACGGCGCAAGTTGCTGCATGACATGGTCATGGGTGCCCTGCAAGGGGCGTTGCAGGTTGACGGACAGGCTCAGGGCATTGATGGGGCCGTAGCAATGCCCAGCCTTCGCAGACTGGCTCGCCGGCCCACCATCGGCCAATAGCGAACGTCCAAGGGTGGCGATCTGTGCTGTGCTTAAGCAGGATCAACAGGCGCAAATGCTTTAGCCGCAGCGACGGTGTCCAATGACTCGCGAAGCCATTGGATCTTGCCATTCTTGGCCACCAGGCGAACGGCATACATCTGCCGATAAACTCGTCCGGTAGCAGGCACCAGCGCTTCAACGCTGTATTGCGCAAACGCAATCACCTTGTCATGGCCAGCGCCATCGCGGTTCTGACAGGTGCCTGGCAAAGAAATCAGACAGCGCCTTGATCTTCACGGGCCGCGTGCGTGCCGACGGTGTCACGAAATAAAGCCCGCCACGCATCATGTGCCACTCCGGCAACACGGCGACCAGCCGCCCATCCGCCAGGTATTCACTGGCAATGAATTCGGGAAGTTCGGCAATGGCCAACCCATCCAGCAAGGCCGGTAACAGGGCGTCAGCGTTGGTCACACGCAGAGGGCCTTTGGGGACGACGTCTTCTTCAGTGCCGTCGTCATGGGTAAAGCGCCAAACCTGACTACGCGATCGATACGCATAGCTGAGGCAACTGCGGGCTGCCAGCTCACGAGGATGGGTGGGATGTCCGTGCTCCTCCAGGTAGCCAGGAGAGGCAACAAGGTATTGGGTGACCGCGCATATCCGGCGAGCAACCAGTGACGAGTCAGGCAATACCGCAATCCGCAATGCTGCGTCGAAACCTTCTGCAATAAGGTCCACCGAGGCATCGGACAGGTGAAGGTCTATCGACAACTCGGGATACTGACGCATCAATTGCGGCATCAGCGGCGCGACCCAACGCAGGCCGAAAGACATCGGCACCGCCAGGCGCACCTGGCCTCGGGGTTCTACAGATAACTCCTGAGCTTCGCTCTCCACCTCTTCGGCTTGCCGATAGATTTCACCCGCCTTGGCGACCATGCTCGCGCCAAACTCGGTCAGCGCCAACTGCCTGGAGGTGCGGTTGAACAGTCGGCCGCCCAGGCGCTCTTCCAGTCGAGCGACTGCACGAGACACGGTGGGCACAGAGACCCCCATGACCCGCGAAGCAGCGGCGAACGAACCTTCTTCTGCCACCTTGGCAAACATCGCCAACCCTTCGAAATCCGGAAGTCTGCTCATTTCATTTCTGCAACGATTGATTGCAGACAATTCTATTTTGTAAATAACCTGCCGTCGATAAGCTTCTCCCACACCGCAACTCAATCACTCGCACCGCTTCAATCAAAACCTGGGAGAAACATCATGGCTAACAAACTCGAAGGCAAAATCGCACTGGTCACCGGCGGTACCACTGGCATCGGCCTGGCCACCGCCAAACGCTTCGCCGAGGAAGGTGCTCATGTCTACATCACTGGCCGACGCCGGGCTGAACTCGACGCGGCCGTAGCAACAGTCGGCAACGCCACCGGCGTTCAGGTCGACTCCACAAAGCTTGATCAGCTCGACGAACTGTATAGCCAGATAGGCGCTGCCCACGGTCGCATCGACGTGCTCTTCGCCAATGCCGGTGGCGGCTCGATGGTTGCGCTAGGCGAAATAAGCGAACAGCACTACGACGACACCTTCGACCGCAACGTCAAGGGCGTTCTGTTCACCGTACAAAAAGCCCTGCCGCTGTTGGCTCAAAAGTCTTCGGTGATCCTCACGGGCTCCACCGCCGGCAGTGCAGGCACCGCCGCTTTCAGTGTCTATGCCGCGTCCAAGGCAGCCGTGCGCTCCTTTGCTCGTAACTGGATTCTCGATCTCAAGGACCGCCAGGTACGGATCAACACCATCAGCCCCGGCGCAACCCGCACCCCAGGCCTGGTCGATCTGGCCGGCCCGGATGCCGCCCAGCAACAAGGGTTGCTGGATTACCTGGCCTCACTCATCCCCATGGGCCGCGTCGGCGAAGCCGAGGAAATCGCCAGCGCGGCACTGTTCCTGGCATCGGATGACGCCAGCTTCGTCAACGGCATCGAACTGTTCGTCGACGGCGGACAGCAGCAGATCTGATTGCTCATGTGGGCGGCGTCTTAAGCCGCCCACCTACCTGCCAAGGAGAATATCGAATGAACACTGTCAAACTGGCCCTGCTGGTGTTCAGCATCGCATCGGCCGTATCAGCACAAGCTGCAAACAACACTGTGCCAAGCACACCTGTCGTGAGTAACGCTATTCCACCTGCGCCTTGAACGCGTCGTACACCGATAACGGCAGGCTGATGCCCTCGCGGACCGCACGGGCATAAGCTTGCTCTTTGGCCTTGCCCGGCAGGTAAACGCCCAAGGTTTCAAGCCGCGTCATCTGCTCGCCCAGTCGTGAGGCAAAGCACTCGTCCAGCAACCTGGGTGCAATGCCAATCACCAGCATGCCTGACCCTGGGGATTCGCTGCCGGAACGGAAATCTGCTGCATCCAACGACCAGTTGGCCCCCGTCAAACCCGCCGCGAGCACCTCGACCATCAATGCGATGTTGGCGCCGCGACCGCCCCCGAATGCCAGCAACGTCCCGTGCAATGCCTCCCGCGCGCTGCGCGTTTCATTGCCTTGTGCATCAACCGCCCAGCCTGGCGGTATCGCCTCCCCCGTTTCAGCGGCCCGAAGCAGGTTGACGTAGGCCGTGGCGCTGCTGGCTTGGTCAATCGCCAGTAAACGACCTGCAGCACTGGCGGCGGCCAATGCGATGGGGTTGGTGGAGTACAGCGGCCGGCTCTGGCCCGCCACGGTGAGCAGCGGTGAGCCATTGGTGAACGCCAACGCGACCAGCCCCTCGTGCGCTAGGCGACGGGTGTAATAGCCCAACTCGCCACAGGTGAAAGCGTTGAACTGCGCAAACAGGGCGATCCCCAGTTGATGCGCATTGCTGCACAGCGCCGGGAAAGCGCGATCGAACCCCAGTTGCGCGATGCCTTGGGCCGCGTCGCAGCGGATCATGGCTGGCGCGACCTGGGTCACGATGGGCTCGGCAGCCCTGGCGATTCGGCCGGTGGCAAAGCCGCTGAGGTAGTCAGGCAAATGACCGAAACCGACCTCGTGTTGGCCATGGGCCTGGGCTGATACCGTGGCATTGGCGAGCGCCGAGGCCACGGCGTGGCTGGTGCCGTGGGCCAGGCAGAGCTGTTGTGCGAAGGTGGTGGCATCGGCCAGAGACAGGCGTTTCTCGGTTTTGTCGTCGTCCATGGTGGCTTCAGTATTCTCGGATTGTAGGTGTGCCGCAGCTTGAGAACCTGCAGGAGCGGCTTTAGCCGCTCCTGCAAGATTTGAGTCGTTCAGTTGATTATCTTTACTGGATCATCCTTGGCTCACCCACCTTCGCAGCCTCGCGGTCCAGGCCAAACGAGGCGAGGATTTCAGCGATTTCGCCCGAGGCATGCAAGGCCTGGATGTTCTTGCCCAGCGCCTCGCCCAAGGCTGCGTTGGACTTGGTGTACGGGAAGGCGCTCTGCCCAGGCTCAAGCGTGGCCTTGACCCGTTGATCGGGCTCGGACACCTTGATGCTCTTGCCGGGGTACGCGCCCTTCTGCTGCGAAGAGACCCCCACCGCGAAGCTGTCGGCGCCGACCTGGATGCGCTTGGACGCCAGGTCCTGGGCCATGGCCACCGGGTTCGGGTAGAGCACCAGATTGTCGCCAAAGGCTTTCTTCAAATCGTCCACCCAGAGGTAGCCCTGCACGGTGCCGATGCGCTTGCCGTCCAGTTCGGAAATCTTCGTGTAGCCCTCATCCGAAATAATGCCCATCACGTCCAGGTACAACGGTGCCGACAACCCCAACGCCTTGCTGCGCTCTGCCGTGCGGTACCAGTCACCGATGCCGACATCGGCGCGCTTTGCCACCACCGCCTGCACCACCGCTGCGGTGTCCACCACCATGGTCTTGACCTTCAGGCATTCGCGCTCGGCGATGCGCTTGATGATCTCGCCATCCACGCCGCTCAACTGGTTGTTCGGCCCCGGTATCGAGTAAGGCGGGAAGACATACGCCGCCACGGTCAGCACACCCGGCGTAATGGTTTCAAACTGGTTTGCCGGGGTGCATTCGGCCAGGGCGTACGGCGCGCCAGCCAGGGTCGAACACAAGAACATCCAACGGGTAAAATGTTTGAATGAGCGAGTCATGACGTCACCTTTGCAATAAGAGAGCAGCAGCCGAAAACGGCGGGAGTGGCATTTGTTGTTATGGCTGGCTGGGTGCCAGTCTTTTTTCCAGCGCCGCCACGCCCAGGGTTGCCGGAGCACAGACAGCGGCATACATCAAACCGGCCAGGATCAGCACCGGCATGTACTCGAACGTGGAGGAACCTATGGAGGACGCCCGGCTGACAATTTCTGGCAGGGCGATGGTGAAACACAGCGACGAGGCCTGGAACATCATGATCGAAAACCCCAGCAACGATGGCAGCGCTACCCGCAAGGCCTGAGGCAGGATCACAAAGCGCAGGGCGTCGAACCGGTTGAGGCCGATCACCTCAGCGGCCTCGGTTTGCCCTGGGGCCACCGCCTCGATGCCACCGCGAATGATTTCACTGGTGTAGGCCGCCGTGCAGTACGCCATGGCCAGCGCGGCAGCCCAGAACGAGGTCAAGGTCAGGTTGACGCTGGGCAGGCCAAAGTAAAAATACTGCAGCAGGATCAACGCTGGCGCACCGCGCCCAAACTCCACGATGACCAAAGACGGGTAACGCAACCAGCGGCTCGGGGCCGAGACACCGAGTGCCAGCACCAGCCCCAGGACAATACCCAGGCCCAGGCTCACCGCCGTGACCTGCATCGACAACACAAAGCCCTTCCACAACTCCGGCAGCCATTGGGCCCACATCGTCAGCAGTTCGCTCATCGGGCAATCCTCTGTTTCAACGAGGCCGAGAGCCAACGGGAGAACAAGGCCACCGGCACGCTGAGCACCAGGTAAACCACCGCCGCCGCGCTGTAGACGCTCAGGCCCTGAAAGGTTTGTTGTGAAACTTGATAAGCCTGGAAGCTGATATCGCCGACGCCAATGGTCGAGGCCACCGCCGAATCCTTGAGCAGGCCAATGGCGTAGGTGGCCGAGGTGGGAATGGCGATGCGCACCAACTGCGGTAACACCACATCGAAAAACCGTTGCGATGCCGACAGGTTAAGCACATAGGCGGCTTCGAATTGCCCGGTGGGAATGGCCGCGAAAGCACCGCGGTACACCTCGGACATGTGCGCCGCCGTAATCAGCCCCAGGCCGACGACTGCCGCGGTAAACGGCGACAGGCTGATATAGCCGCCACCAATGCCAAAGAAGATGAAAAACAGCCAGACAATCGGCGGAATGGAGCGCAGGGTCAGCACCAGCATGGCCGCCAGAAAACGCAGGGGCTTGACCCTGGACAGGCGCAGGGCACAGATCGGAAACCCCAGCACCACACCGACGCAGAAGGCAAGCATGGTGACCGCAATGGTCCACGGCACACCGTTCAACAGCATCATCAGGATGTCTTGCATCAGCGATTCCTCACGGCCTGGAGGAACTGGATCACCCGTTCATGCTCGGGCTGGCGCATCACTTGCTGGCTCGGCCCCTGCTCGATGATTCGCCCCTCGGCCATCACCACCACGCGGTCGGACACGGTTTCGGCGAAGTGCATTTCGTGGGTCACGACGATCATCGACATGCCTTCGCAGGCGAGCTCTTTCATCACCGCCAGCACCTCCAGGCCTAGCTCGGGGTCCAGCGCCGAGGTCGGCTCATCGAACAGCATCAATTCAGGGTCCAGTGCCAGGGCGCGGGCGATGGCGATCCGTTGTTGCTGGCCACCGGAGCAGCGCGCCGGATAGTGCCGGGCCTTGTCGGCCAACCCCACGCGTTCGAGCAGTTGCATGGAACGGGCGTCGGCCTCTTTGGCGCTGCGGCCCAAGGTACGGATTTGCGCCAGGCTGACATTGCGCAGTACCGTCAGGTGCGGAAAAAGATTAAACGACTGGAACACCATGCCAATGCGCCGGCGTAGCTTGAGCAGCTCCGTACGGGGTAACGCCTTGCCAGCTTCGATGTGCACGCCATCCATACTGACCCGGCCCTGTGTCGGCGGCTCCAACTGATTGATACAGCGCAGCAAGGTACTCTTGCCCGAACCACTGGGCCCGATAATGGCCACCACCTCGCCCTTGCTCATTTCAAAACACACGTCGTGCAGGACGGGATAGGGGCCAAACTGCTTATGAATTCCCTCCAGGCGCAAGAACGGTTCGGCGCTGGCCACCGGGCGCGGTGCCAAGGAGGGCGCGGATTCGATCACGGTCATACTGCTCATGTTTTTGCTCCAGCTATCGATCGCCGTCGACTAAGGGCGTGCGCGAAAGTTTTATCGGCCCGTTGGCGCTGATCAGGACCTGTTCTTCGAGCTTCACCCCTTCCCCACCGCCTTGTTCTCCGATGTAACTTTCCACCGACACCACCATGTTTTCCTCGAACAGGCCGTCGTAACCCCACTCGGCGAAATCCACGGCGTAGGCGACGCTGGGGTACTCGTCCACCAGGCCGACGCCGTGCAGCATCATCATGTAGCGGTTGTGCTCAAAGCGCTTGGGCACAGGCCAACAGTGTTCGGCAAACTCGCGAAAGGACAGGCCCGGGCGCAGCAGTTCGACGTTGTGGTTGATCTGCTGCGAGGCGATTTCCAGCAAGTCGCGCTGGGCCGCTGTCGGCGCCTTGCCGGGGCAGACGAAGCTGCGAGAGATGTCCGAAAGGTAACCACCGGGCCCGACCATGTCGGTGTCAAAACAGACCATCTCACCGGCCTTGATGACCTTGTCGGTGGCGTCCTGGAACCACGGATTGGTGCGCGGCCCGGAGCTGAGCAAGCGGCTTTCGGCCCATTCCCCGCCGTGCGCGACATTAGTCCCGTGCATGATGCTCCACAGCTGGTTTTCAGTGACCCCCGGCACCAGGCTTGTGCGCATCCGGGCAATGGCCAGGTCGCACACGCCCATGGAGACCCGGTGGCTGGCGACCTCTTCCGCCGATTTGATCAGGCGTGCCTGCTCCATCAACGGCTGCGCATCGAACAGCTCAATGCCCTTATGCGTCAGGCGCTGCGCGCCCCAAGGGTCACAACGGTCCACTGCCAGGCGGCGATTGCCACCACCGTGGCGGGCCATCAGGTCCGCCACTTCCTCGGCCCAGCGCTCGGCTTTTTCCTGCACGCGGGGGCCGGCCAGAAAATACAGCCAGGGAATCGCCGGGCGAATTTCATCGATGGTTTCCACGTGCTCGCTGTTGTGCCGGCTGCTGGTGAACTCGAACAGCACCACCGGGCCGTCGGTGGCTACGAACACATAGCGGCTGGGCGAGTGCATCACCCACAAACCGAGGTTGTTGGTGTCGGTGGCATAGCGAATATTGATCGGATCGGCCAACAGAATGCCGGCGTAATCCTGGACCCGCAGTTGCTCGCGAATGCGCTCCAGGCGGTAATGACGCAGGGCTTTGCGGTCGATGGCGCAATACGCATCGAGTAACGCCGTGTCGACCGGCGCCAGCGCATGTTCAGTGACCTTGGCATCGCTGCGAAAGCGCAGGTCGCGTTCGGTTAACGCCGTGAGCAGCTCAATGGAATCAGAACCCGTATGCATGCAACAACCTCCGCTGGGAAGAGTTTGATGTTCATCAAATTCAATCAGTCCAACTGTTGGGGCAGTAACTAAAGGCTTCTAAATCAGGTGACGGCTGTCTTTATCGTGGTGGGCGACACACGGTAGCTAGAGGTCCTTGACCAGCCGCAGGGCATCGTAGATGGCCGCATGGGTATTGCGCGACGCCACGGCATCACCAATGCGGAACAACTGGAAGCGCCCTTCGGGGTTGCTCGCAACGGTTTGCGGCTTGCCGACAATCAGGTCCATGTACTCCACGGCGCCCTCGTTGCTGGCCAGGGGCTTGAGTTCGAAATACAGTTCATCCAGCGGCCGGGTGCCGTGGTTGACCACCACCTGATCCACCCGGCGTGTTTTAGTCAGGTCACTGTAATCGGTGCCGATCGTAGCCAGAAACTGGTCGCCTTGTTTCTCCACAGCCTTGAGCCGGTAGGTGACGGTAAAGGTGGTGTCCAGTTGCTGCAACGAGCGCATGTAGGGCACCAGGTTCATGCCCATGACTTCCGGCGCGAACGAGCGGTCGGGGGTCATGATTTCAGTCTTGGCGCCACTGCGGGCGATGAATTCGGCGGCTTGCAGGCCGGCGTGGTCGCCCGCATCGTCGTACACCAGCACATTGCGCCCAGGCTTCACGTCACCGGAAATAATGTCCCAGCTTGAAACCAGGAATTGATTGCCGCGTTCCAGCACTTCCGTGTGCGGCAGGCCCCCGGTCGCCACGATCACCACGTCGGCATTTTCATCGAGAACAATCGCGGTGTCTGCCCAGGTGTTGAAGTGAAACGTCACGCCAAGGCGCTCGCATTGCGCCATGCGCCAATCGATGATGCTGATCATTTCCTTGCGCCGCTCGGACTGCGCGGTCAGGCGAATCTGTCCGCCGGGTTTGTCCGCCAGCTCATACACCACCACCTCGTGGCCGCGCTCTCCTGCCACCCGTGCCGCTTCCAGGCCACCAGGGCCGGCGCCGACAATCACCACTTTGCGCTTGTGCGCAGCCTTGGGTATTTCATGAGGCATGGTGGTTTCACGCCCGGTCGCGGCGTTGTGGATGCAGTAGGCAGCGCCAGCGTTGTAAATGCGGTCCAGGCAATAGTTGGCGCCCACGCAAGGGCGGATATCGTCTTCACGGCCTTCGATGATCTTGCGCACGATGTGCGGGTCGGTCATGTGCGCGCGGGTCATGCCGACCATGTCCACCAGCCCCGAGGCAATGGCATGACGCGCCGTGGCCACGTCGGGAATTTTCGCTGCATGGAAGGTCGGGAAGCCGGTCAGCGCCTTGATTTCGCCGGCAAAATCCAGGTGCGGGGCATTGCGCATGCCCTGGATCGGGATGATGTCGGTCAGCCCGGCGTCGGTGGCGATGTTGCCGCGGATCACATTGAGGAAGTCGATCATGCCACTGTCTTTCAACAGTTGGGAGATCTGCAAGCCCTCCTCTTTTTGCAGGCCGCCGGCGAGCACTTCGTCCCCGGTGTAGCGAATGCCGACGATAAATTCCGGGCCCACGCGTTTGCGAATGGCCGTGAGCACATCGAAGGTAAAGCGCAGGCGGTTTTGCAGCGAGCCGCCATACGGCCCTTCCAGTTCGTTGGTCAGCGGCGACCAGAACTGGTCCATCAAGTGACCGTAGGCTTGCAGCTCGATGCCGTCCAGGCCGGCGGCTTTCATGCGTTCGGCGGCATCGGCGTAGTCGCGAATGATGCGGTCGATGTCCCACTGTTCGAGCTGCTTGGGGAAGGCGCGGTGTGCGGGTTCCTGATTGTGGGAGGGCGACACCACCGGTAGCCAGTCGCCTTTGTCCCAGCGGGTACGCCGGCCCAGGTGAGTGAGCTGGATCATCACCGCCGCACCATGTTCATGGCACTCGTCGGTCAAGTCTTTCATCCAGCCGACCACTTCGTCCTTGTAGGCCAGAATGTTGTTGAACACGGGTGGGCTGTCACGGGAGATCGCGGCGGAGCCTGCGGTCATGGTCATGGCTACACCGGCTTTGGCACGTTCGACGTGATAGGCCCGGTAGAGCTTTTTCGGCATCCCGTCTTCCGGGTAAGCCGGTTCATGGGAGGTGGTCATGATGCGGTTGCGCAAGGTCAAATGCTTGAGGCGATAAGGCTGAAGTAGCGGATCGTTTTTCATATCGGTCTCGCAAACAGGTCATCAGGCACGCCGACAATATGCCCCTGTGTACACAGGTGTCAATACTCTTGACGCTGGTGTACAGTTGACCACGAAAAGCACATTTCAACAGGGAAGAAATGCCCATGAAAGCAACCACCTCAACGGCGGAACCGGCAGGCCGAGGCTCACTGGAAGCCTGGCTCAATGCGGCCTACGAGAGCCTGACCGAGTCAGGCGTCGATGCCGTGCGAGTGATGCCGCTGGCGAAAAAACTGAATTTGTCGCGCACCAGCTTCTACTGGTTTTTCGAAGACCGCGATGCCTTGCTCATCGCCTTGATCGAGCAATGGAAAAACAAGAACACCTTCAACCTGGTGACCAAATCCCAGGCCTATGCCGAGTCCATCACCGAGGCGATCCTCAACGTCTTCGACTGCTGGCTGAACAGCGATTTGTTCGACTCGCAGTTCGAGTTCGCCATGCGCAGTTGGGCGCTGCAATCACCGGAAGTGGCGCAGGAAATCGGCCAGGCTGACGAGCAGCGCGTCGAGGCATTGCGGCAGATGTTCGACCGTTTCGGCTTTGAACACGATGCGGCGATAACCCGCGCCCGTTCGATCTACCTCACGCAAATCGGCTACATCAGCATGAAAACCCGGGAGCCCCTGGCCCAGCGCATGCGCTACATCCCCGAGTACCTGAAGATTTTCACCGGCAGGGAGCCGGAAGCCCGTGAGCTGGAGCGCTTTTATCAGCGCAACGGTTTTAGCAGTGCCGATTTGAACGTCTGAATCATCGACTCCAAGTCGTTTCTTTGGAGAGCGTCCTGGTAGGCCCTCCCTTTGGCGCACCGCTGCCAGGCATTCCTTCAATCAGTGCCTGGCCCGAATCGCCGATAGCCCCGTCCGGGGTCGGTATCTGAACCATTGCGATAGGTCCGGTGTTCTCCACGAAACTGCAAATGGGGCTACCCTGAAAGTGTTTACCTCAAGGTCGCGTGTTACATCTGCCCACCCTTAACAGGCAGGTCGTCGATGTATCAGAACCTAGCGCTGCTTGCCGCCTTCCTCCTTACCTACAGCCTATTTGCGGGGCGCTTCGAGTCACGCCTGCTTAATGGCCCGCTTATGTTCATGCTTGCCGGCCTGCTGCTCGGCCCGGCATTTCTGGGCGTTCTGCAACTCCGGATTGACAGGGAGGGCCTCAAGTTCCTGGCTGAGCTGACGCTGGCGATTGTTCTGTTCAGCGATGCGGCCAACGCCGATTTGAAGGTCCTTCGGGCCAATGAAGGGCTTCCACTGCGCTTGCTGATGATAGGGCTACCGCTGACCATAGCGGGTGGTTGGCTAGTCGGCGTCTGGCTGTTCCCACAGGTCCCACCGTTGGAGCTGGCAATATTGGCGACGCTTCTGGCGCCCACCGATGCTGCGCTCGGCAAGGCGGTTGTGAGCAACCCTCAGGTTCCCGCGTCCGTGCGTGAAGGGTTAAACGTTGAGAGCGGGTTGAATGATGGAATCTGCGTTCCAGTGTTGCTTATGTTTTTGGCATTGCTGGTCGAAGAACAGACACGGTCCCCTATCTCACTGGCATTAGAGTTAGTGATCGAGGAACTGGGCATCGGTGCACTGATCGGTATTACCCTGACGCTCATCGCCTGGCGGTTGCAGCGCTACTCCGTAAAACACCAGTGGCAAACGCCAGTGTGGTCACAGTTGACCCTGCCCGGGCTCGCCATCCTGTGCTTTGCCACAGCGCAAACACTAGGCGGTAGCGGATTTATCGCCGCGTTCGTCGGTGGGTTGCTTGCAAGCTTTCTGTTTACCGAGCAAAAGCACCAGATGCTCAAGGCCAGCGAAGAGTTCGCCAGTCTGTTATCGGTCATTACCTGGGTCGTATTTGGCGCACTGGTGATCCCGTGGGCCTGGAGCAGCCTCACCCTGAACATCTGGCTTTACTCGGTGCTCAGCCTGACCATGATTCGCATACTGCCCGTGCTGATCAGCCTGGTCGGAACCCGCTTCGATTTCGAAACTCGCCTCTTCATCGGTTGGTTCGGCCCGCGAGGCCTGGCCAGTATTGTCTTTGCCGTCATGATATTGGCCTACCCCCTGCAAGCAAGCCGTACCTTGGTGGCTACTGCTGTCTGTACCGTTTTACTCAGTGTGCTATTACACGGCCTGAGTGCCAATCCATGGGTTGCACGGCTGGCCAGTCGTGATCATTGATGACCGTGTTTGTTCAGTAATCTCGAACTGCGCTGGCCGCTGCGTTTTCTGTTGCATCACCCTGTGTTCTCCTGCTCGAAAAGTGAGCAGAAGCAGTTGAACACCTGGGTCAGTTTGCGGTCAGCGGCAACAATTTAGCTTCACGAGCAATCACCTGGTGCAGGCGCACCCTGGCATGAACGTCTCCCGTGGACTGTGGATTCAACCGGCTGCCCGCTGCACAAAGCGGGAACAGGGTCACTGGCAAACTCGTGAAGTGACCCGGTTCCCATGGGCGATGCCGGTCAAGCGCAGCGCCTATGACTTACGCCGCCTTGAAGCAGTATGCAGCCAGCTTGTTACCGTCCAGGTCCCGTGCGTAAGCCGCATAGGCGTTGGGTGCCCAGCCTCGCGGACCCGGTGCGCCTTCGTCGGTGCCACCGCTGGCCAGGGCTGCCGCGTGGAAGGCGTCGATAGCGGCGCGATCTGCTGCTTCAAAGCTGACAGTGACACCATTGCCGACGCTGGCAGGCGCGCCATTGGCGGGTTTGAGCACGAAGAACGACGGGGCGTTTTCACCCCAGATCGAGCCATTGTCATCCAGATCGGCGATGCGTTTCTGGCCGAGTGTGGCGAGCACGGTGTCGTAGAAACGGCGGGCCTGCTGCAAGTTGTTGGTACCAACGGTGACGTGGGTGAAGATGCTCATCTTGATGCTCTCTCTATGAAAAACAGGCTGTATGGGGCCCGTGCGCGCTCGACGCCAGGGCGCTTGAATCAGCGATCGAAATGGATGACGGTGCGAATGCTCTTGCCTTCATGCATCAAGTCGAAGGCCTTGTTGATGTCCTCGAGCCCCATGGTGTGGGTGATGAAGGTATCCAGCGGAATGTCACCGGCCTGGGCCTTTTCGACGTAAGTGGGCAGTTCGCTGCGGCCTTTTACGCCGCCAAATGCCGAACCGCGCCAGACACGACCGGTCACCAACTGGAACGGGCGAGTACTGATTTCCTGACCGGCGCCGGCGACGCCAATGATCACCGACTCGCCCCAGCCCTTGTGACAGCACTCAAGCGCTGCACGCATCAGCTGGACATTGCCGATGCACTCGAAGGAATAATCGACGCCGCCCTCGGTCATTTCGACGATCACGTCCTGGATCGGTCTGTCGTGATCCTTGGGGTTGATGAAATCGGTGGCGCCCAGTTGCCTGGCGATCTCGAACTTGGCCGGGTTGATATCGATGGCGATGATGCGACCGGCCTTGGCCATGGTGGCGCCGATGATCGCCGCCAGGCCGATACCGCCCAGGCCGAAGATCGCCACGCTGGCGCCCTCTTCCACCTTGGCGGTGTTGAGCACAGCACCGATGCCGGTGGTCACGCCGCAACCGAGCAGACAGACCTTGTCCAGTGGCGCTTCCCTGGGGATTTTCGCCAGGGAGATTTCCGGCAGCACGGTGTATTCGGAAAAGGTCGAAGTGCCCATGTAGTGGAAAATGGGTCGGCCCTGATAGGAAAAACGGCTGGTGCCGTCCGGCATCAGGCCCTTGCCCTGGGTCGCACGAATTTTCTGGCAGAGGTTGGTCTTGCCGGACATGCAGAACTTGCAGTCGCCACATTCCGGTGTGTACAGCGGGATCACGTGATCCCCCACCGCCACCGAGGTCACGCCTTCGCCGATGGCCTCGACGATGCCGCCGCCTTCATGCCCGAGGACGACTGGAAAGAGGCCTTCCGGATCCGCGCCGGACAGGGTAAACGCATCGGTATGGCAGACGCCGGTGGCGATGATTCGCACCAGCACCTCCCCGGCCTGTGGGGGTGCCACATCGATTTCGACGATTTGAAGAGGCTGGTTCGCCGCGAAGGCGACAGCGGCTCGTGATTTGATCATGGTGTTTTTCCTGGGCGCACAGAGGCGTCGCCGCTGTGCAGAAACGGTAAAAATCAGTAGTAGAAGAGTGTTACGCAGGGCGGGCATCCGTGCCCTCGTGACTGGTTAGAGCGACGCCTCGATCTTTTTTGCCGCGGTTTCATCGACCCAGGCGTGCCAGACTTCCGGGTGCTCCTTGAGGAACATCCTCGCCAGCTTCGGCGATTCGATGCGTTCCCGGGTCATCCGTGCCAGGTTCTGGTTCAACAGATCGATGGGAATGTTGACCTTCTCCAGCACAGCGACCAGTTCGGGTGCCTGCTCATGGAAAGTCCTGGAGAGCCCGACCATGGTGACGACGTCTTTGTTGGCCCCGGTTTCTTCCAGTCTTATCGCATCGATCTGCCCCATCAACGGCGTCGGTGACCAGTAGTAGAACAGCACCGGTTCACCGCGTTTATAACTGGAGAGCACGGCGGCATCCAATGCCGCTCCTGTCCCTGGGCGGAAGTTGGTGAAGGTGTTTTCCAGCCCATAGGCTTTCAACATCTCGGTATTGTCCTGTTCGCAGATCCAGCCCGCAGGGCAGTTGTAGAAACGGCCTTTGGACGGCTCCTCCGGATCCTTGAACACCGCCGGGTACTTGCTCAGATCGGCGACCGTCTTCAGCTCGGGCGCCTGCGCCGGTCGATTGCGCTTGGTGTCTCCCTCCACGACATAACGCGGCACATACCAGCCCTGGGTCGCCCCGATGATCGGCGCGCCCACCCCGACGACCTTGCCGGCCGCCGCGGCCTTTTTCCAGACCTCGCTGCGCTCCATCCACTCCTCGCCAAACACCTGGATGTCGTTGCCGGCCAACGCGGTCTCAAGAATGATGGTATTGCCCACCAGCTGATCCGTGGCACAGCCATAACCCTCCTTGAGCACCACCATCATGATGTCGGTGAGGAGCATCCCGCTCTCCCAGTTCAAGCCGGCAAATTTCACCGGCTTGCCCGAATCACACCAGCCCGAAGCCTGGCTTGAAGCACTGCCGACGAGCAAGCCAAGGGTGAGTAAAGAAGCCAGCAAACTCTTCCTGTTTTTCATGATCAGACGCTCCGAATCATTATTATTGGGGGCAGCGAACTGTTGTGGGCGACACAGGAACAAACGGGCCCATGAGATTTAACATGGCCAGGTGCGCGCGCAAACATGTGAAGCGAAGAAGTGAATCAGTTGCCTTTATGGTTATGGGCGACACTCAAACCAATGGATCAACGGTGGTACGTCCGTAGAACAACTGGCGTGCATAGGCGCTGAATTCGACATTGGGTTGGTCCACATACGCCAACACCGCGTTGAGCCTCAACCTGTCGCCTGCCACCGGCGTGACCCGGTGCAATGAATAGCGGCCACGGAACAGTGTCAGGGTGCCGGGCACCTGAGGCAGCACCTCTACCTGCTGTGTTTTCGGGTCATCGAGGAATTGCCTCACCGCCTCATGACAATCGTCGTGTTCATTGCGCAGCATGCGCACATACTCGAAATCCCCGCCCGCGTTCGCCGCCTGCAGTGACAGCGTGACGCTGAAGTCGGAACGATCAAAATGCCACCCCAATTCCTGCCCTGCCGTGAAGCCCTGCAGGTTGAGGGCGGCCAGTGGATCGGCGTGGCGATAGAGCGTTTCCAGGTTCAATACATCCTTGATGAACGCCAGGACTTCATCCGCTTCATAGATCGACCGGATCGCATGGTCGAGCGGAATATCGGCGTAGGCAACGGTGTCTTTGGCCGTGGTCATCAAGCGGCGCAGCGGATGTTGCGGATCGACGCTTTCGTCCTGGGGTTTGAAATAAACCGTGTGATTCTCCCTGAAACGAAACATGCGCGAGTGCAGTGCAAGGGTCTGCTGCGCCATGGCGACAACCGATGGCTCGCGGACAAAACCCGGGAAGATCGCCACGCCCTCTTCGCCGAGCAGCGACTGGCTTTGCGCAACCAGTGCCCGGTATGAGGAACTGGCGCGATCGGTGATGGGGTAACGCTCGAGGTCGATGATATCGCCAAGGGTGTGTGCAGCAGTGGTGGGCAGGTTGGTCATTGTTGTGGTCTCCGGTGGGCTCTGCTGGATTCAGATTGCATCGCCACCAAAAACAAGTCACGCTCATAATTTTACGCAATTTTGTGAATTATTTTCAGGTCGCTCGCCATGAGACTTACCCTCGATCACCTTGTGATGTTGCAAACCCTGGCGCAGGTCGACTCGGTCACGGCCGTTGCCGAGCGCTTATGGCTGACGCCCTCGGCGGTCAGCCACCGCCTGCGCGAAGCCGAACGGCGACTGGGTGTGGGCCTGACCGAAAGATCAGGCGGCAAGCTGCGGCTCAGCCCTGCCGGCGTGCGCCTGGAACGGGCCGCCAAGGACATCATCGCGATACTGAACGAGGCCGAGTCCGAAGCCCGGTCGATGGCCGGCGGCGTCACCGCGTTCGTGCGCATGGGGGTCACCTCCTATGGCCCGTTTCGCTGGATTCCAAAGTTCATCAAGCACTACTCGAGCCTGCGCCCGGACATCGAAATCACCCTGGTGACCGTGCCCCGCAACGACGTGTACGCCAGCCTGATGCAAGGCCGGATCGATGTGTCCATCATCGATGACGGCATGGTGCCCAGCGGTGTCGCCAAGCTGCCGCTGTTTCGCGACGACCTGATCGCGATCATGGCCACCGACCACCCCCTGGCGGACAGGAAAAATATCTACGCGCAGGACTTCAAGACCTACAACCTGGTGACCTACTCAACCGATCGCGCCAGCGGCTGGGAATACGACCGCTTCTTCGCCCCTGCCAGCATCTTGCCGCGCCGCATGATCACCGTGGAGCTGATCGAAGCCATCGTTGAACTGGTTCGCTCAGGCTACGGCATCAGCATCCTGCAACGGGACCTGGTGAGCCCCAGCCTCGAGCGCGGAGAGCTTGCGTGGGCGGCACTGAACGACGGCCTGGACATTGCCTGGAACGCCATCGTTCGCCCCTCTGAACGGCAGGACAGCGAGGTCAACAGGATGGTGATGGAGCTTGAGACCTGGATCAAAAAAGTTGAAAAAGGCTGATCGCTGGTAATGCTTCACGGCAGGCAGCAACCGGCCGATTCTGTTGAAAAAGTCGGATTTGCAGATCACCTGCGTCCATGCAACGACGCAGCACTTCATTGAACAGCCAGCGAAACAGACCGCTGCCCCGAAAACGGCCGTGTCGATTTTTTGGAAAAGGCCGAGTGATTAGGGGATTTCATCCTAAGGCTTAACCGGCAGAACCAGCGATACGCCAGGTTTAAATGGGTCTCTTCGCACGACCGCCGCTCGGAGCGAATACCTTAGCAGTAGCCCACGTTCAACATGAATGCAGAGATTTTGCCGCAGGCCAGACAGGGGAGTTACTTTTTCAACAGAATCGGCCAAGGGCAGTCTTTCGTGCTTTCACACCCAAGCGCATTTTGTATTCAACGGTTCTTTTCCCATTGGTCATTACTCATTGCCAAACGAAAGCCGAGATGCGACATGGAATTCATAGGATCAGCACCCTGCCTGGCGCTGGTGCGAAAACTTGTGCAGTAGCTGTCGCTACAAAGAAAAGATCCGCCTCGGATTACACGTTGCGGTGCATTGGCCGTCACCCCAAGTTCAGGGTCATAGCTGTCGGAGGGCCCCACTGGGTTTACCACTGCTTCACCCGCTGGTTGACGTTTGAGGCCAACTCTAAATGCATCGGCACGATACCAATCGGCGACCCATTGCCAAACATTCCCGGACATATCGTAGAGTCCGTAGCCGTTAGGTTGGTAACTGCCTACCGGCTTGGTGCCAACCTTGAATTTATTACTGGCTCCGGTCACTGGAAACGGCTGTATCTCATCCCAGGTATTCGCCATCTTTTCCCCACCGGGTGAGAAGTCACTCCCCCACGCATAATTCGCCTGTTCAAGACCACCTCTTGCGGCGTACTCCCATTCAGCCTCGGTCAGCAGACGTTTATGCGCCCACTTTGCGTACGCCTCTGCATCTTCATGTGAAACTTGCACGACCGGATGGTTTTCCTTGCCCTCAATGGTACTGTCCGGGCCCAGCGGGTGACGCCAGTCAGCCCCCGGGACAAACGCCCACCACTGGCTGAAGTCATTGAGCGGGATAGGTCTGTCCGTGCCGACAAAAACCATTGCGCCAGGCACCAGTTCGCTGTCATTGGGCTCAGGCGTCCCTGGTGGCAGCTGGACTTTAAGGTCTTCCCATTCGGGTTTGCGTTCGGCGGTGGTGACGTAATGAGTTTCAGAAATGAAACGGGCGAAATTGGCGTTGGTGACGTCGTAACGGTCGATCCAATACCCTTCAAGTCGGACCTTGTGCGCCGGCCCCTCATTGTGACGAGCCAGCTTATGATCGCTCCCCATCAAAAATTCGCCCGCAGGAAGCCAGACCATTTCCCGCGGGCCATTTTTCCCATCACCCAGCGTCAAAGGCTTAGGGCCGCGAATGTGCTGAGATACCGCAAACGCCAGGCAAATCGACACGATCCCGGCACAGACGATGGCGGTAGCAAAATGCGGTTTCCTGATAAGCATTTGCGCCCCTCTCGCATACAGTCTGCGGCCGATGCTGAACCTGCCTGATATCAAGATCAGGTATAGACAGCACTCCTCCAAAGTCAACGGCCACTCGGATCAATGTTGAGATGGACTGGCGAGAGAAAAAAACGGTTCTACACTCCGAGTCTGGGGTTCGGGGGTTTACAGGAGCTGGCCATGGCCATTGCACACTGGAATAAACCGTTATGGCTGAGCCAGCGCATCTGTTCAGGACTGGCCGTTACCTTGCTTGCGTTCTCTTGTGCCAATGCAACGACACAAGAAGTCAACGGCACGCCCGGCTCTCCCAGCGCGACCACGACCATCGATGGACGATACCTCCCTAACCCTCCAGCGGCATTCGGCGGCGTTATCAACCTCGACGCCGCGAACTCCACGCCCTACTGGACACCGACCGTCGTCCCGCCTAAAGACGCGCCCAATGTAGTGTTGATCATCACCGACGACGTCGGTTTTGGCGCGCCCAGTACATTCGGCGGCCTTATCCCCACGCCCGCCCTGGATCGCGTCGCGGCAGCCGGATTACGCTTCACGCAATTCAATTCGACGGCACTGTGCTCACCGACACGCGCGGCCTTGATTACCGGGCGCAATCACCATTCCGTCGGCTTCGGCATGGTCACGGAAACATCAACCGGATATCCCGGCTACAACAGCGTCATCACCAAGGACAAGGTGACCATTGGCAGAATCCTCAAGGACAATGGCTATGCAACGTCGTGGTTTGGCAAAAACCACAACACGCCGTCATTCCAGGCCAGTCAGGCCGGTCCGTTTGATCAATGGCCCATTGGGATGGGCTTTGATTATTTTTACGGTTTCATGGGTGGAGAAACCAGCCAGTGGCAGCCGGGCAATCTGGTTCGCAACACCACGCCGATCCATCCTTACGTCGGCAAACCGGGGTGGAACCTCATCACCGCGATGGCGGATGACGCGGTCAGCTACGTCCATGAGTTGAACGCGCTCGATCCGAAGAAGCCTTTCTTTCTTTATTACGCCCCTGGCGGTACTCACGCGCCACATCATCCGCCCCCCGAATGGATTGACAAATTCAAGGGCAAATTTGACATGGGTTGGAATGCCGCGCGCGACCAGATTTTCGCCAATCAGAAGCGCCTTGGCGTGATCCCGGCGCAAGCCAAACTCACGCCGTGGCCTGACTCCCTGAAGAAATGGGATGAACTGTCGGCGGACGAGAAAAAATTGTATGCCCACCAGATGGAGGTCTACGCAGCCTATCTCGCGTACACCGATAACGAAATTGGCCGGGTGATCCAGGCAATCGATGACATGGGCAAACTCGATAACACGCTGATTATCTACATCAGTGGCGACAACGGCGGCAGTGCCGAAGGCACCCCTAACGGCACGCCAAACGAAATGACCACCTTCAACGGAATCGACGTATCGGTTGCCGACCAGTTGAAGTATCTAGACGCTTGGGGGTCGGACCAGACGTATCCGCACATGGCCGTGGGCTGGACCTGGGCCATGGATACCCCCTTCAAGTGGACCAAGCAAATTGCATCGCATTTTGGCGGCACTCGCCAAGGCATGGCCATCTCCTGGCCGAACCGGATCAAGGATGCCGGCGGGATCCGTAACCAGTTCCACCACGTCATTGACATCGAACCGACGATCCTGGAAGCCACAGGCATTGATGCGCCGCTGCAAGTTGACGGCATTGCGCAAAAACCTATCGAAGGCACGAGCATGGCTTACCTCTTCGACAAACAGAGTGCCGAAAAGCCTTCTACACGCACCACCCAGTATTTCGAGATGTTTGGTTTGCGTGCGCTTTATCACGAGGGCTGGATGGCTTCAACGACACCCTTCCGCGCACCTTGGGACCTCACCGCTCAGCCACCCAAGGACATCGTCAATGGCGTCAATTGGGAACTGTACGACATCACCAAGGACTGGACACAAAACGACGATATTGCAGCCACCAATCCCGCAAAACTCAAGGAGCTACAGGACTTGTTCTGGGTGGAAGCAAACAAGTACCAAGTGTTGCCGCTCGACGCTTCCGGCTCGGCGCGCCTCCTTGCACAGAGGCCGAGCATCGTGGCCGGACGGAGCGAATTCGATTATCTGTCGCCAGTGACCGGCATTCTTCCCGGCAACGAACCCAGCATCTTGAACAAGTCCTACGTCATTACGGCTGACATTACTGTTCCGGAAAATGGCGGCGACGGTGCGCTGGTGACCGATGGTGGCCGCTTCGGTGGTTACGCCCTCTACCTTCTAAAAGGCAAGCCGATTTTCAATTACAACCTTGAAGGCGTTGCGCGCTTCCGCTGGGAAGGGACCGAGGCACTTACTCCCGGCAAGCACAGCATCAGCTTTGACTTCAAATATGCCGGGCCGGGATTCGGCAAAGGCGGCACCGGCGTACTCTCAGTGGATGGCAAGCAACTGGTCAGTCATACGATTCCGCACAGCGTCCCATTCGTCTTCGGTGTCGATGAAAGCTTCGATGTCGGCTCCGATACCGGCACCCCCGTGGATGACAAGGATTACCAAGTGCCGTTTGCGTTCACCGGCACACTGCACAGACTTACAGTCAAGCTCGAGCCTGCACAGTTGAATGCCACGAGCAAGGAAGTAGCTCAGAACAAGGTCGGCAACAAAGACTAGGAATGCGCGCAGATCATCTCTAACGGGATGATCTGCGACTACCAGCGAAAACCGCTGATTGCCAAAGTAAACAGAATCCGAAAATAGCTCACTCGGTCGAAGGGACGGATGCTTTGCTGCCCAAGCGAATGAGTTCATTGGAGAAACACAGGCCGACGATGATCAGTGCCGCTCCCGCGTACAGGCTTTCGCGCGGTACTTCATTGAGCGCCACAAACGCCAGCAGCGCGGCGAACAATGGCTCGGTCAGCTCCAGCGCTTGCACTTGGGATGGCTTGAGGTACTCGATGGCCTTGGTGGTGCAGAAGAAGCCCAGGATTGTCGGCAGCGTGGCCAGCGCCAGCAGCGCGGCGATCGCCAACGGCGACAACTCGCCGATCGCGAAACCATCGGCCGCAGCCGGCATCAGCAGGTACAGGCTGCCAAAGAACAACAATTGCCGGGTGAAATGCAGCCCACCCGACACTCCCATACGCTTCATGGCAACCGAAAAGGCTCCATAGCCGGAGCCGGCCATACAGGCGAGCGCAGCACCTTGCAGGGTAAAGCCCTGCTGCAGGTCACCGCCGAAGATCACCGAGATCCCGGCGATGGCAAGTGCGGCGCCAACGGTAGCGTTCGCGGTGATGGCATCCTTGAGGAAAATGCGCGCCAGAATGATCGAGGAAATTGAGGCGCTGGCCATCAGCACCACCACCACACCCGCCGCAGCGTAGTGTCGATAGGCGGACGTTTCGAAATGGAACAGCACGAAGATGCCAAGGAATGCGCAGATAGCCGCCTGAGTCCATTTGGTCGACGCCGCCGGGCGCTTGAGGAAAAACAGTAAGATCGAGAGAAGCACGCAACCCAGTACGGTCTTGATGACAGCGACACTGCTCGCGGTGAAACCATTACTCATGAGTACTTTGCTGAGTACACCGATCGTTGCGTTCAGCGCCGCAGCGCAGAGTGCAAATATGAGGCCTTTGCTGAAAGTAGATTGCATTGATGACGATCCCTGTCGCTGAATTGTCGTTGGATGGAATGGCGGGGCTAACGGCTTTGTCGCCCCCCAAGGTAGAAGTCAGAGGGCCTGGCCCTTGGCTATGCAATATGAGTTGACGAACATTGCAGTGTGCTGCAAAGACTGACGTATATCCGGTTTGGCTATTCCATGCCTGTTGGCAAATTGCTCGACCGGCGCAGTATCAAAACGAGTGGTCTGGATAAAGTCCAAGGCTTCGGGTTTTGTATTCAAAAACCGCGCGACCGGAGGAATACTCAGTAGCCACTTCAGCAATCGGAGTGAAACGTAGTGCTTGGGAGACTTTAAAGCCAAAGGTTGTGCCACCTGTACCAGGAGTTCTCGCAAGTTGGGCGTTTGGCCATCGAGCGCCAGCAGTTCCTGGCCCACCATGGCAGGATCAAAAGCACAAACCGCCACCAGCTCAACCAGGTAATCGACGGTGACCAGTGGCAGCCAGTGCTCGGCCGTACCGGGCACTGCCGTCAGCTTTCCCTGCACAAGGTTGCGTATCAGCTCTACCAGCGGCTGACCGTCCAGGATATGCCCCGTGCGGCTGTGACCACAAACCGTCGCAGGGTGGACAACGGTAATCTCCCCGCCCTTGGCGGACATGACCTCCAGGGTCGCAAAATGCGCCTCCAGCTTGCTCCCCTCGTAACCACCGACATGTCGGTAGACGGCAGGCCAATTCGTCAGCTGCGGATGACGAGGATCAATTCCGATGCGTTGCAGATGTTCATGATTTTTCAGCATGTAGCCGCCGATCATCACTAACCGGCTTTTTTGCTCAGCCGCCAACAGCGCCACGCGCTTTGCCCCTTCCACGTTCACCGCACGAGAATGCGCCACTGAAAGCCCCCATGCGAAGTGGGCGCCCAGGTGGAATATGACATTGGCGCGCCTTAGCACTTCTCGGTCGGCAAGACTCAACCCGAGGTTGTCCCGTTCCAGATCGCCAGCTACGGCAAATACCCGGGTCGCGCATCCTCCCAAATTGTCGACTTGCTCCCGCAGTGCAGCGAGTCGCCCTGGGCGACGCATTAACACCCGAATGGTGTGACCTTTTGCACTCAGGTGCGCCACCAAATGTTGACCGATGAAGCCAGTACCCCCCGTGACAAAGCACTCCACGCTCATTTCCCTGTTCCTTGTTTAAGGTGAGAAACCAAGCGTAAACTATCGACCCAACTCTACAGTCAAGCGGTGTTTCCATGAAAATCGGCGAGCTCGAGGCCCGCAGCGGTGCCAGCCGTCATACGCTGCGTTACTACGAGCAAATCGGCCTGATCTCACCGCTGCGGCAAACCAACAATTATCGCGTTTACACAGCGCAAACGCTTCAGGATCTGGATTTTATCCAGCGCGCGCAAAGCATGGGGTTTTCCCTGGGAGAAATAGGCGAGATTCTGGATGCGCAGCGCAACCAGCTGATCGATTGTGCTGATGGCGCTAAGCTAATTGAAAAGAAGATGGCGGAAATCAAACAGAAAATCGCCAACCTCCAAAGCATTTATCGGTATCTGGATGAAGAGCGTGCAAACCTCGAGGCCAGTGCTGCCAAGCAACTTGAGCTTCAGCAGTTGAACAACTCTTACTGAAGTGCCTCCGGGCGCGAAAAGGGGACCGAAAGGGGCGGATTTATTTCTTCACTCCAACCGTCCGCTTTGGCCGATAGCTGCCCTTGGCATCCGTCCACGTCGGATCAATCGCAACCTTCCCCACAGGCAACACCATCGCCCTACAGCGTCATGATCGGCCGCAACAAGGCCTGGCCTTCATACAAGGCGGACAGATAACGCTCGCGCATTTGCTCCACGGTCATTCGCGACGCATGGGTGGTGAGCGTCAAGGTGGCCTGCAACTGCCCTTCGCGATCAATCAACGGCACGCTCAGCACCCGCATGCCCACTTCGTATTCCTGATCCACAAGAACGTAGCCACGCTGCGCCGCCACGGCGATTTCGGCGCGGATCTGTTTTTCATCGGTGAGCGTGTAGGGGGTGATCGCCTGGGGCGGGTTGCGTGCGAAATACCCGTCCAGCGCTTCGCCAGACAAACTCGCCAGCCAGAGCCGGCCACTGCCGGTGCAATACATGGGCACCCGTGAGCCAGGCCGGATCGACATCGAGGTGATGTGGCTGTAGCGGCTGCGCACCACATGCACGATGTCATCCCCGTCGCGAATGCCCACCGACACATGCTCCTGGGTGGTTCGCGCCACCTGTTCGACGATCGGCCGCAGCATGCGCGGCAGCACGGCCGAATCGACATAGGCCTGGCCAATGCGCAGGGTCTTGGCGGTCAGCCAATAGAAACGACCATCGGTCTGCGCGAAGTCGTCATGCACCAGCGTCAGCAAAAAACGCCGGGCAGCGCTCTGCGTCATGTCGGCCATGCGCGCCACCTCCGGCACACTCAGGCGCGGATGTTCTTGGGAAAACAGTTGCAACAACGCCAGGCCTTTTTGCAGGCCGACGATCAGGTCCCGTTGATGGATGGTGGGCTGCTTCATCGCGACGACTCTAATTCAGGCAGATAATGCGATTATCGCACTGATGCTGCGATTATCAACTTAAACGCCTGGCAGCCTGATTGTCCGCTCCCCTCCCCGCTCGCACTATCGGCCCCACAACACAGCCAATAAGCGGGTACATCAAATGATTCAGGGTTCGACTGAACTGGTCGCCATCGTCGGCTCGCCTGTGACACAGGTCAAATCGCCGGAAAACTTCAACCACTGGTTCGCTGGGCACCGGCAAAACGTTGCCATGCTGGCCATCGACCTTGCGCCGAGCGCCCTGCAGAACTTCGTCGAGACCTTGCGTGGCTGGCAGAACCTGCGCGGCTGCGTGGTCACCGTACCCTACAAACAGCTACTGGCCGGCCGCCTGGACAGCGTCAGTGCGCGCTCGGCGGCGCTGGGTTCGGTCAACGTGATCCGGCGCGAGGCCGACGGCCGGCTGGTGGGCGATATCGTCGACGGCGAAGGTTTTCTCAGTGCGGCGCGCCAGCAGGGTTTCAATCCGCAAGACAAACAGGCGCTGGTGATCGGCACCGGCGGTGTCGGCAGTGCGATTGCTTATTCACTGTGCCAGGGCGGGATCCGTCATCTGGTCATCAGCGACTTGAGCGCGGAGCGCGTCGAGATGCTCGGCGAACTGTTGCGCGACACGTTTCCCGAGACAGTGATCAGCGCCAATCCCTCCTCGCTTGAGCACTTCGATCTGGTGGTCAACGCTTCGCCGGTCGGCATGGACGCCACCAGCGATGAAGGTCCGCTGCCATTGCCTCAAGGCCTGATGCAAAGCTTGCAAGCGTCGACGCTGGTTGCCGATGTCGTGACTTCGCCAGCGGTGACGCCGTTTCTCGCCTTCGCCCGAAGCCGCGGTTGCCCGATCCAGACCGGCCCGCAAATGGCCCTGGCGCAACTGGGCAACCTCGGCCACTTCATGGGCGTGACACCGCTGCAGATCTGATCTGCGGCCGTGTCCTTAACAGGCGATAGACAATGAACATGACGACTACCCAGCTCCCTGCCGTTGCCGACCGGGTCTACGACGTGATTGTCCTGGGCAGCGGCGCCGCCGGTTTCGCCGCGGCAGTGACCGCCAGTTGCCGCGGCCTCAAGGTCTTGCTGGTGGAAAAGACCGAAACCTTCGGCGGCACCTCGGCGATCTCCGGTGGCGCGGTCTGGCTGCACGACACCGATCAGGCCCGGGCCGCCGGGCATCACCTGGGCGCCGACGAAATGCGCCGCTACCTCAAGGAGGTGATCGGGGCTGGCTACAACCCGGCGCTGATCGACGCCTTCATCGACAATGGCCGCGAAGCCTTGAGTTTTCTGCAGGCCAACAGCGAACTCAAATACAGCCTGCGGCCACTGTCGCCCGACTATTACCCGGACTTGCCCGGTGGCACGCAAACCGGTCGCGCCCTGGAAATCGACGAGTACGACGGGCGCAAGCTCGGTGAGCACTTCAAGGACCTGAAGCGGCCACCGGACGGCATGCTGCTGTTCGGCGGCATGATGGTCAATCGTGTCGACATCCAGCACTTCCTCAGCTTCAAGCGCTCGCCGCAATCGCTCTGGCACTGCCTGAAACTGATGGGCCGATATGCTATCGATCGTCTCAGCCATCCACGCGGAACGCGCCTGACCGTAGGCAATGCCTTGATCGCCAGGCTGGCGACCACCGCCTTCTCCAACGGCGTCGACTTGTGGCTCGAGGCGACGCCCGACGCGCTGCTGATCGAACAGGGACGCGTGGAGGGCGTGCAGATCACCTGGCGCGGACAAACCCGCAAGGTATTGGCCAAGGGCGGTGTGGTACTGGCCATGGGTGGATTTGCCGCCGGCGCCCAAGCCGCGGGGCAGCGGCCAGCGACCGACTCGGAACACTGGAGCATGTCCCCTGCGGCCAATGTGGGGGACGGACAACGACTGGCCGCTGCGGTCAACGCGGCCATTGGCGACAACCTGTCGGCAAACTTCTTCTGGGCGCCGGTTTCGGTCCTGCGCAAGGCCGACGGCAGCCTCGAGCGTTTTCCCCACCTGGTGACCGATCGGGCCAAACCCGGTGTGATCGCAGTCAACCGCGCCGGACGACGTTTCGTCAACGAGTCGGACTCCTATCACTGCTTCGTCCAAGGCATGTTCGCCAACGGCGGCGCGAATGCGCCCTGCTGGCTGATCTGTGACAGCGAAGCCTTGAACCGATACGGCATGGGCCTGGCCCGTCCGCGGCCGGTCGACAACAGCGCATTGATCGAAGCCGGTTACCTGCTGCGCGCAGACAGCCTCGCCGAACTGGCCCTTATCGCGGGCATCGATGCCACGGCCCTGGAGCAGACCCTGACGCAGTTCAACGCCGATGCAGTGCTTGGCGTCGACCGGCAGTTCGGCAAAGGCAGCAGCGCCTACAACCGCTACATGGGCGATCCGCTCCATGGACCCAACCCGTGCCTGAAGCCGCTGCACAAGGCGCCGTTCTACGCCATTCGCCTGTTTACCGGCGACCTCGGCTCCGCCCGCGGACTGGTCACCAACGGCCAGGCCAACGTGCTCGACCGCAGCGGTGCACCGATCCCCGGCCTGTACGCCGCCGGCAATGAAATGAATTCGATCATGGACGGCACCTACCCAGGCCCTGGCATCACCCTCGGCCCGGGCATCACCTTCGGCTACCTCGCCGCCAGTGATATCGCCGCCCGTCTTGAGCACAACACACACCCACACGCCCAAACCGGAGCACCGCATGTACTACGAACTGCGCACCTACACGATTAAACCGACCCGCCTTGGCGACTGGCTGGCCCTGTACAAAACCGCGGCACTGGCCGTGCAACAAGAGCACCTGGGCAACCTGGTCGGTTTCTTCACCACCGAAATCGGCGAGGTCAACCAGGTGGTGCACATCTGGGCCTATACCAGCCTCGACGATCGCATGAACCGCCGCAACGCCATGGCCGCCGATCCGCGCTGGCAGGACTTCGCCAGGCAGAACAAGGCGCTCGACGCCGTGGTGACGCTGGAGTCGCGCCTGCTGCGCCCGACCGACTTTTCACCGTTGCAATAACCGTCCTTGTAGGAGCGAGCATGCTCCTACAGTGCAAAGCCCAAATATGGAGGTCGCCATGAGCGTCTTGCCGTCGATGAATGTCGACGACCTTATCTGTGATGTCCTGGTCATCGGTTCCGGCGCCTCGGGCCTGGCGACTGCCGTCACCTGTGCTGAGCTCGGCCTCGACGTCATCGTGGTGGAAAAAGAGCCGGTGCTCGGCGGCACGAGTGCCTGGTCGGGCGGCTGGCTGTGGGTCCCACGCAACCCGTTGGCAGTCGCCGAAGGCGTCGTGGAAGAGCTCGAACAGGCGCGAATCTACCTGCGCAACGAGCTGCACAGCGATGTGCTCGACCCGCGCATGGAGATGTTCCTCGAGCAGGGCCCGAAGATGGTCGAATTTTTTCAGCGCCATACCGAAGTGCAGTTTTTCTCCGGCAGCAAGATGCCAGACTTTCATGCCAGCGAAGGTCATGCCCGAGGCGGCCGCTCGCTCTGCGCGCTGCCATTCGATGGTCGTCGACTGGGTCCGTGGATCGACAAGCTTCGGCGTCCGCTGGACCTCATCAGCCTTGCCGGAATGGGCATTGCCGGCGGCGCCGATCTCAACCACTTCCTCAACGCAACCCGCTCGGCAAGTTCACTGCTGTATGTCGGCAAACGCCTGTTGCGCCATGCCCGGGACCTGATGTGCCACGGCCGGGGCATGCACCTGGTGAACGGCAATGCCTTGGTCGCGCGGCTGTTGAAAAGCGCCCTGGATCGCAACGTCCGCCTGCTGACCGATACACAGGTAGGTGAGCTGCTGCGCGAGGACCAACGTGTGGTCGGCGCGCGTATCGACCGCGGCGCAGGCCTGCTCGAGATCCGTGCACGACGGGGAGTGGTGATGGCCTGCGGCGGCTTCCCCCACGACCGGCAACGTATTGCCCAGCAGTTCGCCCACGCCCCTGATGGCAGCGCACACTTGAGCGCTGCCCCCAAGGGCAATACCGGCGATGGCTTGCGCCTGGCTGAAAGCGTCGGCGCTCGCGTCGCCTGCGACCTGGCGCAGGCCGCTGCGTGGGCACCGGTGTCTCGCGTGCCGCGCGAGGACGGCGGCTTCAGTGGCTTTCCACATTTGATGGATCGGGCGAAACCGGGTTTTCTCGCCGTGCGCCGGGATGGTCGACGCTTCGTCAACGAAGCAGACTCCTACCATGACTACATGTGCGCACTGTTCGACGCCTGCGGACCGGGAGAAACCCCGGTGTCCTGGTTGATCTGCGACCATCGCGCCCAGCGGCGCTACGGTTTGGGCTGGTCCAGGCCCTTTCCCTTCCCGACAGCGTCCTATGTGCGCATGGGCTATCTGTTCAAGGACTCGACCCTGGCAGGACTGGCACGCCAGTGTGGGATCGATGCGCAACAACTGCAGGCCACGGTCGACACGTTCAATCAGTTTGCCGAGAAAGGCTGCGATCCGCAGTTTCGTCGCGGTGAGTCGCTGTACAACAAAAACCAGGGGGAAATCCTCCACGGTCCCAACCCGTCCCTTGGCAGCCTGCGCCAAGCCCCCTTCTACGCCGTGAAGCTGGTGCCTGGCAGCCTCGGCACCTTCGCCGGGCTGCACACCGACGCCTGTGCCCGGGTACTGGACGACAATCAAGCGCCGATTCCAGGACTGTTCGCCGTGGGCAATGACATGAACAGCATCATGAACGGTCATTACCCCAGCGGCGGCATTACCCTCGGGCCGGGCATGACGTTCGGCTACATTGCAGGAAGAACACTGGCAGGCTCAGCGGCGTGTCGATGAGTGCAACATCAAGCAGATGCCGGCCAGGGCGAGGGCTCAACGCAACTTCAGCGGATCGACCATCTGCGCCGCGATGGCCATGCCCACCAAGTCCGGCAACGTATTGGCCTGCATGCGTTTCATGACGCGCGCGCGATACAGATCGACGGTTTTTGCACTCACGCCCAGTTGCTCGGCGATTTCGCGGGTGGTGTAACCCTGCACCAGCGGCAACAGGATATCGCGCTCGCGCGGGGTCAAGGTCAGCAAGCGCGCCTGCAAGGCTTCGTGGCCCTGGTTACCCGAACGGTGGGTGGCACAGTTGCTGAGCGCCTGTTGCACGCTGTCCAGCAACAGCTGTTCGTTGTAAGGCTTCTCGATAAAGTCATGGGCACCGGCCTTGAACGCGCGCACCACGATCGGCACATCCGCGTGCCCGCTGACAAAGATGATCGGCAGGTTCAGTTGGCGCACGCGCATTTCTTCCTGCACGTTCAAGCCGCCCATACCGGGCATGCGCACATCCAGCAGCACGCAGGCGTCAAGGCTCGCATCACAGGCATCGAGGAACGCGACACCACTGGTGAACGGCAGGGCCTTGAGCCCGACCGACTCCAGGAGCCAGACCGTCGACTCGAGCATGCCCTGGTCATCATCGACCACGTACACCACCTGCTCCGTTACACCTGCCATTACCTGATTCCTATTGTTGTTTTGTTGGGCCGGCCAGCGGCAAGCGGCAACACATCAGCAGCCCGACAGGCTGGCGCCGGGCATTCAATTCGCCACCGAAACCTTCGATGATGCTGCGGCTCATGGACAGACCGAGCCCCAGGCCATCGGCCTTGCTGGTGTAGAAGGGGGTAAAGATCTGCTGAAGTTGTGGTTCGCTGACGCCCGGCCCCTGATCTTGCACATGGATCTCCACGCACGTGCCACCGCCCTGCCCCACGGCCATCACGATCACCGAAGGCTGCCCGGGATGTTGCTCACGGTTGGCGTCGATGGCGTTACGCAACAGGTTGAGCAGCACCTGTTCCAGCAACACGCGGTCGGCATAAACGGGCGGCAGATTATCCGGCAGTCGATCCTCGATTGTCACTTGGCAATTGCTCGCCTCCCAGGCACATAAACGCACGGCTTCGCGGGCCACGTCAGTCAGGTTCAGCGCCTGCATGCGACGTTGTCCCTTGCGTAAAAAGGCGCGTAGCCGCCGAATCACTTCGGAGGCGTGGGTGGCGTGATGGGTAATGCGCTCCAGGCCCTGGGTCACTCTCGCTGCCGCTTGAGGATTGGAGTCCAGCGTCTGCAGGTAGCGCTGGCTCGCGTTCGCATAATTGACCACGGCCGCCAGCGGCTGGTTGATTTCGTGGGCGATTCCCGAAGCCAGTTCACCCAGGGTGACCAGGCGTGCGGTGTGCGCCAGTTCGTCCTGATGACGCCGCTGTTGCGCTTCGCGCAGTTCGCGCTCGGTCATGTCACGCGCGACCAGTGAGTAATAACGCTCGCCGCTGGCCGAACGGTGCGCCAGCAACACCAGCGACACCGGCACCGATGTGCCGCCGTCCGGTGGTTGCAGGCGCGCATCGGTGCTCCAGACACCGTCGCGCTCGGCGCTGCGCCAACCGTCGCGCTGCAGGCGCGCAAGGTCAGCACTGGCGAACAACGTAGCCAGGGCCGGCATGGGTTGTTGCTCATCAATCCCGAGGATGCGGCGCGCGGCTGGATTGAGGTAAGTGACCAGGCCCCCGGGAGCGATGAACAACACCGGATCGATGTTGGCCTCGACCACTTCGGCCAGGCGTCGCTTGTTCTCCTCGGCCTGCACGCGGGCCGTAACGTCCCGGGACACGCAGACGATTTCAACCACCGCGCCGGTGTAGGTTTCCCGGATTGCCCGGCTGGCCGTTTCGAACCACAGGTAATGGCCGTCGCGATGGCGGATGCGGTACGTCATGGTGTGATAACCATCCTGCTCCAGCGCATCGCGTGCACGCTGCACGAGGCCGGCCAGGTCCTGGCCATGGAACAGGCCCTGGGCCATTTGCCCGCGCAGTGCTTCGGGCCAATAGCCGAGCAAGGTCCAGGAGGCCGGTGACGCATCGATCACACGCCCATCCGGTGTGTGGCGGGAAATCAGGTCGGTGGTGTTTTCGATGATCAGCCGGTAAAGCCGTCGTGCAGTGGCCGCCTCACGCTCTGCCAGCACCTGCGCCGTGGCGTCGCGGCAACGGGCGAGCACCCGGTTTTCCTGGGGGTCGGGGATAAACGTCCAGATCAGGACCTGTGACTCAAACTGAGCCTCGACGCCTTCGACAGCCCGTTGCTGGGTCAGGCAGGCACGCACCAGCTCTCGGTGATTGACCGGTAAAAAACCCAGCACATCGCCCAGCGATTTTTCCGCGAGCAGCGCCATCAGTGCCGCGTTGAACTCCAGCGGTCGACCTTGCGCGTCGAGCAACAGGCTCGGTTGCGGGTCGAGGCCCAGCAGAGGCGAACCACGCAGCATGCCGTTGACACTGCTCAGCAGCGTCGTCAGCAAATCCTGGACCCATCCCAGCCAATCGAGACTCACGCCCTCGCGCACTTGCACCAGCAACAAGCCCGGCTGCCCGGGCGTCAAGGCCAGGTCGAACACCTGGCCATGGCTGATCCCGGCCCGGCGCAACCGGCCGGACAACCAGCAATCGAGTCGACGCACATCAGCCAGGGCCAGGCGCCCTGTGTCTGCCAGAAGATCGAAGAGCACCTGGTCGCTGGCCAGCGCAGGGTCGCCAAGTCCCGGCGGAAAATGCTGGGCCGTGCCCTCATGGCGGTAGATTCGCGAAGGGGGCTGCCAACTCAGGTACACCGCCCGCTGCACTTCGGGACACTCCTGCAGCGCCAGACACAACGCATCAGCCCGGGCGGCCAGGGACACACTCTCGCGCTGCAGGCGCAACCAACTGTGCAATCGAACAGGAGTCACGGTCATTACGCGCCCACTTTGTCAGGGAAACCAAGCCTATACCAACTTGGAAGGTCAGTGGCGTCGACTCAGAATCAGAAGAACCACATATAGTATATATACTATAGTGCTTAGGTTGTACTTCCATATAACCGGCGAAATATTATATAACGTCATCCGGACTTAGAAGGTGACCTCGGCGACTACGCCGCCCGGTCAGCCATAGAGCTAACAATCAGCCAACGAGTACCCGTACATGTCTATCTATGACCAGGGCCTGGCCCCTTCGGCTGTCAATCACATTGCCCTCTCGCCGCTCAGTTTCATCGAGCGCACCGCCAGTACCTACCCGAACCACCCCGCCGTTATCCACGGTTCGATTCGCCGTACCTGGGCCCAGACCTACACCCGTTGCCGCCGCCTGGCCTCGGCGCTGGCCGGTCGCGGCATCGGCAAGGACGACACGGTGGCGGTGATGCTGCCCAATATTCCCGAGATGCTGGAAGTGCATTTCGGCGTGCCGATGATCGGTGCCGTGCTCAACCCGCTCAACGTCCGGCTGGATGCCGAAGCGATCGCATTCATGCTCCAGCATGGCGAAGCCAAAGTGCTGATCACCGACCGCGAGTTCCATGACGTGATCAAGGCGGCGCTTGGCATGCTCGATCACCCACCCCTGGTGATCGACGTCAATGACCCGGAATACGGCGAAGGCCAGGCCGCAAGCGACCTGGATTACGAAGCGCTGTTGGCCGAAGGCGACCCGGCGTTTGACTGGAAATGGCCGCTCGACGAGTGGCAGGCCATTTCGCTGAACTACACGTCAGGCACCACCGGTAATCCCAAGGGGGTGGTCTACCACCATCGCGGCGCTTACCTGAGCGCGCTGGGCAACCAGATGACCTGGGCCATCGGCAATCATCCGGTGTACCTCTGGACGTTGCCGATGTTCCATTGCAACGGCTGGTGCTACCCGTGGACCATCACGGCCCTGGCAGGCGTGCACGTGTTCCTGCGCCGGGTCGACCCGCAGAGAATCCTCACGTTGATCCGCGAGCATCAGGTCACTCACCTGTGCGGTGCGCCGATCGTGCTCAATGCATTGGTCAACATGCCGGAGTCGGCGAAAGCGGCCATCGATCACCCGGTCAACGCCTTGGTCGCGGGCGCTGCGCCACCGGCCAAGGTGATCGGTGCCGTCGAAGAGATGGGCATCAAGGTCACGCACGTGTTCGGCCTGACCGAAACCTATGGCCCAGTGACGGTCTGCGCCTGGCACGCCGAATGGGATGAGTTACCCCTGGAGCAGCGGGCGCAAATCAAGTCGCGACAGGGTGTGCGCTTCCCGACGCTGGAAGGCGTGATGGTCGGCGACTGCACAACGCTGGAACCAACCCCGCGCGATGGCCAGACGATCGGTGAGATTTTCCTGCGCGGCAACACGGTGATGAAAGGCTACCTGAAGAACCCGACCGCCACTGCCGAAGCGTTCGAAGGCGGCTGGTTCCACACCGGTGACCTGGCGGTCTGGCATCCCGACGGGTACGTCGAAATCAAGGACCGACTCAAGGACATCATTATTTCCGGTGGCGAGAACATTTCCACCATCGAGCTCGAAGGCGTGCTCTATCGCCATCCGGCTGTGATGGAAGCCGCCGTGGTCGCCCGTCCCGATGAGAAATGGGGCGAAACGCCCTGCGCCTTCATCACCTTGAAGGCGGATCACCAGGACGTTCGAGAGGCTGACATCATCGCTTTCTGCCGTGAGCATCTGGCCGGGTTCAAGGTCCCGCGCACCGTGATCTTCACGCTCTTGCCCAAGACGTCCACTGGCAAGATCCAGAAGTACGTGCTGCGCGACCGGGCCAAGGCGCTCTAATCCCTTCTACCCTGCTTGCATCAAGCAGAAGGTCATGCGCCTGCTGCTTGATGGTCGTTCAGGCCACCTTCGGCTGTGCCCGTAATACAACCGTCCCAACGAGGTTTACGTTATGCCAGAATTCAAAGCCCCCCTGCGTGACCTGCGCTTTGTGCTGCACGAAGTGTTCGAGGCACCGGCCCTGTGGGCGCGCCTGCCCGCCTTGGCCGACAGCATCGACGCGGACACCGCGGATGCCATTCTTGAGGAGGCGGCAAAAGTCACCGCGCACCTGATTGCGCCCCTCAATCGTAGCGGCGACGAAGAAGGCGCACAGTGGCATGAGGGTCGAGTCAGCACCCCCAGCGGTTTCAAACAGGCTTACGCAACCTACATCAAAGGCGGCTGGGTGGGACTGTCCGGCAACGCCGAGTTCGGTGGCATGGGCATGCCAAAAATGCTGGCCGTGCAATTCGAAGAGATGCTCTACGGTGCCAACTCAAGTTTTGCGCTGTATTCGGCCTTGAGCGCCGGCGCCTGCCTGGCACTGGATGCCCACGCCAGCGACACCCTGAAAAATCTCTATCTGCCACCGATGTACGAAGGCCGCTGGGCCGGCTCCATGTGCCTGACCGAAGCCCATGCCGGCACCGACCTTGGGCTCATCCGCACCCGCGCCGAACCTGAGGCTGACGGCAGCTACAAGATCACCGGCAGCAAGATCTTCATCACCGGGGGCGACCAGGACCTGACCGAAAACATCGTTCATCTGGTACTGGCCAAACTGCCGAATGCACCGGCGGGTCCGAAAGGCATTTCACTGTTCGTCGTGCCTAAAGTGTTGGTCAATGCCGACGGCTCGCTTGGCGCTGCCAACGCCGTGAGTTGCGGTTCGATCGAACACAAGATGGGCATCAAGGCCTCAGCCACCTGCGTGATGAACTTCGACGGTGCCAGTGGCTGGTTGATCGGTGAAGAGAACAAAGGCCTGGCGGCGATGTTCACCATGATGAATTACGAACGCCTGTCCATCGGCATTCAGGGCATCGGCTGCGCCGAGGCGTCCTACCAGAGTGCCGTCGCCTACGCGCGCGAACGCCTTCAGAGTCGAGCCCCCACGGGCGCCGTGGCGGCGGACAAACCGGCCGACCCGATCATCGTTCACCCGGATGTGCGGCGCATGCTGCTGGGCATGAAAGCCATGACCGAAGGCGGCCGCGCGTTCGCCAGCTATGTCGGGCAACAACTGGACCTGGCGAAGTTTTCCGCTGATGCCGGCGAGCGCGACAGTGCGCAGGTCCTGGTCGCGCTGCTGACGCCCGTGGCCAAGGCATTTTTTACCGACAGCGGCCTGGAGAGCTGCATCAATGGCCAGCAGGTTTTCGGCGGCCACGGCTACGTTCGCGAATGGGGCCAGGAACAATTGGTCCGTGATGTGCGCATTGCGCAAATCTACGAAGGCACCAATGGCATCCAGGCACTGGATCTGCTCGGGCGCAAAGTGCTCGCCGACAAAGGCCACGCACTGCGCCAGTTCACCGGCGAGATCCGCCGCTTCGCGGCACAGCCTGACGCCCCCTATGCCACGCAACTGCTGGATGTCGTGCAGCGGCTGGAGGACATCAGCGACTGGCTCCACGACAGAGCGGCAAGCAACCGCAACGAAGTCGGCGCGGCGTCGGTGGAGTATTTGCACCTGTTCGGTTACGTCGCCTACGCCTGGCTCTGGTCGCGCATGGCTCAGGTTGCGCGGCAAAAACGCAGCGAAGACGAAGATTTCTACGCCGCGAAAATCGCCACCGCCGACTTTTACTTCCAGCGCTTGCTTCCACGCACCTTGAGCCTTGAGCAATCCATTCTTGCCGGTAGCGACTCGTTGTATGGCCTGCGCGCTGAACAGTTCTGACGATTGAGCGACGCCATGGCGCTCTGGCAGGCGTTGCACTAATTGCAACGCCTGCCTAGAACTTTTCCTTGATTGTCGGTCTATTTGGATAGGCTCATCCGCTCGGTAGGCGCGAACCCGCAGGCTTCGCGCAGCCAGATGGCCACACGTCCAATTGCCAATCAGAGGTTGTCTTCGCTCATGAAATTCCATGTCCCACGGATGGTGCTCCTCGGCCTGTTCGCGTTCGCGGCAATGAGCTCGGCATCAGCAACACAGATGAAGACTTCAACCCCTGTTTCCGCCCCCCCAGCCATAGCCGTCCAGGCGCCCGTGCGGGCCGCCGACAACCCCTGGCCGACCTTGGCCAGTACGGCCACCAAGCAGTCAGGGCCGTTGCTTGCCCATGACGATCGATACTGGCACGACGGTCGTTGGCACGATCGCCGGGACGAATGGCGTCGAGACGAATGGCGCAGAGCCCAGTGGCGCAGAGAGCAAGCCCGCCGGGAAGCTGAACGCCACCGCTACTGGGAGCGCCACCGCGACCGGGACGCACGGTACCGCTACGACGACGATCGCCGCTACTATCGTCGCTAGCGCCAGGCTACGCGACTTCGTTTAACAACAGGGAGCGAAGGACATGACCATCAAGCGCATGGACAACGTCCTGATCGTTGTCGACGATCTCGAAGCGGTGAAGGCATTCTTTATCGCGTTGGGTCTCACGCTCGAAGGCCAAACCACCGTTGAAGGGGCTGCTGTCGGCAGCCTCATTGGGCTGGCCAACGTGCGAGCCACCCTCGCGATGCTGCGCACCCCCGACGGACAGGGCATTGAACTGGACAAGTTCCACACCCCGGACGCCGTGCGGTACGGCCCCGTGGACACGCCAATGAACGCCCTGGGTCTTCGTCGCATCATGTTTGCCGTCGATGACATCGATGCGCTCGTGGCACGAATGCAGGCCCATGGCGCCGAATTGATTGGCCAGATGCAGTACGAAACATCGTACCGGCTCGCCTATGTTCGCGGGCCTGAGGGCATCATCGTCGGGCTTGCGGAGCAACTCGGCTAAATGCGTGTGCGGTTTTATCAGACCACTGCACAATGCCTGCGTTCGGCAATCGTGGTTAATGGGGTCTCGCGATCAAAAGCAGAGCGTGGCGGCCTGTCCGCGTTGTGATCGTTCCCATGCTCTGCGTGGGAACGATCACAACGCGGACATCCAGACAATCCCCCGATCGCTGCGCGCCCTCAGGCAGACTTCAACGCAAACCGCGAAACCGGGCGACTCAGACCGTAATGCTCGCGTAGCGTGGTACCCGTATAGTCCTCGCGAAACAGCCTGCGCTTGCGCAGGATCGGCAACACTTCATCGAGAAACACTTCAAAGCCCTCGGGAAATGCCGGCGGCATCACGTTGAAACCATCGGCGGCGCCGCTGCGGAACCACTGTTCGATCAGGTCGGCGATTTGCACCGGCGTGCCCACCGGCACCCAATGCCCGCGAGCACCGGCCAGGCGGTTGATCAGTTGGCGCAAGGTCGGTTGCTCGCGGTCGACTATATCGATGACCAGCTTGAAGCGACTGGCCTGGCTCTCACTGCCTTCAAAATTGACCAAATGACGAGGGAAAGGCGCATCCAGATCCTGACCGGACAGGTCGACACCCAGCAATCGGCGCAGCTGGCCCAGGGCAACGTGCGGCAGTACCAGGTCGTTGAGTTCATCGAACTTGCGCCGGGCTTCCGCTTCGGTGCTGCCGATGTAGGGGCTGATACCCGGGAGAATTTTCAGCTGGCGCGGGTCGCGCCCCACTGCCCTCGCCCGCGCGCGGATATCGTTGGCGAATTCGGTCGCGCTTTGCAGGGTCTGGTGCGCGGTGAAGATCGCTTCGGCATGCCTTGATGCGAAATCACGGCCATCCTCGGACGAGCCGGCCTGCACTTGCACCGGCCGTCCTTGCGGAGAGCGTGGTGAGTTAAATGGGCCCTTGACCTGGTAGTGCGTCCCCACGTGGTTGATCGAGTGCACTTTCGCACCGTTGGCGAATACCCCGGTGGCCTTGTCCAGCACCAGCGCATCGTCCTCCCAGCTGTCCCACAGGTCACCCACCACCTGCACGAATTCTTCGGCCTTGGCATAGCGGTCATGGGCCGACGGATGCTGGTCCAGGCCGAAATTGGCGGCGGCGGCCGCCAGGGACGTGGTAACAATGTTCCAGCCGGCGCGGCCCTTGCTCAGGTGGTCCAGCGCACTGAACGAACGCGCCAGGTTGTAAGGCTCGCTGTAGGTGGTGCTGGCCGTGGCGATCAGGCCGATGCGTTGGGTCACCGCCGCGATGGCCGCCAGCCAGGTCACTGGTTCGAAACGTATGCGCACACCTTCGCGATCGCTTTCGGCCAGGGATGGCGAATCGGCAAAGAAGATCGCATCGAGCTTTTCCCGTTCCGCCCTCAGTGCAAGCTGTTGGTAGTGAGCGATGTCCATGGACGCTTCCGGCACCGACTGTGGGTGACGCCAGGCGGCTTCGTGATGACCATTGGGGTAGATGAAGAGGTTGAGGCTGAGCTGACGTTCGGACATTTCCTTTTTCCTACTATGAAAAGCCTGAGTAGATGAATCTGAAAAAACAGGACAACACGCGACTCAATGCAACTCCGCAAAGTCGCTCAACACGTCATCGCGCAGGGCGATGAAACGGCTGTCACTGCGATTGCGTGGACGCGGCAGAGCGACGTCGACGATGCGCCGGATGCGCCCCGGGTTGGGCTGCATCACGACCACCCGGTCGCCGAGGAATACCGCCTCGTCCACATCGTGGGTGACCAGGATCATGGTGATTTTTTCCTTGGCCCAGATGTTCTGCAGCTCGCCCTGCAACCGAGCGCGGGTCAAGGCGTCGAGGGCACCCAGTGGTTCATCCAGCAGCAGCACGCTCGGACGATTGACCAAGCCGCGGGCGATGGCCACGCGCTGGGCCATGCCGCCGGAAATCTGATGCGGGTAGGACTCGATGAAGTCTTGCAGGCCGACCAGTTCGATGTGCTCGCGCACGGTGTCGCGCTTCTGCCCGGCACTCAGGGGTGAATTCTTGAGGCCCACGGCGACGTTCTGCTCGACGTTGAGCCAAGGAAACAATCGGTGGTCCTGAAACACGATGCCGCGTTCCAGGCCCGTGCCCTTGATGGGTGTGCCATCGAGCAGGATGCGCCCGTCGAATTCCTCGTCCAGGCCGAGGATCAGCCGCAGCAGCGTGGATTTGCCACAACCGCTGGCGCCGACGATGCTGATGAATTCGCCAGGGGCGATGTCGAGGTGAATGTTGTCGAGCACCTGCAATTGCGTCGAACTGCCAGGTTTGGAGATGAACCGCTTGCTGATGTGTTCCAGGGTCAGGCCGTTGCTCATGTTGCGATCCTTTTCAATGTGGCAATCAGTTAGTCGTGATGCCATACAGGCGCTGCATCCGCCGCTCAAGTGTCCGGGCCAGGGCGTTGAGGCCCCATCCCACCAGGCCGATAACCACCATTCCAAACAGCACCAGGTCCATCATGAAATGCTCGCTGCCATCGATCAGCGTGTTGCCGATCCCCTCCCCCGATACCAGCAGGTATTCGGCGCCGATGGTTGCCAGCCAGCTGTAGACCAGCGCCAGGTAGAGCCCGGTGAAAATCGACGGCAAGGCAGCAGGCAGCATCACCCCGATAATGGTTTGCCAACGGGTGAAGCCGTACACCCGCGCCACTTCCAACAAGTTGGGCGGGACGTTGCGCAGCCCGTCGCACGTGTTGACCACCACCGGCACCAGTGCGGCCAGTGACAGGAACACCACCTTGGCCACATCGCCCAGGCCGAACCACACCGAGATCAGCGGGATCCAGGCGAACAGGGAGATTTGCTTGAAGGTGTTGAAGCTTGGCCCCACCAAGCGTTCGACATGCCGCGAAAGACCCAGCAGGCAACCCAGTACCAGGCCCAGCGCGGTGCCGATGAAAAAGCCACTGAGGTTGCGCGCAAGGCTCGCCGAAATCGCCCGCCAGAATTTGTCCGAGGTGATTTGATCCCAGGCTGTCGCCGCGACTTTTTCCGGCGAAACGAACAGCCCCGATTCACTCCAGCCCTGGTTCGAAACCAACCACCACAGGGCAATCACCGAGATTGGCAAGACCCAACCGCGATACCGGTGGCTACCGCTACCTGATGACAACGTCGCACTCATGACTGGCGCCCTCCAACCGTTGGCCGACCGTGATCGAGGCGTTTCTGCGCGTAATCGAAACTGCGATCGATCAGCAGGCCGAGCGCCCCCACTATCACGACGGCCGCCATCACCAGGTCCAGTTGAAACAGCTGGCGCCCATAGACGATCAGGTAGCCCAGCCCTTCACTCGAGGCCACCAATTCGACCACCACCAGCGATAGCCAGGCTTTGGTGAAGCCCAGGCGGAACCCGGTAAACAGTGTCGGGATTGCCGCCGGCAGGACAATGGAGGTGACGCTTTGCCGACGGCTGAAGCCGTAGGTCCGGCCGACTTCCAACAAGCCCTTGGGCGCCTGGCGGAACGCCTGCAAGGTACACAGGGTGATTGGCACCAGGGCGGCCTTGGCAATCAGCACATACTTGAGCGTCTCGCCTATGCCGAACAGCAACAAGGCGAACGGCAGCCAGCCCAATACCGGAATTTGCACCAGTGCGTTGAAAGTCGGCAGCAGGTAATCCTCCAGCGTCCGGGACAGTCCCATGGCCAGGCCCAGCGCCACTCCGAGCAAGGCGCCGAGGCTGAACCCGACGACAACCCGCTGCAGGCTGGCCGCTGCGTTGAGCCACAGATCCCCGCTGACAACCAGGTCCGACAGCGCCTGGTAAACGTAGGCTGGCGGTGGCAGCACCTGCTCCGAAAGCCAGCCGCGTTCCACCCCCAGGTACCACAAACCCAGCAACAGCAACGGCAACAGCCAGGGCAAGGCCTTGTCACCCAGGTTCACGGACCAGGCTGAGGTGCGCGGTACCTCGACCTTGCGGACCGGGCGAGCGGGCGACGGTGGAAGACGTTTGACGTTGTCGCTCGGCAATGCCGGCGCCCCATACTTCTCGAGTCTTGCGGTCTGTGCCCTGGCCATTTCCCTAGCTCCCTTGCTTGCTGGTCGTGGTGGCCGCTACCGCGTTACCCGCCGGTTGCTTGCCATCCGGGCCGTAGGGCGTCCAGTAGTTTTCCAGTCCCTTGGCCTTGAGGGCTTTCTGCAGATAGCTGCTTTCGAACCAGCCATCGATACTGACCGGGCGACGGATGAGTTTTTCTTCCTTGGCCTGATCCGCCACGGCCTGATAGCGGCTGATCAGAAAATTGTCGACCAGAGGCGAGGCCCGGTCCCTGAGAGGAACCCCGGTGAAGTCGGCACGCAGTGAATCGGCGGGATCATTGCTCTTGGCCCATTCAGCGAAGACGTCATCGCGATGGCTCTCGTCCGATGTCCACTTCGCCGCGTCCACCAGCGTGTCGACGACCTTTTGCACCTTGTCCGGATGCTCTTTTTCATATTCACCGCGAACCACCAGCGCCGTCTGCCGGGTGTAGCGCACGTCCTGCTGAGGATTGTCGTAAATGATGTCGATCAGGCCCTTGTCACGCAGCTTGAACAACTCACGCCCACCGAATGCGGCATCCACGCCATTGGAAATCAATGCGGCCTGAGAGCTGCCGGTATCGAGGTTGATGGCCTTGATATCGCGCTCGGTCAGCCCGTGCTCCGCCAGCAGATTGATCATCACCAGATGACCGTTGGTACCGCGGAAGATCGCGACCTTCTTGCCTTTGAGGTCCTCGATGGTCTTGAGGGGGGAGCCCTTGGGCACCGCCAGGTAGAGGTTGGCGCGCACACCCAACGCCGCCAGCAACTTGGTGTCCAGTCCGTTGGAGCGCCCGACGACTGCAGGCAGATCGCCCTGGTAGGCGAAGTCCAGTTGCTGGTTGGAGAAGGCTTCGTTGACCGCCGGCCCTGCCCCCTTGAAGAAGAACCACTGCACTTCGGTCCCGGTTCCGGCGAAGGCTTTTTCCAGCAATTGCTGATTGCGCACGATGCCCAGAGGCGAGCCGCTGAAGGTCACCGGGTCACCGCCACCGGCCGTGGCGACACCGATGCGCAAGACATCGGCCTCGGCCCCGGATACCGCAAGAACCGCAGCCAGCGCTGCAGCGATGCTGCCTTTTTTAAACAGGCGAATGCCATTGAGCTTCATGTCAGCCTTCCTTGTACCAATGAGAGTCGCTCGTCAGGCGGCGAGGTGTTTTTTGTCGGCTTCGGTTTTCGGCGAACGCGCCTCGGGGCTCGGCTTGAGCGCCTGGCTCAAGCGACCATCCACCCCGACCGGCACATCACCGTCGATGGTCGTGCGGCGCACGATGCGCGGGGCGTCGCCGTAATCGTTGATCGCGATGTGCTGGGTGGCGCGGTTGTCCCAGATCACCACATCGCCCTCCTGCCAGCGCCAGCGAACGGTGTTGTCGACATGGGTGATACGGTCGTGGAACAGGCGAATCAGTTGTTTGGAGTCGTTGCTACTGACACCTTGAATTTGTTTAACAAAGTGCCCCAACAACAAACTTCTTTCACCCGACTCCGGATGGACTCGCACTAACGGATGTTCGGTTTCGTAGACTTCAGCAGTGAACTGTTCACGATAACGCTTGAGTCCCGACTCGTCGGTATTACGCGGCGCCGCGTAGTCATACACGTTGGTGTGCAATGCGCGAAGATTATCGGCCAATTGTTTTAACGGGTCGGGTAAATCAGCATAGGCTGCTGCAGTATTGGCCCATACCGTATCACCGCCAAAGGGCGGAATTACGACACCACGCAAGATGGAAATCTTCGGGTAGTTGGCCACGAAGGTCACATCGGTGTGCCAGGAATTGGCGCGGGTTTCCTTGGCGTCCAAATGCAGGATCGCAGCGCCTTGCTCAGCGGAACGCACGGTCGGGTGCGGGACCTGATCGCCGAAGCGGCGGGAAAAAGCCTCGTGCTCGGCGTCATCCAGATGTTGGTCGCGAAAGAACAGCACTTTATATTTCAACAGTGCCTGATTAATGAATTCGAATGCCTCGGCGCTGATGCCTCCCCCCAACTTCACGCCTTCCAGTTGTGCCCCAATTCGACCGGCGACCGGTTTGATTTGAATAGTCATCGAGCTACCTCCTGTCTCACGAGTTGTTGTGGGACAGATCATAAAGTCATAAAAACAGCGATGACTAATCACAAATTATTCTAAAGATAGATTAAGCCCGATATACCTGTCCCGTTATTAAATCCAGATAAAAGCTATAAGCCTCTTGTTATTAGCTAATAACTTTTTAGTAGCAACATAAAGTTGATGGTGTGTTTGGAATTACATTGGTGGGGTTGCTGAGGGGCTGGTTCCAGCCCGTACGTCAACGCAAGTCCCAACGCCGGCTACAAGGGGTATAACTGTCAGGACGGCAGGCGGGTCACCCCAGGCCCTCCAAAGGCAACATTCGGGTCAGGCGCCCCTGATCGGCGCCTGCGGCGCGGAGCGATGTGATGTATTCCAGGGCATGGCGATGGGCTCGCAAGAGCCTTATTGGCGGCATCGAGCTGGCCTTGCTGGTCACGCCACTGTGCGCCAGCGCCATGTTCAAGTGCCAAGCCGGGGATGGAGCCATCAGCTACACCAGTCAAGCCATCGCCAGCGCCCGCTGCACTCGCGTGAATGGCATGGCTGGCGCTGCCGGCGCCAAGCCCATGGCCCTGCCACGGCTTGTGCAAGACAACGACTCCGGCGCGATGCGGATTCGGGTCTTCACTTTCCTCCACAAGGGTGTTCGTCAATATGTGAGCCGGCGCCCGGTAGGCATTTCCGCGCGGGTCGATGTCCTTGAAGTCTATTACATCAAGGGTTGCTATCTGTGCAGGGCGCCGAAGGATTTCAAGGTCGCCTCACTGCGCCTGGACACCCGTTCCTATCGGCGGGAAATCGAAGCCGCTTCGGGTCAATATGGGGTCGACAGAGCGCTGGTCCGCGCGGTGATACATGCCGAATCGGCGTTTCGCCCCAACGCCATTTCCGAAGCAGGCGCCCAGGGGCTGATGCAATTGATGCCCGCCACCGCCGAGCGCTTCGCCGTGGACGATCCATTCGACGCCCGGCAGAACATTCGTGGCGGCGTGCGCTACCTGGCCTGGCTGCTCAAGCGTTTCAACGGCAACCAGATGCTGGCGTTGGCCGGTTACAACGCTGGCGAAGCGTCCGTGGTCGAGCACAACGGGGTGCCTCCCTACGCCGAGACGCAATCCTACGTCACCCTCGTGCAGTCCTTGACCGAACGCTATCGTAACAATCGCTAGCTATTCCCGGCCACCCGTTCGCTTATCCGTTAGTTTCCTTCTACATTAAAGAGGTGCACACGGAGCCAGCAGCGAATGAAGTCCTTGAAGTACTATGACAAAAATCGACACGCCACATGGTTAGAGTTGTTTTTTGACCTGATTTTTGTTGTGGCAATTGGCAAGGTTACGCACATTCTCGGTCATGTTCATCACGGGCACTTTGAGCCTGAGCAAGTATGGACGTTTTTACTGCTTTTTGTTCCATTATGGTGGATCTGGTCTAGTCACACGATTTACGCCAACAGGTTTGATACAGACAGTAACCCTCACCGCCTGGCAACATTGTTTATGATGTTGCTGCTCATTGTGCTCTCTGCACTGATTGAGAAAATACCGGAAGTAAACTATCCGCTTGTTATGGCCTGTTATTTTGGTATACGTGTCATCATCAGCATTATGTACATATCGTCCAGAAGAAAACACGATGACCGTGGCAAATTCTCCGCCAGGCTTGGCTTCGCCCTGCTAGTCAGCGCAGTTATTAGTCTTTCATCCATTCTTTTTGACCCACCCATGCGTTACCTTGTTGCTTACCTTGGAATTTTTCTTGACATTCTCTTGCCTGTAATTGTCGGAAGCAACCTAAAGCCATTGCCAACACATACAGAACACTTGGTTGAACGACTGGGCTTGCTCACCCTCATCTTATTGGGCGAGTCAGTCATTAGCCTTTCTGCAGGGTTATCCAACATTGAATGGGATCGTTATACCGTAATGACGGCAATCACCGGATTTATCATGGTTTGCAGTATCTGGTGGATCTATTTTGAAAGCTTTTACCTGCTGAGCAACAAAGAAAGCAGTATGAGTGGGCACTCCCTGATCTACTCGCACCTTTTTCTGTTTATGGGGCTAGCACTCCTCGCCAATTTGATCAGGCATGCGATCCTGAATGACATTGCGATACGCGATTTCCAGATTATGTCAATCATCGGCATGGCCTTGTTTTTCCTGGGCAAGCAATATGGCTATTTCGTAGCCGTGCCCAAAATAAGGAAATACATAATACAAAACACCTTGATCGTATTGTCTTTGGGTGGGTTGGTTATATTCCTGCCCCGCGTCCAGTACATATTGGTCGGCCTGACAGCCACCATGATCTGTTATGTTCTCCTGAATTTCAGATATCGTGGAATGTTTATCAGGCCATAGGTTGGGCCGGTACCTTCCGTAATCTGAGCGAACGACAGGTCTTTGGCTGGCTGGAGCTACCACGACAGGTGGTGGCAAACCCATAATGAGCATCGTGCCTTCATGGCCCGAGGAGTCTATGGCCAGGCACTGTATGTTGAGCCGAAGGCCGAGGTCGTGATAACGCGGTTCGCCAGCCATCCCGCCGCCGCCAACGTGGCTAACGATGCGGCTTCCTTGCCGGCCCATGATGCCGTTGCCAAGTACTTGATGAGCCAGTAACGCCAAGTTGTTGGCTCTGATTTGATTCTGAACCCGGGCTGCCAGGCCGTCGTTATCGACTTGATCAGTACCTCCAAAAGACTGGTGTGAGCAGCACCAGCACCGTCAGAATTTCCAGCCTTCCCAAGAGCATGCCGACCGTCAGCAGCCATTTTGCCGCATCCGGCAAGGTCGAGAAGTTGCCTGCTGGACCGATGATCGTCCCCAGGCCGGGACCCACGTTGCACACTGCGGTGGCAGCACCGCTTAAGGCTGTCGTCCAATCAAGACCGATCAGCGCCAATCCCAGGGCAATGCCACCGATGGTGATGGTGAAAAAGAATGAAAAGGTCAACAGCGAACGTGCGATGTCTTCGTCAATGGGATGGCCGTTGTATTTTTTTCGAATCACCGCACGAGGATGAATCAGTTGTTTCAGGCTGCCCATCAGCAAGGAGGAGGCAACCTGAAAGCGGAATATTTTAAGCCCTCCCGCCGTAGACCCGGAGCATCCGCCGACGAAGGTCAAATAGAAAAACAGCAAGACAGAAAAGCTGCCCCACAAGGTGTAATCCCCGAGGGCTAAACCCGTGGTCGTGACCACCGAGGTTACATTGACGGCCACGATACGAAACGCTTCCCACCAGCTGTAGTCGCTGTTAATGCACAACCACGTACCAAATAGCAGCCAGGTAATCACCAGAAATCCAATGAACCCTCGCACCTGATGGTCTTTAAATAATGCACTTTTGTTGCCCCGTAGCGTGGCGACATACAAGGTGAAAGGCAGGCTGCCTACGATCATGACGACCACGGATACCCAATGAATAGCCGGTTGAGGCCAGTGCGCCAGGGAGGCATCCGAGGTTGAGAAGCCGCCCGTTGAAATAAATGACATCGCATGATTGATCGCTTCGAAAGGTGTCATTCCCGCGACCCATAGCGCCAGTGCGGACGCCCCGGTCAGCCCCAGGTAGAGCACCAGGATATATTTCGCCGCGACGTGAGAGCGTGGTGTGACTTTCTCTGACCAGTCTGAAGATTCTGTCTGGAACAAACGCATGCCGCCGACTCGCAACAAAGGCAAGATCGCCACGGCCATGCCGATAAAACCAATTCCGCCGAGCCAGTGCAGCATCGAGCGCCAAATCAGTAATCCTGGTGACGCGGTATCCAGCCCCGTCAAAATCGTCGAGCCGGTGGTGGTGATGCCGGACATCGTTTCAAAAAATGCATCGGTATAGCTGATGTGATGGATGAGCACCATCGGCAAAGCCGCAAAGGCGCAGACGACAACCCAACTGGCCGTGGTCAACAGGTACATGTCTCGTGGACGAAGTTGGGCAACCTCTGGACGCCCGCGAATAATCAGCGCCAGCCCACAGACGAACGTGATCAGGCTCGACCAGAGAAACGCCGACAGATCATCACTGCGGTCATAAACCACCAGTGTAAACATGGGAATCACCATGCTTACGGCCAGCGTGATCAAAAAAATACCCAGGATAAATCCGATAAGACGCAGCACTGCAATGGACATAAAAAACGCCTGGCTGATGAGCGCCGCACAGTATCAATTGAGTCAACAGGGCTAGCCGTAAAATTTACGTAAAATTCCCCGGCGGAGCTGAGTCTAGCTGATCGGCATCAGCCATTTGCGCGAACGCTGGGCAATTCAATGCCCCTCGGAAATGACTGCATAGGCCGACACGATCGCTGACATGTTTGCCGCGCACACGATCACGTCCAATTGACGCCGGGCCCATCAAGGAAGATGAAAACAGTGCTTGGCGCCCTGCTCCTTTTTTGTCTGAATACATCTGCATTCGCTGGCGACAACCCTATCGGTTTCCGGGCCTCAAATGCATGAGAAGGCGTATTTTTCGATCGTTGGCGAGCCCCCCGCCTCTTATGATGGAGCAAGCGGTAACCAGACGCAGACTTCGAACCCATCTTGTCGACCTGTTGCCGGGGAGAACATTTTCATTCTGGCGTTTACCCCCTGCACTATGGTTTTGGCAATCGCCAAGCCCAGTCCTGAACCACTGATCTCACTGTGACCGCGCACAAAACGCTCAGTCAGGTGCTGCAATATCGGCCATGGGTGGCGCCGAAAAGGTGCTGAGCCAGGCGCGCAAGGCCTTCGGCGAGGGGGATTATCGCTGGGTGGCGCAACTGACCAATCACCTGGTATTCGCCGAACCGGACAACAGCGAGGCGCGCCACTTGCAGGCCGATGCGCTGGAGCAGATGGGCTACCAGAGCGAGAACGCCACTTGGCGCAACGCCTACCTCAGCGGCGCTCAGGAACTGCGCGACGGTGTGGCCGCGGCGACCGGCAGCGGCGGCAATGTCGATGACATGGTGCGCGCACTGACGCCGACGCTGTTCTTCGACTATCTGGGGGGGCGCGTAGATGCGCTCAAAGCCAGCGACAGCGACCTGACTATCAACTGGCGGTTTACCGACCTCGACCAGGACTACGCCCTGACCCTGCGAAATGGCGTGCTCACCCATCGGGATCTGACTCGGCATGAGCAGGCCGACGTCGAGATCAGCATGAGCAAGTCCACTCTGGACCGGATCGCGCTGAAGCAGACGGGTTTCCTGAAAGAAGCGACGGTGGGCGATATCACCATCAAGGGTGAAAAGGTGAAATTCCTACGCTTCATGGGTGGCCTTGAAGACGCTGATGCACGATTCAATATCGTGACGCCCTGAGTGGCTGCGGGCGGCGCTTCAGGCGCCGCTCAACAACGCGAGCATCGCGCTGACACTTAGCAGGCAAACCACCGCACCCAATGCGAAGATCGTCCAGGGTGCCGGAACCGCGCGTTCGACCTGCAACATAGCCAACCCCTGTCGATACCGACGCCCCTGCCTGGCAAGCAGTATCAACGCCGCGACGACCCCCATCCCCGTGGGCAGCGGATCGCCCAACCGTCCGGCAAGCATCACCACGGCAATCAGCGCCAGGAGAGTACGTCGCCAGGCCAGTTCCGTGCGCTCGGCCTGCAACCCCGGATCACCCATGCCAGTGCCGCCAGAGCACGCCGCTGACCAACACCGTGGCGACTACACAGCCCATTGCCAGTGACGGTGCCAGCGCCGGCAAAGGCAGTGCTCGACGCTGGCGCAGCGCACGCTCGACCCGCAGCCAGCGTACGCACGCACCCGCGCTGACCATCAGGCTCAGTATCAGCAGACTGACCGCCATGACCATTCGCAACCGCGCCTCGAACACCTGGGCCGTGAGGGCCTCGATGGCGATCCCGCCTCCGAGCAAGGCCAGCGACGTGCGAATCCAGGCGAGAAAGGTGCGCTCGTTGGCCAGTGTGAATCGCGGATCGGGCGACTCTCCCGGGCCAAGCAGAATGTCAGTCAAGCCACGGCGCTTTGGCGGCATCGCCATCAGCGCACTCCAAAGCTGCGCAAGGCGCCCGGCGAGAAATACGAGAGGCTCGTGGGCAGGTTGAAGACATAAGGCATGCGCTGTTCATTGATCAGGCCCGAAACGTGAAAACGACCGCTCTTCAAGTCATAGGTTGCCTCCATGGCATTGACCGCCGCCTCGCCACCGGGGTGATAAAAACTGTGCGCACCCGTGGTACGCCAAAGCGTTCCCTGTTGATCGTAAAGGTCGGCCTCGAGAATCGCCCAGGTGTCTTCGTCGATGTAATAACGGCGCTTGCCGTAAATGTGATGGGCGCCGGGTTTGAGGGTCGCGATCACCTCCCACACCCTGTGCAGTTCGTAGCGGGTAGGCACGGGGTCGACGTGTCCCGGGCGGATCAACTCGCTGTAACGCAGATCAGGTGATGCCAGGCGATAGCTGTTGTAGGGCACGTGCAGCAACTTCTTGCCCACCAACTGCCAGTCATAACGATCCGGCGCGCCATTGAACATGTCGCGACTATCCGCGGTGCGCAGCCCGCCCGTTCCGGGTCCGGTGGTGTCGTAGGCAATACCGGGCGCTCGCCTGACCCGACGCTGGCTCGAACTATAGATCCAGGACAGGCGCGGCTCGGCGACCTGGTCGAGTGTTTCATGCACCACCATCGCATCGCCGGCGAGCCGCGACGGCGCCGTCATGCGATAGGTGAAGTAGTAAAGAATATTGTCGGCCCCCGCCCCCGGCAGTCCGTCCGGGCGGGCCAATTCCTGACGTGCGCTCATCAGGGTGAAGCGGCCGTTGCCCACTGGTGTGACACTGTCGGAGACCAGGCTGTAACTGGCGTTGCGGTTACGCGTCAGATGGTTCCAGATCACTTCAAGACCATTATGCGGCACGGGGAAAGCGACGGCCCCGGCAAACCCGCGAAGCCCATTGCCCTGATCCGCCAACTGCGCATGTGCGGCATTGCGCGCGGCCGAAGCGGCGAGCGGCGCGGAGATCGGGACACTGCGATGGGTGGGATAGACCGGCAGTTTCATCGTCTGGGGAAAACGCTTGAGTAAAGCGATTTGCCCGGCCGTCAGTTGGCCCTCGTAATGTTGGTAATTTTGCGCGGTGATTTCGTACAGCGGGCGCTCCCCGGCATAAGGATCGACCGGCGTGCCGTTGCGTTCCAGTCGCTGCTGAGCGGAAGTGAGCCCGCCCTGCCAGGCCGGAATTCGCCCGTCAGGGGAAGCACCGCGTTCTGCGCCTATGGGCGTCAGATCCGGGGGCAATTGGCCCGTGGCCAGCGCGCCGGTGGCACACGTCATTGCAAACAGCAGACAGCAGGAGACGGGCCTCAGGGACGGACGGAATACACCTCGATTGCGGGTTGTCATCACTCTTAACCTCTTATTGTGTTTATCAGAGAGTGAACAGCTGGAGGTCCCGGCGGATACCGTTGAAAAGGCTGCCGGGACAGGTGGCAAATCATTCTTTTCGAGTGGTCGGATAGCCTCTGGATGTGTATCAATGGATACTAAGTAGGCCCCTGGGGCCCGACAAATAGCGTCTTCAGATAGTTGCCATAGCACTTCGGCATAGCCAGAGATTTGCCCATGACTTTGAAACAGCTGCGTTACCTGATCGCCATTGCCGAAGCTGGAAGCTTCTCCAATGCCGCACGCCGGGCGTTCATCGCCCAGCCTGCCCTGAGCCGCCAAATCGGTTTATTGGAAAGCGAACTGGATATGCAACTGCTGGCCCGTCAGCATGATGGCATTGAGTTGACCGATGCAGGACGGCAGCTGTACGAAGTGGCGCGGTCGGTGATCCAACAGATCGATTCGGTGAAGGACGAGCTCAAGTCGAGTCGCGGCAACCCGATGGGTCACGTTTCGATTTCCATTCCGGCCACCGCGTCCGCGCTGTTGTTGCCGCCCATCATCACCCAGGCACAGGCCAAGTTTCCGGGAATCAAACTCACGGTATGGGATGGCTTGAGTCGCGAAGGCGGTCAGGCGATTGAACTGGGCAAAGTGGATTTCGGCGTCGTGCCCAACGCCGAAGAGCTGGATCATGTCATTGCCGAGCCGGTCTTCACTGAAGACCTGTATTGGGTCGGCACCCCTGCCCTTGAGTCGGACGACTCGCCGATAACGCTTGCCGAAGCGGCGGCCACGCGGCTGGTGATGCCACCGCGTGCCCTGCACCTGCGTCGGCGGATCGAGCAATCGGCGATGGAGGCCGGAGTGACGCTCGATTCGAGCTATGAGCAGCAGTCGGCGCCGGGCATCAGCAGCCTGGTGCGTGCAGGCCTTGCGGCAACCATCAGCAACTGGCCACCGCTTACCGAACTGCTGCAACCGATCTCGGCACGACTGATCGTGGAACCACGGATCACCCGCACCATTTCCCTGGCCCATTCGCAGCACAAACCGCTGTCGTTCGCGGCTACCTGCATGCGCGACTTGGTGCGCGGGCTCTTGATCGAGGCGGTGCGCGATGACCGCTGGAAAGGCAGTCTGATCGAACGTACGCTGGAGGAAGAGCGGAACACGAGCGATCAGTAAGGGCGCCGCATCGCGCAGCGCCCGGCGTTTCAATTGACCCGAGGCTGCGCGACACCGACGACATTTCGCAGCCGCTCGCGGGTTTTCTGCGGATCCATCCACCACAACCCGATCAGCCCCGCCACCACCAGCACCGCGCCGCAGACCAGAAACCCCTCGCCATAACCGGCCGGATGCTCGGCACCGGCGCCCTGCACCAGGATTCCGGTGACCACCGGTGCCGACAGACCGGCCAGCGAGGCGATGCCATTGCCGATCGCCAGAATTCCCGCGCGCTGGCTGCCCGGCGTGAACTCGGCGAGCATGGCCGGCCCCACCGAGTACATCACCAGCGCCAGACCGCCGCTGAATGTCAGGCAGACGATCCGTTCAATGCTCGATAGCCCCGGTAGAAACAGCGCAGCGCTGAGCAGACCGCTGGCGATCAGACAAAACGAAACGAAAGCGCCTCGCGACCATCGCGTCGCCATGCCGCCGCGCATCAGGCGCTGCGAAAGCCAGGCCATGAATAGGCTCAGCGGCGTGGTGACGACCACAAACAACACGAACACACGGCCGGTCATGATCGGATCGATACCCAGGCCGTTTTCCAGATAACTCGGCACCCAGGTCAGGGTCAGCGCCAATGACCAGTTGGCCGCGAAATGGCACAGGTAATTACTCAGCACCGTGCTGTCAGTAAGCAACTTTCGATAAGGCACACGCTCGTCATCCTGCTTCAACTGGCCAGGGCGAATACGATCGAGCGTGCCTTCGCGTCCCAGCAGCCACCACAGCACGCACCACACCGCGCCGATGGCGGCCAGCACGATGAAGTTCATGCGCCAGCCGTAATGCACGCTGACCCAGGGGATCATCGCGCCGGCGACCAGCAGGCCGAAGGCACTGCCGGTATGCAATAGCGCCACCGGCAGGTTGCGTCGGTCATTGGGAAACCACTTGTACAGGGCGTGGGTCGCCACCGGCGACGCCGGCCCCTCGCCTATGCCCAGCAGCACGCGACAGGCCACGATGGCCCACAAGGATGTAACAAACAGCATCGGCAACTGGATCAACGCCCAAAACGCGCCCATGCCCAAGAGCAGCGTGCGGGTCGGCCGGCGATTGGCCATGAAGCCACCGACCACTGCGGAAATAGCGAAGAACCAGTGCAAGGCGCCGCCCACCAGGCCGAACTCGGTCGGTGACAGGCCAAGCTCTTTGGACATCGGCACTGCGACCAGGCCGATGACCACCTTGTCGAGGAAGTTGACCAGCATCAGCAGTGCCAGCAGTACCGCAACCATCCAGGCCGTGCCTGAACGTCCGGGGGTGTCAGAGTGAGTCATGGTTGTCTCTCGTTATTGTTTTTGTCTGAGCGTCCGGCCAGTTGCAACCGGACGTGCGGCGGCACTGCTAGCCAGGCATCAGAACGCCTTTGGCAATGGTATTGCGCTGAATTTCACTGGTACCGGTCAGGATGCGCATCATGCGGGTCGCGCGGAAGATCCACTCCACCGCATTGCCGCGCAGCAGCCCCGCACCACCGTGAATCTGCACCGCCCGGTCGGCGATACGGAATGCGGTCTCCGAGACGAACAGCTTGCACATCGGTGCCTGCGTACGGATATCGCCGCCTGCGTCGTTCACCGCTGCGGTCGCATAGACCATGCTGCGCGCAGCATGCAGTTCCGTCGCCATGTCGGCAATCATGTGGTTGATCGACTGGAACATTGCGATCGGCTGGCCGAACTGCTTGCGCGTGCGGGCGTAATCAATCGACAGGTTCAAAGCCAACCCTGCCAGGCCCAGCATCGTCGGGCAATGCAGCAGACGATTGAGCGTGATGCGTCCCATCGCCAGCTTGAACCCCAGCCCCTCCTCACCAATCCGGTTGGCCACCGGCACCCGGACGTCGTCCAGGAAAATATCGCCGTGAGCACCACCACCGGACATCACAGAGTAGTCGCTTTCGATCCGCACACCTGACGCCTTGAGATCTACGAAGAATGCCGAGATGCCCTGGGCGCCGCCACCCGGTCCGGTGACCGCCAGCAGCACCGCGATATCGGCATAGGGAGCACCCGAGATGAAGCGCTTGCTGCCGTTGAGGACGTAATCGTCGCCGTCGCGACGGGCATGGGTCTTGATCGCCGTGGCGTCGGAACCTGCCTCACTCTCGGTCAGCGCGAAACATACGGCTTTCTCAGCCCGGCATACCGGTTGCAGAAAAGCCTCTACCTGGAAAGGGCTCGCCACCTTGAACAGATGGCCAACGCGCGGCGGCCCGGATAACTCTCCGAGGATATGCGGCGCCAGCATGGAGCCAGTCAGCACGGTGGCTTCTTTCACCGCGCACAGATCCGAAACATTGAGCCCGGCGCCGCCAATGGCCTCGGGCAGCATGATGTTGTAGAAACCCTGCTCGCAGGAACGCTTCCAGACCTCCTTGAGCACTTCGTGCGGATGCGGCTCGGCCCAGCTCAGGCCTGCGCGCTGTTCCAGGGGCAGGACTTCGTCGCGAACGAAGCCACCGATGGCCTCGATGATCTGGCTGGCCTTTTCACTTGGCTGGTACATGGTGATCTCCTGTTCAGATGCGACGGTCGCTGTGTTGCCAGTAGGCATCGCGGATAAGACGGCGAACAACTTTGCCGTTGGGGTTCTTGGGCAGCTCGGTGACGAAATCCACGGCGCGGGGTTTCTTGAACCCGGCCAGGGTCTGCGCGCAATGCTCGATGACCTCGCTTTCACTGAGCTTGGTACCCGGCTTGAGCACGATCACGGCTCGCACCGCTTCGCCCCACTGTTCATCCGGCACACCGACGACGGCGGCCTCGTAAACTTGCGGCAGGTTGTAGAGCACCTGTTCGACTTCGGTCGGGTAGATGTTGAACCCGCCGGAAATGATCATTTCCTTCTTGCGATCCACGATGAACACGTAACCCTCATCGTCGACCGTCGCCAGATCGCCGCTGAGGTAGTACCCGTCGCGCATCACCTCGGCGGTCAACTCGGGCGCCCGCCAATAGCCCTGCATGATGTCCGGGCCCTTGACCACGATTTCGCCGATCTCGCCCGGCTTCACATCCTGGAATTCGTCATTGACCACCCGCAAGTCCGTCTCGAAATAACAGCGGCCGCAGGACGCCAGGCGTCGATAGTCGCCGTTCTCGCACAGATGGTCCTGCTCGGTGAGCACAGTGACCAGCGAACAGGTTTCACCGGCGCCATACCCTTGCGCCAGGATCGGCCCGAACACTTCGATGGCGCGCTTGACCAGCGAAGGCGCCATCGGTGCTGCGCCGTACATGACCAGGCGCAGGCTGCTCAGGTCGTAGCGTTCCACACCGGGGAAGTTCACCAGTCGATTGATCATCGCGGGCACCAGAAACAACCGGGTGACGCCTTCGCGTTGAATCGACTCAAGCAGCAATCGATCGTCGTAGCGTTCCAGCAGCAGGTTGCAGGCACCCACCGCCAGCAATGGCATCAACTGCATGCCACTGGCATGGGTGATCGGCCCGACGTGCGCCATGACATCGCCAGGCGCCGCGCGCCGGGTGGGGCTGGCGATGCTTTTGCGGATCAGCGCCTTGCGATTGCCGACACTGAGCATCGCCGCTTTCAACACACCGGAGCTGCCAGAGGTGTAGTGCAACACAGCCAGTGCATCGTCAGGCGGATCGCAACTAACCGGTTTGGTGTCACCCAGGTTCAGCAGCGTCGGGTAGGCGACGTCGCCGCCCGCCTCTGCCAACGCCACGATGAGACGCAGCGCAGGCACCTGCGCCCGTTGCGCGGCCAAAGCTTGGGCAAACACCGGTGTAGTGATCAGCGCAACGCTGCAGGAATCGTTAAGAATCTGGATGACTTCGTCCAGCGAGAGGCGCGCGTTGACCGGCACCTTGACCAGGCCGGCCTTGTAGAAAGCCACTTCGGCCTCGACCAGCTCGACCCGGTTCTCGGCAAGTATGGCGACGTGTTCGCCAGAGTCGATGCCCTGGGCCAGTAACGCCGAGGCCAGTTGATTGGTGCGCTGTTCCAGCTGTGCGAAGGTCACTCGGGTGTGACGATCGATGACGGCCGTTCGCTCTGGCCAGTACTTGGCACTTCGACTGATTAGGTTTCCAAGGTTCACGTTGTTGTTCTCGTCGACTGTTAGGACTGGGGCGATCCTAAACAGCGTCGCAACGGCGAACGTAATACCAGTTACTGATGCCGGGTATAGCTTTTTTAGCTGGCCGAACTGGGTGTACCGGTCACTCCGGAGCCCCATGCCGAAGTGTTATGGCAACGATCCAAAGACGCTATTTGTGAGCCAATCCGGCGCCTCCCTATCATCCCCTCGCCACCGAGACCAACCTGTTCGCTCGGTCTCGGTGCTTCATCCCCTCACTCTCTAATAAACACAATAAGAGGTTAAGAGTGAACGCTATCGTTCCCGACCGATTCCGGTCCTCGCTAGTTTTACTGTCGTGCAGCCTGCTCGCAGCCCCCGTCGGCGCCATGCAATTCGAACTGGGTGAGATAGAAGGCCAGTTCGATTCTGCTCTGGCACTGGGCGTCGGCGTCAGCACCGCCAATCCGGACAAACTGCAGGTGGCAGCCCCCAACGGTAATGACGGTCGGCGTAATTATCGATCCGGTGACGTGTTCTCGACGGTCTTCAAAGGTACCCACGACCTGGAACTCAAACACGACAACCTGGGCATTTTCGTGCGCGGTACTTATTGGTACGACACGGCGCAGCGCGATCACAGCCAACGCTTCAAGGACATCGACGACCACAACCGCAAAACCTCGGCGAAGACGGCCGGGTTCCAGTGGCTCGATGCTTTCGTCTATCGCCTCTACGACATCAGCGGTGAGCCAGGCTCGGCACGTCTTGGCAAACAAGTGGTGAACTGGGGCGAAAGCATTTTCATCCAGGGTGGCTTGAACGTCGTGAACCCCTTCAACCAGGCGGCGTTGCGTCGACCGGGTTCGGAGGTCAAGGACGCATTGGTGCCGGTCAACCTGCTGTACGTGACCCAAAACATCAATGAAGCGCTGTCCCTTGATGCGTTCTATCAGTTGGATTGGGAACAGACGCAACTGGACAACTGCGGCACATTTTTTTCGGGCAACGATTTCATTCCCGAGGGTTGCGAAAGCCTCGATGTCGGCGGTCGACAGGTCAACCTCGCAGCGGCAAACCGAGGGCTTGGACCTTTTGGCGTGGTCATGAACGAGGAAGGCGTACGCATCCCCCGAGCAGGCGATCAGGATGCTCGCAACAGTGGTCAGTGGGGCTTGTCGCTGCGCTGGTATGTCGCACTGCTGGACGCCGAATTCGGTGTGTATGCCGCCAACTACCACAGCCGCTCGCCTTATCTGGGCACCGTCAGCAGCCCGTACTTCAGCAACAACGCTTTCGCCCCGCAGTTGTGCAGCAATCTCGGTGTGCCTTCGGCCGGGTGCGGCGCGTTTCTGACGTCCAGCTCAGGCCAGTCCCTGGCGGGCGCGTTGCGCATGGGGACCTCCCAGTACCTCGCGCAGTACCCTGAGGACATTCGCTTGTACGGCCTGACTTTCTCCACCAACCTGCGCACCGGCACGGCGCTTCAGGGCGAGCTCAGCTATCGCCCGAACATGCCCGTGCAGCTCAACGGCACCGATGTGCTGCAGTCACTGCTCAACGTTGAAGGCCGCAGCCCGTTGTCCGAACCCGGCCTGCGCCCGACTACCGACTCGACCCTGTTCAACGGTTACCGGCGCAAGGAAGTCACCCAGGCGCAAGTCTCTGCGATGCATTCCCTTGGCCAGGTGATGGGGGCGAACCAGCTGCTGCTGGTGGGCGAAATCGGCGCGACCTATGTCGGCGGCCTGGAAGGAAAATACGGGCCCCGTTACGGCCGATCCGGTGCCTACAACAGTGGCGAACTGGCCAACAACAGCGTTTGCCTGAGCATTTCCAACAGCCCTGAGTACTGCAATAACGAAGGTTTCGTCACGCCCTTTTCCTGGGGTTATCGACTGCGTGCAACCTGGAGTTACTCAAGCGTGATGCAGGGACTGGACCTGCGCCCGAACCTGTCTTGGTCCCATGACGTCAAGGGTTACTCGCCAGGCGACGGTTCGGCGTTCAACGAAGGTTCGCGCTCGGTGAGCCTGGGCCTGGACGCGACATTCATGAGCAAGTATTCGCTGAGCCTCTCTTATACCGATTACATCGACGGCAGCTACGGGACCCGCGGTGATCGCGACTTCGCGGCGATCAGTGTCGGCGCCTCCTTCTAATCCTTACCAAAGGAATAACGCCCCATGCATAAACATTCCACACCAATTACGACAGGCAGCAATGGGTCGATTGCAGCCCATCGTGGCAGGCTGCAATCGGCCAGAAGCGGACCTATATGCTCCGACTATGATGGCCGTCTCTATACTTCTCCAGAGAGCCGGGACTGTTCAATCTCTGTCAATCGTCATTCCGACCTCAATTGCGGCCTCCCTTATTGAAATAACTTGCAACCCTTGAGTGATTGAGAAACCACACGCGCCTCTCTAAATTTTTCCTCACAACGCCGGGCCCCTCTGACAGCGAATCGCTGCCATGTCGGAGTTGCAGTTTGTACAACTTCGACATTAGAGGAGGGGCTCATGACTGCCCTGGAACCGTTCTTTTTTGCCGAGTTTCTCGGCACCGCCAGTTGGTTGTGGCTCGTTTTCGTCAGCATCGTCTTGGGCCTGTTGATCTTCGACCTCGGGGTGCTACACCGTGAGCATCGAGAAATCGGTGTTCGTGAAAGCCTGCTGCTGTCTGCTGGCTATATCACGGCTGGCTTGCTGTTCGGCCTCTGGGTCTGGCAGGTCAAGGGCGGTGATGCCGGGATGGATTTTTATACCGGCTTTCTTATCGAGAAATCGTTGTCGATGGACAACGTTTTCCTGATGGCGATGATCTTCAGTTTTCTCTCAATTCCGCGTAAGTATCAGCACGAGGTGCTGTTCTGGGGCATTCTCGGTGTAATAGTGCTGCGCGCTATCATGATTGGCCTCGGTGCAGCGCTGATCGCCGAGTTCAGTTGGATTCTCTATGTGTTCGGCATCTTCCTGCTGTTGACCGGGGTAAAGATGCTGTTCAGCAAGGTCGATGCCCACCCGAACCTTAGCGATAACTTGCTGGTGGAGTTCCTGCGCAAACACATGCGGGTGACCGATCACTTGCATGAAGGGCGCTTCTTCGTCCACCAGATGGATGCCAGTGGCAAGTCCGTGGTCTGGGCGACGCCGTTGTTCCTGGCCTTGGTGCTGATCGAGTGTGCCGACCTGGTATTCGCTGTGGACAGCGTGCCCGCGATCTTTGCCATCACCCAGGACCCCTTCATCGTCTACACCTCTAACATTTTCGCCATCCTCGGCCTACGTGCGCTGTATTTCGCTCTGGCGGCGATGATCCACCGCTTCGCCTACCTCAAGTACGCCCTGGCGCTGGTGCTGGTGTTTATCGGCGGCAAGATCTTCATGGTCGGCATAATCGGCAAGATTCCGGCAGTCCTTTCTCTGGGCGTGACGGTGGCTTTGCTGCTGGGCGGTGTGCTGCTATCGCTTTGGAAAACCCGCGACCAAACCTCCGCTGGCCCCCAGGTTTAGATCCAGAAAGATGTCGGCCGCCAAACGAAAACAGTAAACCCGGCGCGCGGGCCGGGATTGGAAAATATATGCCAGTTACGCTTGCAGCGGATATCGCCCGGGCTCCGTTCCCTTTTCGGGATACTTTCCGTGACCAGGAAGATCTGCGCTCCATGAAGGGCAGCTTCGGGTCGTTATCTGCCTGATGCCGCGCAGTTAACCATAGCGAAAAATTAGATTGAGAAGGATTGGTGGTACAGAATTGGTACGTTGGAGATGGAGCGTTGCTGTGAGCCTTTGTTTTAATGGCCTTTGTCGTTAGACGTTCCAATCCATCATGGGGATAATTCTATTGGGGGCAGGGGTCGATTTTGGCCGGAAGCAGATTGTCAAAATGCTTTAGATTGACCATCGATAGGATTGCTTGATCCCAGCTTGATTTCACCCGGCAGGACGGCCGATCTCGACTCGACCTGACGGATACGACAGGCAAAAATCGACGCAAAGCGGAAGCGGCAGGCTTGGGAAGCAGACATTCACGGTCTGGCCTAGCCCACTGCTACGCAGCATCGTCGCTCGGCGTCCATGTTGATCGATACGTTAAGCCCCAGGCTTTAGATGCGCCTAAGTGGCAGTGAAACATCTTCCCTCGTTTTCGCAACCCCCAATACTCCAATCGGCAGCGTGGAGTCCTAAGCTGACGCGCCGATCAGGCCTCTCCGTGAGGATGCACGAGCAGTTAATTCAGTCGTTGCAGTGCTAGTGAAACCGGTGGTCCGAACGGTATAAATTTAATGAAAACTACCTAATCTGCCGCCCGAACATCCCGATGGAATTCGCGCGATTTCGCAACATGATTCAGTTCTTTGATCTGGCGCAAAGTTTTTACCGTCCCTGGGCGTACCTTTTTGATTTCCAATGACCTTTCTTAGCCACGCCGGAAATTTGAGCTCACCCTTTACGTTTGTCAGTGTGTTTTTGATAAGTTTTTGTCTTTTTCATGCTTTCAAGGGAGCCCTATGAAAACCTCATATTTCGTAGCAGCGACAATCCTCGCCGCAGGCTTGTCTGCCATCGCATCTCACGCCAATGCGCAGACACTCGAAAAAGTTGCCGACAGTAACAAAATTACCGTGTCTTACCGCGAGGCATCGGTACCTTTCAGCTACTTGATTAGCCCCACCAAAGCCGTGGGTTTCTCAGTCGATTTAACCGATGCCATCGTTGATGATGTGCGCAGGAAGCTCAAGAAGCCGAACTTGGAAGTGGTTTACATTCCCGTGTCTTCGCAAACCCGCATTCCGTTGCTGGTCAACGGCACATACGATCTGGAGTGTGGTTCCACCACTAACAACGCTGCGCGTGGGAAGGACGTCGCTTTTGCAATTAGCCATTTCTACACCGGCACGCGCTTATTGACTAAGAAGACCTCCGGCATAAAGAACTACGCCGATCTCGCAAAGAAGACTGTTGCCAGCACCGCCGGCAGCACGAACGAGAAGGTCCTCCGTCAATACAGTGCCGACAACAATCTAGACGTACAGGTCGTCTTGGGCAAAGACTATAACGACTCCTTGGCGCTGGTTGAGAATGATCGTGCCGTGGCGTTTGCCATGGACGATGTCCTGCTGTTTGGCCTCATGGCGAACTCCAAAAATCCCGACTCGCTCGAAGTCGTGGGTGATGCGCTGCAAGTAGAACCCTATGGCTGCATGCTTCGCAAAGATGATCCTGAATTCAAGGAATTGGTCGATGACACCATAACCCGCCTCATGAAGTCGGGCGAATTCGCAAGGCTATACACTAAGTGGTTTCAATCACCGATTCCTCCAAAAGGAATGAATTTGAACATGCCGATGAGCGAACAGCTCAAAGCCAATCTCGAGGCGCGGAGTGACAAACCAGTGCTGTAATGCTTGAGTGGGTGCGAACGTCTTCTTTGAAGCGAAAGCACCAAGGTCCGGAATTGGCCGATTTCTGCCTATCGTGAAGGGCGGAAATCGGCCAGTTCCGGTCGCTCGCCAGTCCCGTCGGGCAGGCATTCGAACGGATGGTCTTCTCCCAAACTTGTCCGATAGAGACAATGCAACTTCGCAGACCTTAGCCGGGGCGAAAATGTTCCGGAAGTAATGCGACCACCCTCACTTGCCTGTCACCACTACATCTGTCTGCCGTTGCGTGCAGCGATCGCCACGGTGTTCGGCGAATCGGCAAGTGAAACGAATTGTCGTGTCGCGCCATCAAGCGCATCAATGCAACCAGCCTCAATGTCGTAGACCCAGCCGTGCAGATTCATTCGCCCCTGCTCGAGCGCGAGTGCCACCGATGGGTGGGTACGCAGATTCGCCAGTTGTGCGATTACGTTTTCTCGCACGAGGCCGTCGAGCTTCGCGCGGGGCGTGTCGAACTCATGCGCCGCGTTAATCGCTTTCGCGGCGTCGGAGTGACGTAGCCAGTTAGCGACCGCCGGGAGATGGTCCAGACACGTGCAGCGTGAAATCGCGCCCATCGCTCCGCAGTCTGAGTGGCCGCAGATCACGATGTCCTGTACGCCGAGGACTGCGACCGCATATTCGACGGTGGCCGAGACGCCGCCGGGCTCGGGACCATACGACGGCACAATGTTGCCGGCGTTACGAATCACGAACAGTTCGCCCGGTTCGCGCTGTGTAAGGAGTTCGGGCACAACACGACTGTCCGAGCAGGTGACGAATAACGCCTTCGGATTTTGTGTCGTCGCGAGCTGCCTGAAAAGCTCGACGCGTTGCGGATAGACATCGCGCTGAAAACGCAGAAAGCCGTCAATAATGTCACGCATGGAGTTCTCCAAACCCGAATGCCGGATGAGGGCACGAGTTCGTGCCGCGGTGGCCGTCATTATTGCAGACCTTGCGCGCAATTGGCTGTATTCGATCAACGGTGGGCTCCGAGCCGAGGCCCGCGCGGAGGATGTCCGAAGCCCCCTGGTAGCCGCCATTCATCTTTCGCTGGCCTGAACCAACATCAGCCTTGGAACAAGGGATAGCTTGTCAGGCAGAAAACTCGGCAATACGCTCGAATAGTCAAAGCGTGGATGACAGCCCATCGACCTTGATCCAACCCTGTACGGTACCTGGCCGAAAGCCATTCCGATTGCACCATTGGGGGCGGGCCTATGCCCCGTCTGGGAAAACTTGCAGGTGCTCCCGCAGAAAACCGATGAACGCCATTGCCCGTGCCGAATGTCGCCGCTCTCGACTGAACACTGCGCTGACTGGCAGTGCCGCGGCCAAGTAATTGTCGAGCACACTCTGCACGCTGCCTTGTTCAACGTCTGCTTCGAACAGCCATTGTGGAGAGAGGGAGATGCCCAAGCCGCAGAGCACCATTTCACGAATGGCCTCGCTGCTGTTGCTGGTGACGTTGCCTGTGATGGCGATATCGAACTCGTCCGCCTTTTGCGTGAAGCGCCAGCGGTCGTAGTGCTCCAGCAAGGTGAAGCCGATGCAGTTGTGGGCTGCCAGTTCACCCGGCTCGAGTGGCACGCCGTGGCGTTGCAGATATGTAGGCGAGGCGTATACCCGTCGGGGGCTGGTGCCCAGGGACACGGCCACCAGTCCCTCGCTCTTCACCACCCCGATCCGGATCGCCAGATCGATGTTCTCCATGAGTAGGTCTTCATTGTGATCGCTCAACCGCAAATCGATCCGCACATCAGGATAGCGCTGCAGAAAAATGCCGATAAGAGGTGCTATGCATAACCTCCCGTAGCTGACCGGTGCGGCGACGCGCAGCGGGCCAGCGATCTGCTCCTGACCGCTGGCAAAGCTGCGAGTGGCGCTTTCGAGGTGCCCGAGAATTTCCTGGCAGTGACCGTAGAAACGTTGCCCCTGGTCGGTCAGCGCCAGGTGCCGGGTGCTGCGGGCGAACACTGGCCCGCCCAGGTACTTCTCCAGAGCACGGACCTGCTTGCTCACTGCCGGTTGCCCGATGTTCAGCTCCCGAGCCACTGCCGAAAAAGACCCACGCTCCACGACACGTACGAAGATGCGCATGCTGTCGAACAAATCCATCGTCACCAGGTCTCTTTTGGGAATAACTGATATGCAAAGTTAGCTTCTTATCGGAATGGAGGAGTCAGAGCAACCTGTGAGCATCCACTCAACTGAGGTTCACATCATGAGTCAGACCATGCTTGCCGCTGTCGCCGAGTCCGCCCAGGCCCCACTGGTCGTGCGCCGCATTGCCCGCCCGGTTCCCGGTAAGGGGCAGGTCCTCGTAAGGGTTCACGCCGCCGGGGTCAACCCGCTCGATACCAAGATCGCCACCGGTGCAGGGGCGCACGCCCGTCAGGCACTGCCGGCGGTGCTCGGCCTGGATCTGGCCGGCACGGTCGTCGAGCTGGGCGAGGCGGCCGAGGGCTTCACGCCTGACCAGGAGGTCTTCGGCATGGCCGGGGGTATCGGTGGGGCCCAGGGCACCATGGCCGAGTACATCGCCGTGGATGCCCGGCTGATTGCACCAAAGCCAAAAGCACTCGGCATGCGCGAAGCGGCTGCCCTGCCTTTGGTGTTCATCACTGCCTGGGAAGGTTTGGTGGATCGCGCGAACGTCCACGCTGGCCACAAAGTGCTGATTCATGGCGGCGCAGGCGGGGTCGGCCAAATGGCTGTCCAACTGGCCAAGGCGCGTGGTGCCAAAGTCTACGCCACCGGTTCGGCGGGCAGTCTCGACTTCATTCGCTCGCTGGGGGCTACCGCGATCGACTATCAGGAGCAGAGTGTCGAGGCCTATGTCGAGCAGTATACGGCCGGGGAAGGTTTCGACATCGTCTATGACACCGTGGGCGGCAGCACGCTGGATGCATCATTCAAGGCCGTGAAGCCCTATACCGGGCACGTACTGAGTTGCCTCGGTTGGGGCCAGCACAGCCTCGCACCGCTATCGTTCAAAAGCGCCACCTATTCGGGTGTGTTCACCCTGACGCCGTTGCTTACCGGCAAGGGCCGCGAACACCATGGCGCCATCCTGCACGAGGCGGCTGTGCTGGCAGATGCAGGGGAACTGACGATCCGGGTGGATCAGCAATGGTTTGCACTGGATAAGGTCAACGACGCCTTCCGCCAGGTCGCGCAAGGCCGCGCCAAGGGCAAGACGATAATCCAGTTGGTGAGTGAATAGAGCCGAGACTGCCAACGTATCCGGCCAGCATGGACCGCGCCTGGCCGAAGGCAGTCCTTGCCAACTCTCTATATTGGGTCGATTGCCGTCCTTCACGACAGGCAATCATCGGCCAGAAGCTGACGTGGGCAAGGCGCTTCTTCGCAAAAGCGGTCCAATCAACCGCCGATGTTCCGCTCATGGTTTAACGGTCAGCGCAGCGCCCTCGGTCACCCGAACCAGAGCGCTGAAGCCATCCGTATCCAAGGGGCGGCTAAGAAAGTAGCCTTGGCCCTCATCGCATAGCACAGACCTCAACAATGACAGATGCTCCTGGGTCTCGATCCCCTCGGCGGTCACGGTTAGAGAAAGAGCGTGACCCAGGCCTACGATCGCTTCGATAACGGACCTGTCGTCGTCGGTAGCTCCCAATCGAGATAAAAAGCTTCGGTCAATCTTCAGTCCGTCGAACGGGAACGTGCGCAGGTAGCTGAGTGATGAATACCCTGTGCCAAAGTCATCCATGGCGATGCGGATGCCCAGGCGTTTGAGCGTTCGCATGATCTCCAGAGCGCCCTGGGGATCTTCCAACATAACGCTTTCAGTGATCTCAAGCTCCACCCGCCCTGGCTCAATTCCCGACTGGTGCAATGCCCGCTGTACGCGCTCGACCAGACTGCCGCGCTTGAACTCGGTGGGAGAAAGGTTGACAGAAACAAACAGCTGATCAGGCCAGCTGGAGGCGTACCGCAAAGCGGTCTCCAGGACCCAGTTGCTCAAGGCCAGAATCAACCCTGTTTCTTCAGCAATCGGAATGAACGTATCAGGCGCAATCAAGCCACGTTCCGGGTGCTGCCAGCGCACCAGCGCTTCAGCGCCCACCATTTTGCCATCCGCAATACGAAAGCGCGGCTGGAAATGCAAGCGCAACTCGCCGTGCTTGATGGCGAAACGCAGGTCGCTCTCCAGGCGGCGGCGTTCGACGATCTTCGAGTTCATGTCGCCAGCATAGAATCGCCAGGTATTGCGACCACCCGACTTAGCCTCATACAGCGCGATATCCGCGTAGCGAAGCAACTCGGTGGCTTCGGTGGCATCAGTGGGCGCCATTGCGATACCGATGCTCGCGCTGACGAACACCTCCTGGTCGCCGACCTGAATCGGTCTTTCGATCGATTCGATCAGGCGCTGGCACAACGCTTCTACTTCGTCCTGTCCTTTGAGATCCGTCAAAATCAGCACGAACTCATCGCCGCCGATACGCGCTACCAGATCCCCATGGCGAACGCGGTTGGCAAGACGGCGAGAGATTTCGCTCAACACCGCATCGCCCGCCGCGTGGCCCAGCAGGTCATTGACCGGCTTGAATCGATCAAGGTCGAGGCTGAGCATAACCAACGGCCGCTCGGCTGTGGGCTGCGTCTTGAGTTTGCCATCGAGAAACTCTCTGAGCCGAGTCCTGTTCGGCAGCCCGGTAAGCGAATCATGTTGGGAGAGAAATTCAATGCGTCGACGCGACTCGACTTCTTCAGTGACATCTGTCGCCGTGCCCCGAAATCCCTTGTCATCCATCGCTCTGGCGGACAGGCGGGTGATGCGGTGCTGGCCCTTGGGATCGACATAGCGGCACTGGACGCTGATATCCGGGCGACGATTGGGGATGCAAAGCCACTGGGTCACCGTGCCAAGCTCAGTGCACAGCAGTTGATCCATGGGTGCGCCCAACCAGTCATGCCTGGACAGACCCGAGACACATTCAAATCGCTCGGACAAATAGGTAAAGCGCCCCTGCCTGTCAATCTCCCAGATCCAATCGGTACTGGCCTCTGCTACGTCTCGAAAGCGCGCCTCGCTGATGGCCAACGCAGACTGACTGCGCTGCAATGAGTCGTAACTGGCATCGAGCGCCTGAGCACTGGCAGTCGTGCGGCGCAGTATCGCCCAGGCCATCAGGCACACCAGCAGCGCAGCAATGCCGACCAAGGGCAAGCCCAGGCCAAGCAGGCGTTCGCTCGGTTTTGGCGGCTCCCAGTGCAAGCTCCCGGCAACGCCGTTTTCACCGAGCGCCAGGACTGAACGCCCCTGAAGTTCGGCGGCCGTAGCGATGCGTAGTTCATCCACCCCGTAGTCCTTGCCCAGTGTTTCCAGCCTGTCGTCTTCGAGGATGTCAACGAAGATCAAAACCGAAGGCGGCTTGTCATCGGGTGTCACCGTCGGATCCGTGCCGGGGGTAATCGCGGCCGCGCCCACCAGCGCGGGTCGACCACCGATATTGATGAAAAGGGTCGTCGGCGTTTCCGCTTCGGCACCCGCACGGGCTTTAAGCAATATGTCAGGGAGCGCTTGCTTGAGCCAACCGCGAGCGTCGTCCGACGTCAGTTGCCCATCGACTACGGAATACGCCGTCTGGTCGGCGGCGTTGACGACAAATATGCCTTGGAATCCGAAGTCGGTATAAAGCGTGGGCCCGACATTCTGCCGTACGTAGGCCCAATCGGTGTCGACCCTCACGTGCAGATGCTTATAGGCATCGCCCCAGAACGCGTAATCCTTGACCGTGGCGCTTATGGACTTCTCCAGGCCTTGCACGGCTTTCCTGGTATAGAACGCGCTTTCGGTTTCCTCGTTGCGATCCAGGTCGTGCGCCAGGTAGAGAATCAAATAACCGGCGAGGAAAAACACCCCCGTCAGCAAGCCAACGAATTTGAACAGTGAAACACGAATGATGCTCACACTTGAGCGACGGTGCGCTAAGCCAAGGACAGAAGGTGGGTGTTCAGGCATGGGGTGACATCGCTAGGCATTGAGGCAGAAGGGGTATCAGGCTATCGGCCGCGCGGTGACAAGTTTGAGGGGATTGAATGGATCACCCTCAAGTAGGTCAGGTAGACCTGGATGGCAGCTTCGGGTCGAGTACGCCTCTCAAGAAAGGCAGAAACCGGCCAAAAGCGGTCAGTGACAATATTCGCAAAGGCTACCGCTCAGCTTCCCGAAGACCGATCTCGACTATTCGTTAAGTACAGCACCATCGCTGCACGAGCCGCATCTTTGATTGCTGCTCCGCGCAGTGCTGCAATGGGGTCACGTTATCCGTATAGGATGTTGATCCATGCGAGTGAACCCCCAATCACTCCCGACGCGATACCTTCAGCCTCAACCAAGGTGATATTCGCGCCTTTATCAGCCAGGTGATACGCCGGCGAAACGCCCACGATGCCGGCGCTAATGACAACGACTCGTTTGTCCAGGGCATTTCCCATATCAACCTTCATTCTGTCGACCTGAAGGCGGTTTCAGTGTCTGCCTCTGGTCGACTTCTGCTTGTCGTAACGGACAGCAGTTGTCGTCCAGAAAGCAGATGTAGATTTGTCTGAAGTGGCGAAATAGCTGCCAAAATCATCGTGTTAAAACGCCGCCTGAAATGGCAGCAAGATAAGCGCGTGAGCGTGTCGAGTACATATTGGTCGGCCTGACAGTAACCATGATCTGTTATGTTCTCCTGAATTTCAGATATCGTTGAGTCTTTATTATCAGGCCACAGCTCGGGAAAAGTGATCAAGCGGCTGGACTGCGGCTTGCGCGCGGCCCACTACGTCATTCTCAGTCTCCGAGCGACATGCGACGCTACCCTTGGTCTCTTTGGGTTTGTAATCCTGGTGTCGTCGACCATAGTTAATAGCCGGATGCCCCTTTTAGCTATTGCGACCAGATAGCACCAGCCGCATCGTAACAACAGGAGCCACGTCATGGTCAAAGTAGCGTTGTTCGTTCGTCTGGAAGCAAAACCTGGGAAAGAGAAAGAGGTGGAGCGCTTTCTCTTGAGCGGCCTTCCTTTAGTGGAGGAGGAGCCAGCCACTACAGCCTGGTTTGGAATCCGCTTGGGGCCGTCCACCTTTGGCATCTTTGACGCATTCCCGGATGAAGCGGGCCGGCAGGCTCATCTTTCGGGCAAGGTCGCGGCGGCGCTTATGGCAAACGCTGCCGAGCTGTTTGCTGAACCGCCATCAATCGAGAAGGTTGACGTCCTTGCGGCCAAGCTGCCCGGTTAAGCAAATCCAACAGGAAGTTCCATTCAGTTCGGGGAGGCTCACGATGTCTTGTATGAAAATCAGGATCGCTTGGGCCTGCTGCTGTCACGGGCGGTGAACAATTAAAACACTTTTATTTAAGACAAATGTCATGGCTAAAGTGCCGTGTCCAGGATTCATGCCATGCTTGCGCGCTCGGTATAAGTGAAAGGATACGCGCGCAAATCGTGTCCATGGACGGCGTGGAAGCCGCACAGAATCTGCAAGGCGATGTGCTCATCATTGGTTTAGGCTGGGTAGGGGTAAATTACTTGCCGGGCACCGGTCGCTCATGGCGCGAAGATCTCCATAATTGATATAGATCCGGAGGTCATCCGCGCCGCGACACCTTATGGTTTCGTCAAGTGAGCATTCGTCGGCGTAGCAGTGACCGATGTTCAGTGCGCTGCCGGACGCGGCTGCACTCCGAACTGCGCAACGATGTGCGTACCCAATTCCTCAATAACCTCCGCCGCAGGGAGCTTGCCATATTTGAGATTGAGAATGACGTGGTCCACGCCGATTTCCTCATGCGACTCCAGCAAAAACCGTAGATGGTAACGTCCAAGTCTGAACCCCAAATGGATACGTGTGGGTGGCGTGGACGGATTCTCATCGAGATCGATGTACAGCGACTGAGTAAAGGGCTTGTACACAGAGCCACAAGACGCTGCCAGCCTCCAACGACCAGCCCGCAAGTCAACGACATCGAAAACCCTGATGGCAGCCCCTTGCGTTGAAAAAAATCGCCCCTGCGAACGGGATTTCTCCCGCTCGCTGGCGATCTGTCAGCTGGAGGTATCGACCGCACGCTTTTCGATTGCCGGGGGTGTCCAGAGGCCCTGCGTAATTGCATCATCCGGCCAATAAGCTCGCAGGAAGAGGGAGAAGTCCGCCCCTTTCGGTGCCGGTAGCCAATTACTTTCCTTGTCCGCGCCTGGCGACTCGGCCTGTACGTAGAATGTCAGCGAGCCGTCAGCATTGGTCTTCAGATCCTGGTTTTTCGTGCCGAGCGAATAACGGTTGAGCGGGTTGGGCACAAAAAAGTGTGCAGAGTCATACGCAGTGAGCGACCAGAAGCCCTTCACGGGCGGCAATTGTCCCTTCGCGAAGGTGACCGTGTAAGCAGTCGCACCGTTGAGACGCATGCCGGCTGCATCGAGGTCTTGATAGAAGTACCGTGTCTCGTTGGGTGCATTCACCAGGATGTTCGACTTCGCCACGGCGGTGCGTGTGAAATAGTCGGTGCCAAAGTGTGCCCCATTGGTGATGGTGGACCAGTGATGGGGTAGCTCAATGCCCCAGTTGCGGAACTGTAGCAATGGGTCGATCAGTTCCCGATCGGCTTTTTCCGCCTCGTCGATCATGGCCTGCTTCAGTTCCGGATTTTTCTGCGCAGCGGCGATCACGGCCAATACTTGCGCATAACGCGCCGCCTCGCCAGCCACCGCCGGTACCAGGTCCAATACGGCCGACAACTGATCGAAAAAGACGTCGGGACGCACCCAGCGGGTTTCGCCCCTGGCGTCATCGCGCTTCGGGAAGACAGGCAGCTTTCGCCAGTCCTGGCGTTTCAGGGTGCCGTCGTATTCGGCGACTGGATAGACGTTGATGCCTTGGATGACCTCTTGCACCGCTTGCCTGTCCTGCGGCGTGTCATCTTGAAAAACGCGTGGGCCGACGAAGGCGGCATTGGATTGAGTCCGGATCACTCGGGTAATGCCCTTGGGCACCGTACCCTGCCAATTCGGCCCCACGACCAGATAAAAACCGGGTTTGGTTCCGTACATTACGCCCAGGCCATTAATGCTTTCAGTGCGCAGATCGGAGAGTTGAATGACCCAGAATCGTTTGCCGAAGTCAGGTATCTGGATGACCACCGGGCTGTCATTGAGCGCCAGGTAACCAGCGCCGTAAACAACGTCCTGGTTGGGACAGGCGATGGAGCGCTGATCCGGCTTGATGTAATCGCTGAGCATGGTCAGGCGATTGTGAGGGGCGATTGGCAGCGTGCCGCCAATGAGCCCTTGCTCGGGGGCTTTGGCGTACGCCAGGCGCCGATTGTACATGTTGACCATCGGCCAGGCCCAGAACCAGGCATCACGCGCCACCAGGCGAGCGTATGCTTCGGTGATACGGGTATTTTCGGCTGGTCCTGACGGCAGTACCAGAGCTTGCGAGGGCACGGCTTCTGCCTGGGCGAGCACAACGGGTGCGGCGGTGCCGAGCAGCGCCGCCATTGCGATCGGCAGCATCTGTCCCAGTGCCCTGGATGTTCCTGACATCTCTCTCTCCTTCGATTATCCAAGCGATCATCGATCGTCTTGTTGCGAATCAGGCTGCGCCATGCACCGACCTCACTCGATTACAACCGCTCAACGAAACGCAAGCCGGGTCGGTCTGTTGCATCACGGGTGCCTTTACCCGCTGTCGATGAGCAAACACTGTGTTCCCTACTCCCTGGTTTCTCCCCCCCCAATTGGAGAGGGTCGTCGATTTCGAAGCAAAGGAAACCCGCTGCGGCCTCGGCTCTTTCGAAGTCATCCGACAAGAAAGACAAGGCAGACAAGCCGGCGAAAAAGAAACAGTGACATCCGCTATCCGCCAGGGCATTACGCCCTAGCTTGCTCGGGCCTTGCTGCGTTCCACAGCAATCAGCAAGAACAGGGCTGTCGCGGCCAGCAATGCCCCTGCGAGGAACGTATTGACTGAGCCCATGCTTTGCCATATCGCACCCGCCAGAACGCTGGCGATCAGCATGCATACACCACTGACCAGATTGAAAATACCGAAGGCGGTTCCCTTCAGGTCCATGGGCGCGGTATCCGCTACCAGCGAGGCAAGAATGCCCTGGCTGAATCCCATATGAAGCCCCCACAACGCGACACCCAGCATCATCGTGATGAACGAACCGGATCCAGCGAGCACCAGGTCCGCCAGGATGAGTAATCCCATGCCCATGCACAGCAGCTTCGTACGGCTGATGCGATCAGACAGCCAGCCGGCGGGATAAGCGGACAACGCATAAAAAATGGCCATGACGACCATCACCAGCGGAACCCAGGCGACCGACAGGCCTGTCTGCTGCGCCCGTAAAACCAGGAATGCCTCACTGAAACGGGCAAGTGTAAAGACGCCGCCAATCACGACGACCCACCAATAGCCACGGGAGAAGCCGGGAAGGACTCGCCAATGAATGGGAGATCGGAACGTTCGCTCCCGGGAGACTGGCGTGGGCTCCTTGACCCCCACGAAGATGAGCGCCACCGCCACTATTGCCGGGATCACTGCAAACCACAGCACAAGCTGGATATCGGCAAGCCATAACATCAGTACGATGGCCATGGCCGGGCCAAGAACAGCGCCTACGGTGTCCATCGACTGGCGCAGCCCAAAACAGGCACCACGGATTGACGGCGGCGACACATCTGCGACCAGGGCATCTCGCGGTGCCCCCCGAATGCCTTTGCCGATTCGATCCAGAAAACGTGCGGTGAAGACTACTTCCACCGAATGTGCCAGGGGAAACAGTGGCTTGCTCAGTGCCGCTACGCCATACCCAAGCAGTAACAATCCTTTGCGCCGCCCCATGAAGTCACTGATCGCCCCGGAGAACACCTTGATGAGCATCGAGGTCGACTCGGCAACACCCTCGATCACCCCGACGGTCAATGCACTGGCCCCCAATGTAGTGACCATGAACACGGGCAGCAGACTGTGGACCAACTCCGACGATAGATCCATGAACAGGCTGACAAAGCCTAACGCCCAGATCGTGCGGGGAATGCCAGAGCGCTCAGCGCCGGTGCGCGGACTTTCGCTACTCATTTTTTCATCCTGTACTCATGGGTACGAAGGAAAGACTGAGAACGACAGTGTGCCATCGTTAGCCATGACCACCGAACCGACGATTACGCTAACGCAATCCCACCCCCCAGAGCGTCGCCGACTCCATCGGCGACAGGGCTCCTTCAAGCCCGGGGCGCGGGAGCACGGCGCATACATGGTAAGGCCGGGCTCCCTCGCGGTTCATGGCTTGAGCACCGCTTGCGGGCCGTTGCCGTCGCCAGTGCGGAAGGTTGGCAGCGCGGCGGAATTCACGTAGCGCACACCGTCCCAACTGGGCAGCGGTGTCGGCATCAGCTGGAATTGCCCGGGTTTCTCAACGTCCCAGCGCAGCAGCATGGAGTTGTCCTCGTGCTGGGTGTTGTGACAGTGCTCCATGTAGGTCCCGGCAAACTCGCGGAAGCTGATCGCTATTTCTACGTTGTCCAGGCCGTCCTTTTCCGGGCCTATACGGTACACGTCCTTGCGTGCCCATTTTTCCCATTCCGGTGGCGCCTTGCCCCCGCGATTGAGGATGATCCCCTCCTCGAAGTGCACATGCACCGGGTGGCTCCAGCCTTCGCCGCCGAGCTTGATGTTCCAGACTTCCAGGGTGCCGAAACCGGTCGCACCGGCATCGGTGGGGCCACTGGCCAACTGAGTCGAGGCGTTCAGGCGCCGAGGGTCCATCTGGAAACCGAAGCCGCCATCGGTCTTGACCGTCCAGGGTGCTTCATCGGTGCCGTCGGAACGGCCGAAGGTGAAGGTGCGGTGACGGGCCTTGGCCAGCAGCGCCTTATCGGCAAGATTGTCGCGGTGAATCTTCAGCGGGATCATCACCAGGCCTTCAGCCTTACCGGGTTTGGCCGGTTCATAAGCGGCCGGGTCCATGGCCAGGTCTTGCCCGGTGTAGGCCTTGACGTTAAGTTGCAGCACCTTGCCCACCGTCGGATCACCCTCCTCCCACTTCGGCCCCTTGCTGGTTTGCTGGAGAATCGCCCGGTATTTCTCGGACAACACGTCAGCCAGGGAGGCGGGTTCTTCCGGGCCCTTGCCGTCTTCATGCACCTGCAGGTTGACGAAGAACAGCTTGTCGCCCGGTTTGATCCCGTTTTTCGCGAAGTTGACGATGATGTCGAAACGCTCGGCGATGCCCAGGGTGGGCAGGATCGCGTTGTGGTTCTGCTTGTCGCCGTCGGCGTCCAGGTCCATGCTGCCGTCGAATGGCACGCTGTGTTCCATGATGTTGCCGTCGTTGGCAATCATGTGGAACGGCACGCGGGCATAGGACACTCCTGACCCGACGGGCCCTTGGAATTCACCCGTGGTGCCCTTGATTTCACGCACCAGCGCCAGCTTGAAGTAACGCGACACCGAGCCGTTGAGCATACGGAAGCGATAGCTGCGGGCGCGCACGTCCAGGGTCGGTTTCCACTTCCAGTTGACCAGCACCTGGTCACCGAGGAAGCCGGCCGTGTTGAAGGGGTTGAACCACAGTTGACCGTTCTTGTCCCAGGCCTTGTCGGCAAACAGCAGGTTGACGTCGTAGTCACGGTTACCCCAAGGCAAGGCGCTGCCACTGGGAAAACGCAGGTTGACGCCGTCGTTCACCGACTCGTTGCCACGGTCCAGGGCGCTGTAGTAGTTCATCATCGCTGCGTTGCCCTTGTAGACGTTCTGCGCGGTGAAATCGAGCATGTGGTCGTGGAACCAGTGGGTGCTCATGGTTTCGCGCCAGTCGCCGCGGATCTTGATCGTGCCGTTCTCGCACGTCTTGCGGCCCGGGCTCATGTCATTGGTCCACAGAGTCTCGCCGGGCGAGCACGGAAACGCTGCACGCGGATCCTCGGCCTTGGTGTTCATGCTGTCGTAGCCGGCCAACTGGATCGGCCAGCGATAGTCGTAAAACTGCCCGGGAAAGAAAAACGCGTTGGCATAACCGTCGCTTTCCGCTGGCACGTGGCCGTTGTGTTCGTGGGTACTGATGGTGTGCAGGCCAAAACCCATGTTCGCCGACGGGTCGATTGGCAAGCCGTTGTAATGGCGCATCAACACGGGTTGCCCGTAGCGCACCATCAGCAATTTGGGCGGCAAGGTGCCGTCGAAGGTCCACAGCGAGTTGTGTTTCTGCACGGGCATTTTCGGATGAAACCGCGGTTCAGCGCCTTTGGAGGTACCCGCGGTCGCTGGCACGCCAGCCACATTGTAATAGAGGCCACCAGGGCCAAACTCGCCCATGGCATAGCGGTGCATCTGCCGACTATCACGCAAACCGGTATTCAACCGTGCACCGGTTTGCACGGTCTTGTAGGCAACCTGCGGGTAGAACTCGTTCCAGCGCTGGTGCGACCAGCCTTTTCCTGGCGGACGGCCTTCAGCCGACGAGCCGATACGGCGGTTGAGGAAAAACTCAATCTGCTTCTGCCAAGGGTTGCGGTCGACCACGTTCGAATACTGGCTGGGGTATGGCGTCAAGCCCGGTTGACGCAAGAACGCATCGAGCGCTGCACTCGGCGGCGCGCTGCGTGCCACGCTGGTGGGATCCTGTTGCGGCAGCGGGCCGATGGTAGCCGGTGGAAAAGGCAACAGTGCAGCCGGGGTAGTAGGGTCGAGTTTTTCCAGGCCGAACTCCTCGAACAGTACCAGTGGCTGAGTGAACGGCAGCGCACCGTACAGCGGGCTGGGCTTGCCGTTGGTGGGGTAGTTGAAACTGGTCTGCAGCGTTGGCGGCAGGATGTTTTCCACCCGCGTGGTGTCTTTGCTGCCTTTGACGCCACCGGGCAGATCGAAGGAATCCATGTTGGCATCGGGCATGGTCAAAATGGCGTTCAGCGCCGCCGCTTTGTCAGCCGCTTCATCGTGGTAGGCAGAGGGGTCGGTTGGCTGCGGCTGTCGCTCATCGTCGATGGGGCTGGCGCGCAGGTTCCCTGTGCTGAGTGTCATCGACAAAGCGATGCTTAATGGCGTCAACAGGCCAGACCATTTGAAGGGATACCGCGCTTTTGTGTCCATCACCAGCCGCCTCGAATGTGTGAAGGGGGTAGTGGGGACAGTGCAAGGAGCCAGCCAAGCGCAACGGCTTTATATAAACATTAAACCCTTTAAAAACAATAAATTACAAACACAAATATGTAGCTATAGAAAAATCGACTGGGGATTGACACCCATTCCCGGGGAAAGTTCACACCCAATTCGGGGGGCACCTTTACAACCTCACTCCAGCGCGATTTGCCGTCCCCACATTGGGAGCAATTCCACATAAATGGGCAGTATTGCCCACACCCCCCATCAACTTTTCAGCTAGAGAAATTGTCCACGCAATCAGGCCGCTTTCGCGCCGGGGGTACAGCGGGTTACCGGAGCTTTGGCACAGAGAATGCTCTGGGTAAACTAACGGCTCCAGGAGCACTACCATGCGGAACGATTCCATAATCCTCACGCTAGCACTCATATTTTTCATTTTTTCGACAGGGGTCGCCTGGAGTCACATATTCCTGTTCTGCAGTTGAGAATCACGGAAAAGCCTTCATCACCTTGACCGCCCATGACCCGGGAAGCTGAACTCTTCGAGGCCGGGTACCCTTTTTTCCTCGCTTGACCAACGACCCGTTTTTTCAAAAGAAAAGGGAGGGCTTCCATGCCCTCCCCTGCGCTTTACACGCGTCTGCGAACGTACTGATCAGGACCTCAAGTGGCGAGAATGAAGTCTGCGGCCGTGATGGTTGTCGCATCGGCCACACCGACCAGGCGGATGGATTCAGCGCCTGCGGAGCTGATCAAGGTATCCGCACCGACATCGGTGATGATGACGTTGCCGACAAAGGTCGCAGCATTGACGCCGAACGAGGAAATATCGAGCCGATCCTGGCCTCCTGCCGCGTCGGCATCGAAGCCGATGATCTGATCGGCCCCGAAGCCCGCTGCGAACACGAAGATATCGTTGCCGCTGCTGGCAACCAGGGTGTCGTTGCCGGCACCACCTGTGACCCTGTTATTGCCAGTACCGCCATCGATAAAGTCATCACCGATCCCTCCCAACAAGGTGTCGTTAGCGTCACCACCGAACAGCGTGTCGTTGCCTGCTCCACCATTCAAGACATCCACCCCGTTGCCGCCGTTGAGGATGTCGTTGCCGCCATTACCATTGAGGGTGTCATTACCCACCCCGCCGGTGATGACGTTATCCAACCCGTTACCGTTGCCGACGAAGTTGCCGACTCCGGTGTAGGTCAGATTCTCGACCTCAGCGCCCAGCGTGTAGCTGGCCAGCGACGTCTGCACGGTGTCCGTACCGCCACCGGCGACCTCGACCACGACGTCTGCGGCTGCATCGACAACATAGGTATCGTTGCCGGCGCCCCCCACCAACCGGTCGGCACCTGCACCGCCGTTGAGGGTGTCGTTGCCCACCCCGCCGGTGATGGTGTTGGCCAGCGCGTTACCGGTACCGGTGAAGTTACCGGCTCCCGTATAGGTCAGGTTCTCGACGTTGGCGCCGAGCAGGTAGGTGGTCAGGCTGGTTTGCACCAGATCGGTACCAGCACCCAGCGCCTCGGTGACAAGGTCACCGACGTTGTCGACCACAAAGGTGTCGTTGCCTAGACCGCCGCTCATGGCATCCGCGCCGAGCCCGCCGTTGAGGGTGTCGTTGCCGTCCTCGCCATTGAGGACGTCATTGTCGTCGCCGCCGTTGAGGATGTCGTTGCCAGTGCCGCCCAACAACTGGTCGATACCGGCGAGGCCATTGAGCGTATCGTTCCCCCCCAGGCCAAGCAGCACATCGTTAGCCGCGGTGCCGGTGAGGATGTTTGCCAAGGCATCGCCCTGCAGTACCACGCCTTGTGCCACAACCACCGCCGCCGTCGCCGCAGAAGTCACCGACTCCAGCGTCCCAAAGGCATCGGTGTAGCGCACGATCACCCGCAGTTGCAGATTGGCCTGCGCCGCACCAGGGGTGAAGGTCGCAGCAGTCGCGCCGTTGATGTCAGTGAAGGATGTGCCGACCCCTTGCTGCCACTGGAAGCTGAAGGTGCCCAGCCCGTCCGGATCGGCAATCCCACCCGTCAGCGCGGTCAGCACCTGCCCTTGATCCGGAGTCGTATCGCTGATCAGCAACGCGCCTGTCGGTGCATCGTTGACGTTGGCCACCGGCCCCAGGATGTTGGACGCAACGCTTTCAGCCGCACCGAAGTCATCCACATAACCGATCACCACGCGCACTGCCTGGCCGACCTGAGCCTGGCCAAGCGCGAACGTACTGGCGGTTGCGCCGACAATGTTGACGAAGCCGGGCCCGCTGTTCGCCTGCCATTGGTAGGTGAACTGCGGATTGCTCAGGCCATCGACGTCGATGATGCTCGCCGGATTGGCGGTCAACACCTGGTTCTGCACTGCAAGCCCGGTGACGGTCGGCCCTTGGGTCGGTGCATCGTTGACGTTGTCTACTGGCCCCAGGATGTTCGACGCAACGCTTTCGGCCACACCGAAGTTGTCCACGTAACCGATGACCACGCGTACTTCCTGGCCGACCTGGGCCTGGCCAAGCGCAAACGTGCCGGCGGTAGCACCGGCGATGTTGACGAAGCCGAGCCCGTCGTTCGCCTGCCACTGGTAGCTGAACTGCGTCGTGCTCACGCCATCGGCATCGATGATGCTCGCCGGGTCAGCGGTCAACAGCTGGTTCTGTACTGCAAGCCCGGTTACGGTCGGCCCTTCGGTCGGCGTACTGTTCCCGGACGAATCGACGATCTCCAGCGTGCCCTTGGCATCCTGATACACCGCACGGACACGGATGTTCAGGCCCGCCACATCGTCCGTCACCCGGTAGGTGCTGCCGGTCGCCCGCGATGCCTCACCAGCGGCGACAACGGTGATGTCTTCATAGATGCCTGAACCCGCGATGTTCTCGACCTGCCAGTAGTAAGCCACCGCCCCGGTAATCGCACCGGTCGGGTTGGCCACACTCTGGCTGTCCGCGTCCCGTACCGCCTGACCGCTGACCCGCAGCAACTGGCCGGCAACCGGCGTTTCGTCACGCAGGCCGGTGCCAGCATCGAGGATTGCCAGATGACCCGACGGGTCGCTGTTTTGCGCGGTGCCCACGCCGGACGCCTGCGCCCCGTCAGCGAACTGCAGACGCTCGATACCCGTCAAGCGATCGACACCATCACGCCCCGCTACCGAGTCGGTCACAATGACCGTGTCGCCATCGATCTCGATTCCGTATTCCCCCAGGTTACCGGAGAAAAACGCGGTGTCGAAGCTGTCATCGCCACTCAGGATCTCCCGCACGATGACCAACTGGCCGGGGTTGTAAGTACCGTTCAGCATAAACGGCACCAAGGGTTCCATGCTGTCGAACGTGGCGATCTCCTCGCCGGTGCCATCGGCATTTGCCCGTACGCTGATGCGCACGTTCAGCCACTTGTCACCATCGATGATGTCGTCACCACCGCGACCTTCGATCAGGTCGCTGCCGCTGCCGCCGAGGATGATGTTGCCGCCGTCGAAGTACGTCGCCCCGTCTGCCAGCAAGTCAGCCAGCCCGTTGATCAGGTTGATGTTGGTCAGCACACTGCCGGTTGCACCCGCAGTGGGCAGCGATGTGGCATCTTCGTTATCACCGCGCAGGAAGTCACCGTGCGAGGAACCCGACAAACCTTCCATGATGTCGAAACGCACCAGCGCTGAAGCCCCCGAACCCGGCATCGGTGGAACATCGAAGAAGCGGTCGGTGTAGTCGATGGTCACGCCTTGGGCGAGCCCCTTGAAGGTCGCCCAGTCATAGCCGGAGCCGCCGATATAGCGGTCACCCAGGCCGAGACTGCCGACCATGATGTCGTCACCGCCTTCACCGTTGAACTTATCGTTCTCGTTACCGCCGATGAACACGTCGTGACCGATCACCGGATCATTGCCAGCCGGGTCGAAGTTGTCGCCAGGTGCACCGTCCGACGTGCCCTTCTCGATCCAGTCGTCGCCTTCATTGCCCATGTCCTGTTCGTTGGCTTTGCTGCCCAGGATGAAGTCGTTGCCCTGGCCACCAATGGCTTCGGAAGCGTCCTCGCCGGTCACGATGAAGTCATTGCCGAACCCGCCAATGATCAGGTTGACGCCGTTGCCGCCGTGCAACACGTCGTTGCCGTCGCCACCCTGGATGTTATCGTCGCCACCGGCATCAGTGATGATGTCGTCGCCGGCGCCACCGCGCAGTTGGTCGTTGCCGTCACCACCTTCGATGCGGTCGTTGCCGCCGTCCCCCCAGACCGTGTCGTCCCCTTCACTCGAGACGAGGATGTCGGCGCTGTTGGTGCCGCCCAGCACGATGTGCTCTGCACCGGTGTACTTGATGTAGTGAGTGTCCGGCCCGTCGGTCAGCGGGTTGTCGCGGAACACCACCTGCTCGCCGTTTTCGCCAAGCGGATCGGCATTGCCCAGGCCATCGTTGTACTGCTTGGTCTTGTCCACTTCCAGATAGAACCCGGGGTCCGAGAACACCAGGCCCGGCAAGTGCGTCGCCGAGGTGTTGGCCATGATCAACTTGGCGAACGAGTTGCTTTCCAGTTCGGCGTTCATCGACAGGCCAGAAGTACGTTCCAGGTAGTAGAAGCGGTCGCCGTCCTGGAGTTTTTCCATCTGGTTCTCGAACACGAAGTTGAAGGTCGAGCCGAGCATGCCACCGAACGGGGTTTTCGCTTCGGCCAGGCCGCCGATCCACAGGTCGATCGCATCGACGCCCGTGATCGTCACCCCCTTCAGATCGTCAGCGGTCCCCAGCACCCCATCCTTGCCGGCGCGCGTCACGTTGGCCCAGGTACCGCTGCTGTTGAGGAAGTCCAGGCGGTCGGACGGCGCATCATCTCCCCCCAATACCAGCGCCAAGGCTGCAGCGCGTTTGCCTTCCAGCGTGGTCGCCGCCAGGACGGTGCCATGGGTGCCATAGGCCGCGATGAAGTTGATCAGCGACTCCGGATGCTTGAGGTGCTGCACCAGGTCGACCCAACTGCTGTACGGCTTGAGTTGGGTATCACCGGTCTGGCTGTAGATGTCGCGGCGAATCGCGTTGAGCGAGGGAATCCCCACGTCGCGGCCACGGGCGATGTTGATCGCCGGCAGGTCCAGCGGCAGGCCGAGCAAGTTATTGCGCAGCGCCTCAGTGACGAACTCATCGATTTCGTTACCGGCCTGGCGCGTCACCCCACGCACGATCGCACTGGTCGCATCCTCTGGCGTCACCCCGCTGGCGGCATACGCCAACGGATTGAGGAACGCCGCGATCAAGCCCAGTTGCTGATCGGGATCAGCGCTGTTCGGATCGCCAATCACGTTGAAGTCGACGTCGTATCGATCGACCGTCTCGGTCAGCATCGAGTGGCCGAACCGGTAAACGGTGTGGGCGAACTCGGCGACGATCGAGGCATCGAGGTCGACGTCATAGACCTGGGTCGGCGCGAAGAACAGGTCGACCCTGGGTTGGATGGTGCGCGCAAACTCCTCGAACACCAGGTGCTGATACTGCATCTCGGTGCCGAACTTGGCAGCCTGGAACAGCCGTTCGCCATTCCACACCAGTGCATCGATCTCGGCCTGGCTGGCTGGCAACGCATCCACCGGAGTGAACAACCACTCGTTGAGGAAGGCCACGTCAGCCGAATCGAGTACGGTGTCCTTGGTCTGCGCCACCAGCCGATTGTGCTCGGCGTGGAAGATCGCATGCACCGCGGTCAGGCCGATGTTCTCGTTGACCCGGCCGTCGCCGGCGATGTAGTGGGCATCCAGCAACTCGTTGTCGTAAGCCAGGTTGGCTCCGGTCTGCGGATTGGATGGCACCACGTTGCCAATGTCGTCATCGACATCGGGAACCAGCACACCAGCGCTGAACACCGGCGCTGCATTGTGGGCAATGTCGGCGAGGAACTGGTGACCGGTGCGCACTGCATTGACCAGGCTGATAGGGGCGAGCGGATTGCCTTCGACGAGGACGTCATCAGCGGTGCCACCAAGCCCGTCAGCCCCTTTCATCACGACCATCGGGAAGCCGTTCGGTCCCTTGATGAAATTACCATAGGCGTCGGTCGCCAACAGCGGGCCGTTCTCGACGTCGGCATCGGTCAGGCGGATACCCAGGACATCGTTGGCCTGCGCCTTGACCACTTTCCAGGTCGCCATGCCACCGATTTCGATGTCGTCAGCGGTACCGTACTTGCCATCCGCTCCCAGGTCACGGTTGGTGATCAGCCGGCCGGTCGCGATGGGGCCGTCTTCGGTCAGCACATACCCGCGCAGGAACACCTGGTGCGATGGATGCGAGCTGTAGGTCTGGTTCTGGTCCACGAACGGCGTGGTGGTGTTGGTGTGCTCATGGACGTCGTCGGCCGTGCCGAGAACGCCATCCGCCCCTGGCTGGTTGGTCGCGCGGGTCATCACCATGAAATTGGTGTTGCCGCCTGGCACGTACAGCGGATCATCCGGTTGCAGCGGGATGAAGACGGTGCCCGAGCCCCCCTTGGTGACCAGGTCCAGCCCATGATCGAAGAATTGCCCGAAGAAGGTCATCCAGGCATTGAACGGCGCGGACAACCCCGCATCCGCCGCGGTGTTCTCGAACAGGTACACATCGTGGTCGTCGCCAGTGCCGAACTGACCGTCCATGCCCGGGCTGGCGACAATCCGTACGCCATCCTTGAGTACGTCGTCGTTGCCATCCGCGCCGAAGTTGAGCACGCCGTCGGCACCCGGGTCGTAAGCCGTGGCATAGGCCGCCGGGTTGTTCGATGTCTGGTCGACGATCAGGTTGCTGATGGTGCGCGGCTGCGAGTCAATCACCAAGCCGCTGTTCTGCGCATAAGACGTTCCCGATTGCGCCGGATTGAAGACCGGATCGCTCACGCGCGGAAAGGTGTTATCGGCGGCACCAAACTCGGTGTTGTTGATGCCGTTGAGGTTCATCAGGTTATTGTTCGACCCGTCGACCGCACGCAGGCCCAACGGCGCGCGGATGTTCGGGATCAGCGAGAGGATGTCCTGCCCGGACGCGTCAGCCTCGGCAATCTTGATCTGATCAAGGATGAAATTGAGGTCGGAGCGGACCATGTGAAGGCCTTCGCCACCGGCCGTGGCATCGACGACAGGTACCTGTGCAGTCGGCACAACCGGCGCCCCGGCAACCACCGCGGCAGTCGGCTGCGAGAACACCACTTCAGTCGTGCCGTGACCATCCTGGTAGATCGCCTTGACTCGCAACGACAACCCGGCGAGGTCAGGCGAAACCTTGAAGGCGGTGCCATCGGCACTCTGGAACGCCAGGTCGCCGGCCGGCAACAGGATGATGTCCTCGAATACACCGCTCCCCGGATCCGCCTCGAACTGCCAGAAGTAGGAGACCGAAGCGTTGTTGATAAACCCCTGGAGATTGCCCACCGAGACGTTGTTGGCATCGCGCACCCCGGCCATGCTGACACTCAGCGTATCGCCCACCGTTATCGCGCCGCCATTGCCATCGCTGAGGGTCGGTCTGCCAACCGGTTGAGCGTTGAGTCCTTGCACCAGCACTCGCTGGGTATCGGCGAACTGCAGGCGCTCGATATGCAGCAGTGTATCGGTGCCGTCACGTCCGGCTACGGTATCTGTCACCGTCCAGACATCGTCTGCCAGACTGGCCGTGCCGCGGGTGTCCTGGGTCACCACATATTCAGACTGGACCCCGGAAAATATGGCGGTGTCGAAGGCCGACCCGCCCGTCGAGGTACCGGGCAGGATTTCCCGCACGGCCTTGAGCTGCCCCGGGTTATAGGTGCGGTCGAGCATGAACGGGATCATATCGACCATGCTGTCGAAGCTGGCGATCTCGGGCCCGGTATGGTTGACGTCGTCAGCGCTGTAGACGGCAATCCTGACGTTGATCCATTTGTCGCCGTCGATCAGATCATCGCCTCCGCGGCCTTCGATCAGGTCACTGCCATTGCCACCGAGGATGATGTTGCCCGTGGCAAAACCGGTGGTTGGCAAACCGGCATCGGCCAGAAACTGCTCCAGGCCGCGAATCAACGCCACATTGGTCAGCGCACCACCCGTGGCACCGCCGTGGTTGATGATAGTGACCGCATCCACATCATCGCCTTTGAGCACGTCGGCAAATTTCGAACCGGACAAGCCTTCGACTTCGGCAAAACGGTCGAGAATCGAGGCCGGCGAGGCGCCGACCGGATTGAACACCCCGGCGTTTTGATTTGGCGCGTTACCGTGTGGCTGCGCCAGCGCGGCCAAGGACAGGTCAACGGTCACGCCGACCCTGTCATTCTTGTAGGTCACCCAGTCGAAACCGGACATGCCGTCCATCTTGTCCTGGGCATCGCTGCCGACAAAGATGTCATCGCCACCCTCGCCGATCATTTCGTCGAAGCCACCGCCACCGACAAAGATGTCGTTGCCGATCGTATCGTCAGTGAGCAACGGCGCGAAATTATCGCCAGGCGCACCGTCCTGGGTGCCCTTCTCGATCCAGTCGTCACCTTCGTTGCCGGTAGGTGGCAGATTGGTCTTGGCGCCGAGGATGAAATCGTCACCCTGACCGCCAAAGGTAGTGGTGATGTCTTCGGTGGTGACAATGAAGTCCTGACCATCGCCCCCCAGGATCAGGTTGCCTCCAACCAGCATGCTACCGGCCACGATCACATCGTTCCCGGCATTACCTTCCAGGCGGTTGTCGCCGAACGAGTCCGTGATGATGTCATCACCCGCGCCGCCCAGCACCGCATCGTTGCCGGCACCGCCTTCGAGGCGGTCGTTGCCGCCGTCGCCGTACAGAGTGTCATCGCCTTCGCCGGAGATCATGATGTCATTGCCGGCGGTGCCGCCCAGGACCACATGGTCTTCACCGGTATAGTGCAGATAGTTGCTGTCCAGCCCTTCGGTGTCGGGGTTGTCGCGGATCACCAGCGGCACGATTTCCACACCGTTGATCATGATGCCGCCAGTTGGATCGGCTTTGCCGTCCACGCCCAGGTTGGTGAACTGATTGGCCTGATTGACTTCGAGGGTGAACGTCGGCGTCAGGAACACGGTGTTCGACAGGTGGGTGACATTGCTGTTGAGCATGATCAGCTTGGCAAAGGAGTTGTTCTCAAGCTCAGTGCCAAAGTGCAGGCCGGCGGTACGCGACAGGTAGTAGAAACGGTCGCCGTTCTGCAACGCTTCCATCTGGGTTTCAAAGACGAAGTTGAACGTCGAGCCGAGCATGCCGCCGAACGGCATCTTCTGCTCGGCGAGGCCACCGACCCAGAAGTCGATGTCGTCCACACCGGTGGTGGTGACGCCATTGGCCATGGCGTAGATGCCCGTACTGTTGAGGAATGCCAGGCGATCGGCCAGATTGGCGGTAAAGGTACGCTCTTGGGCAGTACCGGCGTTGATCACCGCGCTGCCGCCAAACACCAGGGCCGCGGCGACCGCACGCATCTCGACCAGCGTATCCACGTCGGCCGCGATCAATGCGCTGTGGGTGCCGAAAGCGGCGATGAAGTTGACCAGGGATTCGGGGTGCTTGAGGTGGTCCGCAAAGTCAGACCAACTGATGTACGGCGTGAGTTGGCTGTCGCCGGTGGCTGCGTACATCTCACGGCGCGCTTCATTCAACGTGGGAATGCCAGTGTCGCGACCGCGCGCCAGGTTCAGGGCCGGCAAATCGAGCGGCAGGCCGAGCAGGTTGTTGCGCAACGCTTCGGTGACGAATTCGTCGATCTCGTTGCCCAGCTGGCGGGTCGCACCGCGAATGATCGCCCCCGCCGCTTCGTCCGAGGTCGCTCCGCTGCCGGCGAACGCCAGCGGATTGAGGAAGGCCGCGATCAGCCCCATTTGCGAGTCCGGATTGTTCGGGTCGGTAAGGAGCGGATTGAACTCAGGGTCGAAGCGATCGACGGTTTCGGTCAGCATCGAGTGACCGAAGCGGTACACCACGTGGGCGAACTCGGCGAGGATGGCCGGGTTGATCGAGGTGTCATAGCCGTTGGGGGCTAGAAATTCGTCGACCTGTGGCTGAATGGTCCGCGCGAACTCCTCGAACACCAGGTGCTGATACTGCATCTCGGTACCGAACTTGGCGGCCTGGAACAGGCGTTCGCCGTCCCATACCAACGCTGCGATACCGGCTGGGGTAGTCGGTATCGCGGTCACATCGTCCGCCAGCCACTCATTGAGGAAAGCCAGGTCGCCGGCGGCAAGAATGGTGTCCTTGGATTGCTGGACCAGGCGGTTGTGCTCGGAGTGGAACACATGGTGCACAGCGGTCAGGCCGATGTTCTCGTTCACCCGGCCGTCGCCGGCAATGTAGTGGGCGTCGAGCAGTTCGTTGTCATAGGTCAGGTTGTTGCCGCCGGGGCCAACGTCCTGCGCATTGCCGATAGCGGCGTCGCCATCCGCCTGCAGCACCCCGTTGACCACGACCGGCGCGGCATTGTGGGCAATGTCATCGAGGAAGCCATGCCCGGTGCTCACGGCATTGGCCAGGCTGATCGGCGCATCCCGGTTGCCTTCGACCAGTTGCGTGACGTCATCGGCCGTTCCGCCGATACCATCGGCACCGTTACTGACGCGCATCACCACCTGCGGCATGCCGCTCGGTCCGCGGAGGAAGTTGCCATACGCATCGGTTGCCAGCAGCGGCACGCTGTGCACATCGGCATCGGTCAGGTTGATCCCGAGAATGTCGCGGGCCTGGGCCTTGACCACTGCCCAGGTCGCCATGCCGCCATTTTCGCCATCGCCATCATCGGCCGTGCCGAACTTGCCATCGGCGCCGAGATCACGGTTGGTAATCAAGCGGCCCGTTGCAATAGGGTTGCCTGCCGCGTTGAGGGCGTACTCGCGCAGGAACACCTGATGCGAGGGGTGCGAGCTATAGGTCTGACTCTGGTCCACGAACGGCGAGGTGGTGTTGGTCTGGCCATCATCGGCAGTGCCGACTATTCCGTCCGCGCCAGCGGAATGCACGGCACGTGACAGCACCATGAAGTTGGTCGGGCTGCCCGGTACGAACAACGGATCGTCCGGCTGCAGCGGAACAAACACGAAGTCGGTACTGCTCTTGGTGACCAGGTCGAGGCCGTGGTCGAAGAACTGGCCAAAGAAGGTCATCCACGAGTTGAAGCCTGCGGTCAGGCCAGCGTCAGGTGACACGTTGGGGATAAAGAACACTTCCTTGTCGTCGGCCGTGCCGAACACCCCATCCAGACCGGGGCTGATCACCGGGTCGGCACCGCCATTCGCCGCCACCGCGGCCGGGTTGTTGGCGGTCTGGTCGACGATCAGGTTACTGATGATGCGTGGCTGCGGGTCGACCACATTCCCTGACGCGGCATAGGCCGCCCGATACTGGGCATCCAGCAGGCGCAGGAAGGAGTTGTCCGCGGCGCCAAACTCGCTTTGCCCGGCGACCAGGTTGTTGTAGCTGCCATCGACGGTGCGCAGGCCGAATGGCACTTGGCTGTTGGGCAGCAAATCACTGAGGCTGGCGCCGTCGGCATGCGCCTCTGCGATGAAGATTTGCTTGAGTATGAATTCCAGGTCCGACTTGTTGAAATTGGCCATTTTTATTGTCCTCGATCTCTCTGGGGGAAAGGCACGGGACGAAACAATCCTCCCACGCCCAGTCAGGTGCTGACTTGCGAAGTTCGTTGGTTCAGTTGTAGGGCGAGAGCAGGCGTGGGTTAGGCAAAGCCGTCCCCCGGCGCCCGTGAAATGCGCGCCTGGAATTCGCGAAATGGATGGGTCGCCGAGCGATCAGGCAAAGCGATCCCGAGCTGTGGGTGGGCCATGGAATTGGGAAGTCGACGTGAACTTCCTGAACAACTGCGTCACTGCGCAAAAGATCAAATGGATCGACATGTTTGCTCCCTCGGGAAAATCACCGCCTTGCAATGCCAAAGTTTTGGCTGGCTTCCGGGGGGCGATCTTTGAACATGACTAAAGTTCCATAGCAAAAAACTGTCAATATTACGCCGCAAAAACAGACGACCGGCATTGGATCTGCCAACCTACTGTTATTAAAGGATATATAGAAAATTCAAAGCAATATTAGAGCGAAATGTTATTTAAAACTGTATCGCTAGAGAAACAAACGCCACCTACGCTGCTGCATGTGAATTACCGAAAGAACGACTGCTCAAGCCGACGAGTTATCTGGAGATCTACATCTATCTGATAGTCAATCACATTTACCGGCAGCGGGTGCGGCGCATGGCCAACCTGGCTTTTCGGTGGGGAGGACGCAAATGCAAAAGCAGTCGAGCGCTCGCTCAGAACTGTCCGACGCGATATTTCGCCTGCGCCGCAGTTTTTACTCGCTGGCAGCGTTCAGTGGCGTTATAAACGTCATGATGTTGACGCCAGCGGTGTACATGCTGCAGGTCTACGATCGGGCCTTGGTCAGTCGCAATGTCACAACATTGACGATGTTGACCTTGCTGGTGATAGGGCTGTTCCTGCTGATGTCCACACTGGAAATGGTCCGCACCCGTGTACTGATCCGGGTCGGCAACTGCCTCGACATGGACCTCAACCGGCGCATCTTCACCGCTGCTTTCGAGCGCAACCTGAGCCGCGCCGGCGGCAATCCGGCCCAGGCCCTGCAGGATCTCTCGCAAGTTCGCCAGTTTCTCACCGGCAATGGCCTGTTCGCTTTCTTCGATGCGCCATGGACGCCAATCTACCTGCTGGTCGCCTACCTGATCCACCCGCTGCTCGGACTGGTCACGCTGATCGGCTCGCTGATTTTGGTGGGCCTGGCTTATCTCACCGAGAAGGCGACGCAAAAGCCACTGGCCGAAGCCAACCAGGCCGCCCTCTCCTCCGCCACTTACGCCAACAATAACCTGCGCAATGCCGAAGTCATCGAGGCCATGGGCATGCTGCCCTCGATCAGCAAGCGCTGGTACCAAAGCCATTTGCGCATACTGGAAATGCAGACCCTGGCCTCCGACCGCGCCGCCCTCATCAGCAGCACCGGGCGCTTCGTGCGTATCACGTTGCAGTCGCTGATCCTCGGCGCCGGCGCGCTGCTGGCGATCGAAGGCAAGATCACCCCGGGGATGATGATTGCCTGTTCGATCCTCACCGGCCGCGCACTGGGCCCGGTGGAACAGGTTATCGGGTCATGGAAGCAACTGCTCGGTTGCCGTTCGGCCTGGGGCCGGCTCAACGAGATGCTGCATGACTATCCGCGCCGACCACCGAGCATGCCCTTGCAGCGTCCGCTGGGCATGCTGGCGGTGGAGAATGTGTATGCCGGTGCCCCCGCCACCAACAACACAATCCTGCGCGGAGTGAGTTTCAGCCTTGCCCACGGCGAAAGCCTTGGCGTGATCGGCCCATCCGCCTCGGGCAAATCCACCCTCGCCCGCCTGCTGGTTGGCGTCTGGCCAGCGCAGGCCGGCAAAGTGCGCCTGGATGGCGCGGACATATTCAGTTGGAACAAGGGGGAACTTGGCCCCTGGCTCGGCTACCTGCCACAGGACGTAGAGCTGTTCGAAGGCACCATCGCCGACAATATCGCGCGCTTTGGCGAAGTGGACAGCGACGCGGTTATTCGCGCTGCCAAAAGCACTGGCGTGCACGAGATGATCCTGCGCTTTGCCCAGGGTTATGACACTCGACTGGGCACCGATGGCAGCCCGCTGTCGGGTGGCCAGAAGCAACGCATCGCCTTGGCCCGCGCGCTGTATGGCGAGCCCAACCTGATCGTGCTGGATGAGCCTAACGCCAACCTCGACGACGTCGGCGAGAAGGCCCTGGTCGATGCCCTGGCCGAACTCAAGGCCCGCGGTACCACCGTCATTCTGATTTCCCACCGTCCCAACGTACTGTGCGCCGTCGACAAGGTCCTGATGCTGCGTGACGGCGGCGTGCAGATGCTCGGCACGCGTGACGAAGTATTCGCAGCGCTGCGCAAGGCCAGTGTGATGCCTGCAGGCGCGCCGACCCCGCTGGCCTCCGTCAAAGCACGGGAGTGACCGATCATGCAAATGAGCCAACACACCGAGATGATTCAAGCCGATCCCAGGAGCGTGGTAGACCTGGACGTCGGTAAGCCCGCGCGCTGGGGCGTGTGGCTGGTGCTTGCCGGCTTCGGCGGCTTCCTCCTTTGGTCCTGGCTGGCGCCGCTGGATGCCGGCGTGGTGGCGACAGGCACGGTCAAAGTCACCAGCAACCGCAAGGCCGTGCAGCATTTGAGTGGCGGCACCGTGGAGGCCATTCTCGTTCGCGAAGGCGATGTGGTGACCAAGGGCCAGGAGCTGGTGCGCCTCGACTCATTACGAGCCGCTGCCGAACAGGGTGCGGTTGGCGCCCAGTACATCGTCAGCAAGACAGTGGAAAACCGGCTGGAAGCGGAACGCGACGCGCGCAATGTGGTGACCTTCGATCCCGATCTGCTCAAGCGCTTCGGCAATGACCACCGCCTGGTAGCCGCCATGGACCTGCAACAGCGTCTGCTGGACACCCGGCGTGCCGGCCTGGCAGGTGAAATCAGCATCCTGGAGGAAAACCTGGCGGCGTCGCAGGTGCAGCTCAAGGGCCTGCAGCAGGTCTATGGCGCCCGCACCTCGCAAATCAACTTCCTCAACCAGGAACTGCAAGGCACCCGAGTTCTGGCGGCCGAAGGCTACGTGCCGCGCAACCGCTTGCTTGAGCTGGAACGCAGCAACGCCGACCTTTCGGCCGGCCAGGCCGAGAACCTCAACAACATCGCTCGCGTGCGTAGCGAGGCTACCGAAATCAAGTTGCGCATCCTGCAGCGCCAGCACGATTACTTGAAGGAAGTCGAATCACAGCTGACTGAAACCGCCAAGGAAAATACCACCCTGGCCGACCGCTTGCGCGCCCTGGACTATGAAGTGACCCACACGGTGATACGGTCGCCCATCGACGGCATGGTCCAGTCCCTGAGCATTGCCACCGTCGGGGGTGTCATTCAGCCCGGCTTCAAGATCATGGAAATCGTTCCGGTCAACGAGCCGCTGCAGGTCGACGCGATGATTCCCGTGCAGGCCATCGACAAGATGGTCCCCGGCCTGCCCGTGGATATTGCCTTCCCGGCCTTCAACCATGCCCAGACGCCAAACATTCCCGGCCGCGTGAAGACCATCTCCGCCGACCGCCTGCTCGACGAGGAAAGCAAGCAACCGTTCTATCTGGCTCAGGTGGAAGTCACTCCCGATGGCATGAGGCTGCTTGGCAGCAATCACATTCGCCCCGGTATGCCCGCCAGCGTCACCATCAAGACCGGCGAGCGCAACTTGATGAGCTATCTGCTCAAACCGATGCTCGAACGCGTGGACAGCTCCTTTAAGGAACAATGAAATGGACCGTCATTGCATAGTCTTCTGCCTGCTGGGGCTGTCCCTGCCGGCCAGCGCCATGGACCTCAAACAAGCCTGGGATCTGTTGCAGTACCAAGGCCCCATCTACCGTGCCGCCGTGCATGAAAAAGCTGCCGGCGAGGAAAACCGCGCCATCGGCAAGGCCGGCCTGCTGCCGCAGGTCAATGCCTCGGCCTACGACAACAAGGTCAATGGCACCCAACGCCAGAACGGCCTCGACAGGGATCTGGACTACGACTCCAAGGGCGCCAACGTGCGCCTGCGCCAGCCGCTGTTCAACAAACAGAAGATGGCCGAGTACCGCCAGGGCAAGCAGCGTGCCGACTACAGCGTCGCGGTGTTCGATGCCAAGAGTCAGGACGCCGCCGTGCGCTTGGCCGAGAGCTATTTCGACGTGCTCCTGGCAAGCGAAACCATCCTCCTGGCCAAATCCAAGCTGAACGCCTTCGAAGAGCAACTCGCCTCGGCGAAACGCCGCATGGAGCTGGGTGCCGGCACCATTACCGACATCGACGAGTCGGTCGCTCGCCGCGATCTCGCCGAGGCTGAACTGATCGAAGCGCAGGACAACCTGGTCAATGCGCGCCGCAAGCTGGAAGAATACATAGGTGAACCCCCCGAATCGCTGACCACCCTGCAGCCGACTTTCGCTACACCGCCGCTGCTACCGAGCAATCTGCAGGACTGGCTGGTCAAAGCCCAGGCCGACAGCCCGCTGATCCATGCGCGCCGTCATAGCAGCGCCCTTGCCGAAGAAGAAGTGAAGCGCGCCAAGGCCGGCCACTGGCCCACACTGGATTTCGTCGCCGGCTATACCGCAGGCGATAGCCAGTCAATCTCCGAGTTGAATCAACGCAACCGCTACAGTTCAATCGGCCTGGAAGTCAACTTCCCGTTGTACAGCGGTGGCGGCACCAGCGCTCTGGCACGCCAGGCCAGTGCCAATAGCTACAAGGCCATGGACGAGCTCGACGCCACGCGCCAGGAAGTCATCACTGGTACCACCCGCGAGTATCAAGGCGTACAAAGCGGCGCTCAACGTATCCACGCACTGGAGAAGGCAGTGGCGTCAAACGAACGCTCACTGGCTTCGACGCGCAAGGGCTTCAAGGAAGGAGGCACCAGCACCAACTCGGACGTGCTCAATGCCGAAGAGCTGCTCTTCGTGGCGCGCCACGATCTGTTCGAAGCAAAACTGCGCTACTTGATGTCGCGCCTGCGCCTGGCCTCTTCGGTGGGTAGCCTGGGCGACGACGATATCGACCACATCAACAACTACCTGGGCCCGGAACTGTTAGTCACCAACTGAGTTTTACCTGCGAGCTGATGGAGTGATATCGACGGCAATCCGTTGACGAGCAACATACCGCGGGCGTTTATCAGGAAATCCGTGGGTGGGATTCAAGGACCCATAAGAAAAAGTTGCTCCTGAATGCAATGCGACGTTATTGAGCTATACCCAATAGTCCCACCACCGCACTTCTTCCATTGTTGGAGGTTGGCAATGAAACCCTCTCTCCCCCTGTCCGCACTGTTGATCACGGCAACGCTCTTGGGCTGTTCCAGTTCATCACACCCGTCAATGAATCTGCCCTTGGCAGCGACCCACCGCAACCCTGGTCATACGGCCACGACCACATTGACTGGCGAAGGCAATCAAACCAACTTTGATTTCTACATCACCGGCGTTCCAAACGGAACCATCTTGCCGCCGCGCCTCTACACCTTCATCAACAAGGGCAGTTGCCAGCAACCCGGGCCAGCCGCGTTCGCCATGAACGATAAGGTCAACACTGAACCCAACGCTGGCACCGGTGGCTGGACCTTTTACAGGAGCGCGCCGATAGCCCTGCCAGACCTGCTCTCCGGCAAGTACTCGGTTGTCGTGCGTACATCACCCGAAGATGGCAGCGCCGATATTTTCTGCGGCGATATTGCACACGCGACTCGATGAACCACCCGTAGTCATTTTCAGTCGGCACACGTCGGATGTGGCGATTTTGTCCAGCGTGTCCACGTGGGTGTTTAACTTGCGCACCCCATCTCGATATTCCTTCGTGCGCTGAAAAATTCTTCAAGGTGCCTTGAGCCGTACCTTGCTCAGTCGCCCAGCGAGCCAAGGAGCCACTGGCGAAAAATCTCGGCACAGGCAGAGCGCTTGCGGTGCTTGAGCGACACCAGGAATTCGCCATTGCCGGTCACACATTCGAACGGCGTAACCCGCTGCAATTCGCCCTTGGCCAGCGCCTCATCCGCCATGAACGTCCACGCAAGGCCAATACCCATGCCTTGCTGGACGGCACGATAGGCCAATGTCAGCTGGTTGAAGACCGGGGCTTTGTCCCGCGCCACGTAGTCGATGCCAAAGTGGCCGAACCACTGGCGCCAGTCCAGGCATTGCCAGGCGCAGGTGTCGATCTGCACCAGGTTGGCTCGCGCCAAGTGTTCCAGCGTCTTGATTCCCGAGACATCCAGTGAGGGATGCGCCACGGCATAGACGATTTCCGGCAGCAGGAAATCGCTGTCCAGCGAGGGCCATTGGCCAGAACCGTAGAGAATGCCCACGTCGAAATCATTGAGACTGGCTTCGTCGAACTCGTTGATCGCGTGCACGTGCACGGCGATGTCGGGGTACGCCTTGTTGAATTCGATCAACTTGGGAAACAACCAGAACTGGGCCAGGGCATGGGTCGCCAGCACCGAGACAGCGTTGGACTGATGGACATTGCGAATACGCGTGACGCTCTGGTACATCGTGGTGAGCAGCATGTTGACCGTCATCAGAAGCTCCTCGCCTGCGCCGGTCAACGCGACACCCCGTGGCTTGCGCTCGAAAAGCGCCACGCCCATGCCGTCCTCGAGCTGGCGCATCTGTTTGCTCACGGCGCTCTGGGTCAGGAACAGTTCGCCAGCGGCACCGGTGAAGCTGGCATGCCGTCCCACGGCCTCGAACGTGATCAGGGTCTCCAGTGGGGGCAAGGTACGCAGGTAACGGTTGATGAGGATTCTCCTGGCTGACGACTGCGACCCGACATTCCCCTGCGGAATGGGTGGCCGAATATTTATCGCAGGTGGCGCTTATATACCATGGCTAGAATGCCGCTAAACAGCCTGCCAGAGCCGAGATGATGAACAGTGGGATTGTATTTGCGATATTGGCAGGCGCTATCTGGGGCGGGGTGATTATCGGCCCATCGTTGCTGCCCGAATTCAATGCCGTGCTGATCAGCAGTGTGCGGTTTTCCCTCTATGGGCTGATCTCGCTTCTGCTGGCTTTGCCAATTGCATCAAGCCTGCTGGCCCGATTGACGCGCAACGATGTGTTTGTGCTGTTGCGCTTGTCATTGACTGGCAACGTCCTGAACTACGCGCTGCTGGGTGCTTCCGTACAACTGAGCGGGGTGACGGCGGCGGCCCTTATCAATGGCATGATGCCGGTTGCCATTACCTTCCTGGGGCGTGGTGATCCAGGGTCCCTCCCCCTGTCAAAGCTCAAGCTGCCTTTGTTACTGGTATTCCTGGGCATCGTATCGGTCAGCCTGGAACACTCAGGGGCACGGGCGGCGGGTACCTCACTGTCTTCCCAATTACTCGGCCTGGCCTGCGGATTCAGCGGTGTGGTCTGCTGGTCATGGTACGCCACCCACAATGCCCGCTATCTCAAGCAGAGCCATTTCAACAGCAGCGAATGGTCCACGCTGGTGGGCATCGTGACGGGTATCGTGGCGGTCGTGTTCGGCATCGCCGCCTTGATGTTATTCCCCAACCTGGTCCCCGCTCGGGTTGAAAGCAGTCGCTGGATGGCTTTGCTGTGGGTTTGCCTGTTCCTGGCACTGTGTGGTTCGTGGCTTGCCAATGGGCTATGGAATGCCTGCTCGCGTCGAATGGCCACGTCGTTGAGTGGCCAGATGATCGTGTTCGAAACGCTGTTTGCCTGTGTCTACGGTTTTCTGTTCAGCCAGCGGGTGCCTGGCCTGATGGAAGTCGCCTCGATCGTGTTGCTCGTTGGGGGTGTGGTCTGGGCGGCGAAGCGTCACCGCGTGGTCCCGGTGAAACATGCCGAGCCGTAGAATCCAACAGTCGTTACCAGCCTGCCCTGATGTGCAAAAACAAGCCGGTAGCGATAAAAACTAAAAAACCATCAGCAGCATTGAGGTACCTCGCCTCTCGCAAGGCGAGCGTTGATGTCTTCAATGACCGCCGGCAAATCGACAATGGTGTCGATCAGGTAGTGCGGGCGCGAACCTTCGAACATCCGGGTAATGTGTGATCGCGCTTCGCTCAGTTCTTCGGCTGACAGGTTTTTGTATTGGTCATAGGTCAGGCCCAATGCATTGCCGGAGCAGGTCAGCGCCACCGTCCACATGCCCACGCTTCGGCCTTCGAGAATGCCTGGCTGCGTTCCTTTCATGCGGTGGCCAAGACCGGTAGTTTCACCCTGGCCGCCGAGTACCTGAGCGTTGGGCAACCGAGTATTTTTTCTGTCCTTCGGTATCCCAGATTGTCGCCTATGGGGTGAACTCACTGCCGGTGCCTGCCGTGGTGGGAACCGCAATCAGCGCTTTGCTGTGGGCTGGAACAAAGGGCTTGCCCGTTGCCAGCAAGGCGACCAGTTCATCGAAGCGACCCGACTGCGTCCCCACGATCAATGCCTTGGCCGTATCGATGGCGCTGCCTCCGCCAACGGCGATGACTGTCTGACAATCGCCCGCTTCCTGCCAGAAGCGCTCATAGGTGCCACGCAATTGAGCGACATCGGGATTGGGCTGGACATCTTCGACGATGTATATCAGCCGCTCGCCGAGCAAATCCTGAATGCGATCGACCAGTCTCAACCCACGCGCTTCGGGAAAGATCACCAGGGCAACTTTTTGGTTTTCGGTGATCGAGGCAAGTTCTACGAGGCTGTTGTAGCCCAGGCGAGTATCAACAGGATTATGGAATCGGGCGATCATGGCGGTCCTCTACTTGTTGTTGTAAGACGTGGCGCCATACTCACGGCCCGAGGTTAACCGCACAAATCGATAATTCGCAGGTGTGCATAGGCTCAGCCGATACCAGCGATCAGCGTTGCCAGCGGGGACCTGACGCGCTCATGAATTGACGAAAATCGCTCCCCTTCCCCTCCAACTCCCCCCTGGCTCCGCCTGATCGATCATGACCAACAGGGAATGCGCAGGACCCACTGACTCGCCACCCTCAGAAAAGTTGTACAAAAAAGTTGACTTGTACAGGCAACGTCCTATTCTTCAAATAACTATACAAACCCCATTCGCCTGTACAAGAAAAAGAGGCCGGGGAAATTCCATGCCTGCCTGCAATGGAGACACGACGTGGCTGATTTCTTGCGATGTTTCGCCGGCGAATTTGCAGCGCTGGACGGCAGCAATCTGCACAACCTCAAGCATCTGTACAGTCACGACATACGCTTCAGTGATCCGCTCCATGAGATCCAGGGCCTGACAGCGCTGGAAGAATATTTTACTGAGCTGTATGCCAACGTCAGCGAGCTGGGTTTCACCTTCCACGGCTATGACCAGGTGCAGGACGGCGCCGGTTATCTGCGCTGGACCCTGCATTATCGCCACCCCCGCTTGAGCCATGGACAACTCATAGAGGTGGTGGGCTGTTCGCACCTGCTTTGGCACAAGAAGGTGTATCAGCATCGCGACTACTTTGACGCAGGCGCTCTGCTCTATGAGCACTTGCCTCTAATGGGAACCGCGATTGGCTGGCTAAAGGGGCGATTGGCATGAAACGCATCTGGCTCACTGGAGCCAGTAGCGGCATCGGTGCCGCCCTGGCGGAAATTTTATTGACCCAAGGCCATTTCCTGGCCGTCAGCGCACGCAATGCAACGGCCCTGGAAAAGTTACACAGGGGTCATCCGCAGCAGGTACTTCTGCTGCCGGGCGACCTGACCGATCCACGCCAGGTTCAAGCCATGGGCGAGCGAATCGGGCAAGTCTGGGGCCATCTGGATCAGGTCATCCTCAACGCTGGAACCTGCGAGTATGTGGACGCCGGCGTCTTTGAAGCCGACATGATTGAACGCGTGATGCGGGCCAATCTGTTTTCCGCCGCCTACTGCGTGGAAGCCGCCCTACCACTGTTACGCAAGGCTCAGCGGCCACATCTGGTGGCCGTGTGCAGCTCGGTGACCTACCTGCCGTTACCGCGCGCCGGAGCGTATGGCGCCTCAAAGGCGGCAATGCGCTACCTGTTTCAGTCCTTACGCATCGACCTGGCTCACGAAGGTATCGACGTCACGCTCGTCAGCCCGGGCTTCGTCGATACGCCACTCACGCAAAAAAACGATTTCCCGATGCCGATGCGCTGGCCGGTCGGCAAAGCTGCCGCCTACATCGCCACCCGCCTGGAAAAACGCCCCCTGGACATTGCATTTCCCTGGCCATTCATTGCCGCTCTGCGCGCATTAGCGTTATTGCCCCAACGCCTGCAACTGACGCTGGGCAGACGCATGGCGCGTCCGGTCACAGAAGAGTCTTCATGAAAATAGCCATCATCGGCAGCGGTATTTCCGGCCTGACCTGCGCCTACCTGCTCAACCGCAAACACGACGTCACTGTGTTCGAAGCCAGTGACTGGATCGGTGGCCATAGCCATACGGTTGACGTTGAAGTAAAGGGCGAACGCCATGCCATCGATACGGGTTTTATCGTCTTCAACGACTGGACCTATCCCAACTTCATCCGTCTGCTGGATCAACTCGGCGTGGCTTCGCAACCCACCGAGATGAGCTTTTCGGTTCAGGACCCGCACACCGGCATTGAATACAACGGCGGCAACCTCAACCAAGTGTTTGCCCAGCGAAGCAATCTGCTTTCACCTGGCTTCTGGGGCATGTTGCGCGAGATCTTGCGTTTCAACCGCCAAGCACCACGTGATCTGGAAGAACAGCGCATCACTGCCGACACCACGCTGGGCGCCTACCTGCGGGAAAACGGCTACGGCCAGCGTTTTATCGAACATTACATCGTCCCTATGGGGTCGGCGATCTGGTCGATGTCACTGGGCGACATGCAGCGTTTTCCGCTGCAGTTCTTCGTACGCTTTTGTAAAAATCACGGCCTCTTGTCCGTCACCCACCGGCCGCAATGGCGTGTGGTCAGCGGCGGATCGCGCCAATACGTAGCGGCGTTGAGTGCCGGCTTTGTCGAGCGTATCCACCTTAACTGCCCGGTGTATCGCGTGGAACGTGACCTGGGCGGGGTCACCCTGCACTGTGCGACCGGAAGCAAACGTTTTGACAACGTTGTGTTCGCCTGTCACAGCGATCAGGCGCTACGCCTGTTGGCCGCTCCCAGCCGAGCCGAGCGAGAGATACTCGGTGCACTGCATTACGCCGAAAACGATGTGGTGCTGCACAGCGACACCCGCCTGTTGCCCAACCGTCGCCGAGCATGGGCGAGCTGGAACTACCGCCTCGGCGGCTCAGCCCAGCACTTAGCAGCTGTTACCTACAACATGAATATCCTCCAGGGGCTTTCGAGCGACACCACCTTTTGCGTCAGCCTGAACCAGACCGCAGCCATTGACCCCGACAAAATCCTCGCCCGCTTGCGCTACGCCCATCCGCAATACAGCCAGGCAGGCATGACCGCACAAGCGCGTTGGCAAGAATTACAGGGGCCCCAGTTCAGCTACTACTGCGGCGCCTACTGGGCCAACGGTTTCCACGAGGACGGCGTGGTAAGCGCCTTGCGCGTGGCGAGCGCTTTCGGAGAAAAACTGTGAACAGTGCCCTGTACCGCGGCTGGGTCAGCCACCGACGGCTGCTGCCGCGCGCCCATGGGTTTCGCTACCGCATGGGTATGCTCTACCTCGATCTGGCGGAACAATCGCAGGTGCTGGCCTTATCCTGGTTCGCCGGACATTCGCGCTGGGCCGCCTTCGCCTTCCGCGAAACTGACTACCTGCCGCTTGCAACGCGTCAGGGTATGAGCCTGAGCGATGCAGTGCGCCAGCGCGTGGAACAGGCCCTTGGTCACGCACCGCAGGGACGCATCTGTCTGCTCACCCAGCCCCGTAGCTGGGGGCTGTCCTTTAATCCGGTCAGCCTGTTTTACTGCTTCGAATCCGACGGCAGCCTGGCCGCCATTCTCTGCGAAGTCAGCAATACCCCTTGGCGAGAGCGTTACCACTATGTGCTGCCGACCCATGCAACCGGTGAGTCATGCCACCGGGTCGCCAAGAGCTTTCACGTCTCGCCCTTCCTGCCTCGTGACCTGGAGTACCGCATGCGGTTTTCCGCTCCCGGCCAAACGCTGCACGTGAACATGCAGGATTGGCAGGGTGAGCAAAAAATATTTGAAGCCGGCCTGGGCCTGGAGCGCGTCGAACTGACGCGCCAAAGCCTGCATCGCCACCTTCTGGACTTTCCCTGGATGACCGCCAAGACCCTGCTCGGCATTTACTCGCAGGCTCTGCGCCTGCTGCTCAAGCGTCTGCCCCTGGTTTCCCATAAACCCGCCGCCGGTGAATACCGCACCGCAAACCTGGAGTCTCGCCATGACGAATCCTAGCCTGACCCCAATGACGTGTGGCTCTGCTGCCAACGGGATAGGCGCCCGTGTATTGAAAAAAGGCGTCTTGCATCAACTGGCGCACCTGCGCCACGGACATTTGGTCATCATCGTCGACGGTGAGCCACTGAGCTTCGGCCAGCCTGGCGCGGCACCGCATGGCGAGATAGAAGTGCATAACGCGGCGCTCTGGCCAATGGTGGCGGTAAATGGCTCAATTGGCGCCGGCGAGGCCTATATCCACGGTTACTGGAGCAGCCCCGACCTGACGGCCGTGATCCGCGTATTCGTTGCCAACCTCGACGTGCTGGATGGAATGGAGCGCGGCCTGGCACGTCTACGCCGTCCCCTGGCAAAAGCGTTGCACTGGCTCAACCGCAACACACGCCAAGGCTCGCAACGCAACATTTCTGCGCATTACGACCTGGGCAACGCGCTGTTTGAACACCTGCTGGACCCCAGCATGATGTATTCGGCAGCCATGTTCCGGTCCAGCAGCGATAGCCTTGAACAGGCTCAAATGTACAAGCTGGAGCGCATCTGCCAAAAGCTCGATCTCAAACCCAGCGACCACCTGCTGGAAATCGGCACAGGTTGGGGCGGCATGGCCATTTATGCGGCCACTCGATATGGCTGCAAGGTCACCACCACCACGCTGTCGCGTGAGCAGTTTGCCTACACCCAGCGCCTGATCGAAGAGCAGTGCCTGCAAGGCCGCATCACCCTGTTGCTGCAGGACTATCGTGACCTGACGGGTCAATACGACAAGCTGGTGTCGATCGAGATGATCGAGGCCGTCGGCCACCGCTTCCTGCCCACTTACTTCAAACAGTGCGCGCACCTGCTCAAGGAACACGGGCTTATGCTATTGCAGGCCATCACCATTCGAGACCAGCGCTACGAGCAGGCGAAAAAAACCGTCGACTTCATCCAGCGCTACATCTTCCCGGGTGGCGCCTTGCCTTCGGTGAGCAGCATGCTGCACACCATCAGTCGCGACACCGACCTGAACCTTCATCACATGGAGGACTTCGGGCTTCACTACGCACGCACCCTTCGCCTGTGGCACGAGAACCTGCGACGCAGCCGGCACAACCTGGAAGCGTTAGGCTATGACGAGGCGTTTTTCCGCCTGTGGGAGTTTTACCTGTGCTACTGCGAGGGCGGCTTCCTGGAACGAAGCATAGGCACCGCGCACCTTTTACTCGCCAAACCCGGAGCACGGCCGCAGCCGTTCGGCCTGGAGGCGTGAACGTGCGAAGCCGGTTGTTGCTCAACGCAGGACTGTTCCAGATCGGCTGGTTCGCCTGCGTGCTGGGTGCGCAACGGCCGTGGCTGTTGCTGCTGGCAATCACCTGCCTGGCGATACACCTGCTATGGATTGCAAACACCTCTGGTGAGTGGCGTTATCTGTTGAAGGTGTCAGCCTGCGGCTGGGTCCTGGACAGTGCTCTATTGCATCTCGGGGTATTCCAGTTTCCCGGTGCCACACTCGTTTTGCCGCCCTGGCTGGCAATCCTCTGGCTACTCTTCGCCAGTACTTTGCGTCACAGCCTGGGCTGGACCAAGCGCCCTTGGTGGATAGGCAGCCTGCTAGGGGCTATTGGCGGGCCTCTCTCTTACTGGGGAGGTGCCAGGTTGGCCGATGTGGGTCTGCCGCTGGGTACCTGGCCCAGCATGCTGATACTCGCTTTGATTTGGGCGATGTTGATGCCGGCTTTGCACTGGCTGGCCGGACAGCCTGCTCGTTGACTCAAGATTGCTTGCGGAAGAACAAGGTGATCTGGCCAACCTCCACGTCGAACTTGGACATGTACGAGCGATTGATCAGGGTGTTCTCGTCCATCAAGTACATCCAGTCGTCCAGATGAACGTCATACTCCTTGCCGTCCACCGGCAACCTCAGCACATACCGCCAGCGCAATGCATTACCTGCCACCTCACCCTGCGCCTCACCCACCACGTCGCCAGCGGTTCCACGCCATTGGCCAGGTCCGGCCGGGGTGAGCGTCCACACGCGTTTCTGCCGAGTACCGTCGCTGTACGTAAATGACTCGTCGAGGATCAGCCGGTTACCTTCAGAGTGGCCATTGATCTCTACGTGGAAGCGTTTGGTGACCTCGCCTGAACGCTTTTGAAAGATTCCCCAGGCTTCAACCCGCCCCTCGAAAAATTCGCGCAAATCAAGCTTGGGGGTTTCCTGACTGTAGGTCTGCACATCCACCCGACTGCAACTTGCAAGGCCGATGCACAGCAGCAATAGCCATATCCTCAGCATGCATATTTCCTCAGTGGTTTCAGGGTTTGGCGATGCCCAGCAGTTGGTCGCGCAGTTGCGGGTCGCGGGTTCGGGGGTCAAGCCAGATGGAGAAAAAGGCTTCGGCGAACGCCTCGTCCTTCACCACATGCCGTAGATTCTCGCCGACGTAAAAGCGTGCGCCCTCTGCAGGCACATAGACGCCTGTGATGCGGTCACCGGCGCGCACATCGACAAAGGCCTGGAGCATCTCCCGCTCCCAACGGGCCATCAATTGCGAATTCGGCGGGGTGGGCGACAGGCGCTTAATTTCCTTGATGCTGGCCTCGACCAGATCCTCGCGACTGATCGCACGACGGTAGGTCAGCTCCAGCGCAAACGGCACATCCGCGCCTGGCAGATCACCGGCAAGCAGGCGTGGGCTCCACAATTGCGCGCTGTAGATGGAAAAACCGAATATTCGCATCTCGCCGCCCCCTATCCGACGAGCATCCGGCAGAACCTCGCGCCAATCAGCCAACAGTCCTGGGCTCTGGAGCATCAGAACAAGACAGACAACGTGGCGGATAAAGCGGTCTGTCTGCATAACGTGCAAAGGCCTCGACAGGACTCAAGGGACGCCTCTAAAAGCTATACCAAATTTTTATTTTGTACAGCTAATAACCGCTACGGTCAGCGTTGAAAGACGGTATCTGACGAGCTCAAGTCCTCACGGAGATCACGCCCCTGCCATCTCCCTGACAATGTCAAAGAACGTCGTCAGGATGCGTCGGGAACTCTGCGCTCGCAGGCAAACCAGGGTCTCGGTGAAGCGTTGCTGGCAATCGACGATCGGCAAGCCGCGAATTCGCGAATCCGCACCGAGCTCGGCGGCCGAAACAACGCCGACGCCCATACCGATGGCGACGGCCTCGCGGGCCGCTTCACGCCCCTCCACCTCGATGGCCTTGCGAATGCGCAAGCCCGCCGTCGCCATCTCCTCCTCCAGGGACAGTCGCGTCACCGAGCCCTGCTCGCGCAATACCAGGGGCGTGTTGTCCAGGTCGGCGAGGCAGATGGATGTTCGCTGCGCCCAGGGATGGTCATGGGCGACGAAGGCGAGCATCGGATCGCTGCGCAGGGGCAGCTTGAGCAGTCGGTCATCTTCGATATTGCGCCCCAGCAGGGCGATGTCTGCCTGGTGGCCGAACAACCGCTGCAGAACCTCATCGGTATTGGCCGTTTCCACTTTCACATCCACGCCCGGGTAACGAGCACAGAAGCGCGCGACATAGGGCAGCACATGCACGGGCGCGTCCACGGCCAGGTTCAGGGTCCCTGTCGACAGGGTGCGGTAGTCCATCAACATGTCGTGGGCATCGACACTGATATCGAACAGGCGCTGGGTCAGCCCGAACAAGCGCTCGCCCACCTCCGTCAGGCGCACCAGGCGTTTGTCCCGGAAAAACACCATCACACCGTAGTACTCCTCAAGCTTGCGCACCTGGTCGGACACCGCTGGCTGGGACAGGCAGAGCTGTTCGGCCGCGCGCGTGAAACTGCCATTGATTGCCACGGCGTGGAAAGCCTTGAGCTGGGTATGGGAGATCGTCATGGGGGCCTACCTATAGTTTCAACTTATTCATGCATACGATAAATCGATTTTATTTATGAACAATGAACTGCAAGGATGGATTTCGCAAATGCCTTGGCCAACGGGCCGCTGCTTGGATCAATCAGGAACGCCTAATGGAAATCGAACGTTTCGCCACGATAAAACGCCGTTCGGACATGGTCCGGCATGACAACGTTCTCTACATCGGGGGCCAGGTTGCCACGGACCTCAGTGGCAATATCGAGGCACAGACCCACGAGGTTCTGTGCGCCATCGAGCAGCTGTTGCTCAGTGTCGACAGCGACCGTACGCGGGTGCTTTCGGTGCGCATCCTGCTGGCTCACCGCGAGGACTATGAAGGGCTCAACAGGGTCTGGGACGAATTTTTCCCCGAAGGCCATGCCCCCGCACGCGCTTGTACCCTGGCCAACCTGATCGACCCCGGTTGGCGCGTGGAAATGATCGTGGTCGCCGCGTGCGGCTGATTGCGTCCTGAATGCCACCCCGCAACCTTTCGAACGGAGACTCCCCATGCGCCCCTTCTGGCTCGACCAGGCCCTGAAAAGCCAATCCGATACGCCCTGCCCGCCATTGCGCCAAGACACCCACGCCGACGTCTGCATCGTCGGCGGTGGTTACACCGGCCTGTGGACCGCCATCATGCTCAAGGAACAGAACCCTGAACTGGACGTCGTCATCGTCGAAGCGGACATCTGCGGTGCCGGTGCCAGTGGACGCAACGGCGGCTGTGCGCTGTCCTGGTCGGCCAAGTTCTTCACCCTGGAACGCTTGTTCGGGGTCGAAGAGGCGGTGCGCCTGGTCAAGGAATCGGAACAGAGCATTTACGCCATCGGCGACTTTTGCAAAAAATACGCGGTGGACGCCGACTACCGCCTCGATGGCACGCTCTACACCGCCACCAACCGCGCCCAGGTCGGTTCGACGGACGGGGTGATCGCGGCGCTGGAGCGCAATGGCATCAACTCCTTTACCAAACGCGCACTCCCTGAGGTGCAACGCATGTCGGGTTCAACCCGTCACGTCGAAGGCTGGTTTTCACCGGCGGCGGCGAGTGTGCAACCGGGCAAGCTGGTGCGTGGCCTGCGCCGGGTTGCGATCGACCTGGGCGTGCGAATCCACGAGGGTTCACCGATGACCGGCCTCGAACACGGGCTGCCGGCCACCGTCAACACGCCGGGCGGGAAAGTCGTGGCCAAGCGCGTAGTCATGGCCATCAACGCCTGGATGGCCCGTGCCTTTCCAGAGTTTTCGCGCTCGGTGGCCATCGTCTCCAGCGACATGATCATCACCGAACCGCGCCCCGACCTGCTCGAACGAATCGGCCTGACCAGCGGGGTCACCGTACTCGACTCGCGCATCTTCGTGCACTACTACCACAACACCCCGGACGGCCGGATCATGCTCGGCAAAGGTGGCAATACCTTCGCCTACGGCGGTCGCATCCTGCCAGTATTCGATCAGCCTTCGCCCTACAAGGGCTTGTTGCGCAAGACCCTGGCCGAGTTCTTCCCGGACTTTGCCGACGTCGGCATTGCCGCCACGTGGAACGGCCCATCCGATCGCTCCGTCACCGGGCTGCCGTTCTTCGGTCGAATGGGCGCAGGCGGCAACGTGTTTTATGGCTTCGGCTATTCCGGCAGCGGCGTCGGGCCCTGTCATATGGGCGGGCAAATCCTTTCATCGCTGGTGCTGGGGCAAGACAACCCCTGGACACGCTCGCCGCTGGTGCAAGGCCCGCTCGGCCTTTTCCCGCCAGAGCCGATCCGCTACCTGGGCTCGCTGATGGTGCGCAACGCCATTCGCCGCAAGGAGCACGCCGAGGACCGCAACCTGCGCCCCCGTCGACTGGACGTGCGCCTGGCGAAGTTCGCCGCGGCGGCGGGCAAGTCGGACAAGGCATAGCGCAGCGTCAGGTCTGCGATATTTGTTTGGCTGATCAAGCCTGCCTGGCGCTTGCCAGGCGGGGTTTCCTGGTTTCAACCGTTCAATTGAGCCGCGAGCGAAGATTTGCGGCGTGCCGATATCGATCAATGCGCCCAGTTTCCACTTATAAGCCCAGCTTGTTTGTGACATGTGATAAATCGATTTCAGTTATTTTTCCGCAGGTGTTTTGATCAGCACATGCATCACTCCCCTACAAAAACAACACCGCCGGAGAAGATCATGACCAAAGCTGAATTCCCGACCACACAGGCGCTGGCTACCCCAGCCTTGGGTGAACCCTACCTGCTGACCCCAGGGCCATTGACCACGTCCAAGGCCACCAAGGAAGCCATGCTACGCGACTGGGGCTCATGGGACGTTTCCTTCAATCAAGTCACGGCCGAGGTTCGCCAGAACCTGCTGAGCATGGCCGGCGTCGCGGACGACAGCTTTGCCTGCGTGCCGTTGCAAGGCAGTGGCAGCTACTCGGTGGAAGCCGCCTTGGCCACGGCCATCCCCCGTGACGGTAAAGCGCTGGTGCTGATGAATGGCGCCTACGGCCAACGCGCCACCAAGACCCTGGAGTACCTCGGTCGCGCCTTCATCACCCTGGACAAAGGCGACTACTTGCCGCCGCAGCCCGAGGAAGTCGACGCCCTGCTCAAGGACAATCCGGACGTCACCAACGTCTTCATCGTCCACTGCGAAACCAGCTCCGGCATTCTCAATCCGCTGCGCGAAATCGCCGATGTGGTGAAGGCGCATGGCAAGAGCCTGATCATCGATGCCATGAGTTCCTTCGGCGCCGTGCCGTTGACGGTCAAGGACATCGCGTTCGACGTGGTGGTGTCTTCTGCCAACAAATGCATCGAGGGCATTCCGGGGTTCGGCTTCGTCATCATCCGCCGCTCCGTGCTGGAGGCCGCCAAAGGCCGCGCCAACTCCCTGAGCCTGGATCTGTACGAGCAGTGGGTATACATGGAGCGCACCGGGCAATGGCGTTTCACCCCTCCGACCCACAGCGTCGTGGCTTTTCATAAAGCGCTGGAGCAACACACTGCCGAAGGCGGCGTGCATGGCCGCCTGGCCCGCTACACTCGCAATCGCGATGTACTGGTCGCCGGCATGCGCAAGCTTGGCTTCAAAACGTTGCTGGAAGACCGTTGGCTGTCGCCGATCATCACCACGTTCTTCAGTCCGGAACATCCGAACTTTGAGTTCAAGCGTTTCTACGATGAACTCAAGGCCCGCCAGTTCATCATCTACCCCGGCAAACTGACCGTCGCCGAGAGTTTCCGCATCGGCTGTATCGGCCAGATCGACGAATACATCGTCTATCAATTGCTGCGCGCCATCGCCGACAGTCTTGTGGCCATGAACGTCGACATGCATCTACCGGCAGGCTGACCGCCCCTTTAAAGGTCTTTGTCAATTCGAGCACGGGTGCAATGGGTAGCACCTTTGGACAGGGATCTTTTTTTAAACATGGATTCGCTGACTGATCGCCAGGCAGAGCCGGGCAGCCGTCAGCGATCGCGTCAATTTAATGCTTAAAGCCTGATGCCATTTCACGGCCATCTGATCGATGTCGTGTGCGTGGACAGTCTTTCTGTACCGAAAACAAAAACAAAACTCATTATTTGCGCTGTCTGGCACCACATACGGGATCAGAACACCATGAACAAGAACGCTACAAGTCCTCTCGCCACTGGCTGGAAATCGCTCCAGCGTTGGCGCGTGCAAGTTTTCCTCATCACCTGGGTGGCCTATGCCGCCTTCTACTTCACCCGCAAGGCGTTTTCCGTTGCCAAGCTGGGTATTGGCGAAGACCCGGACTTCATGCTCGAAAAGGCCATGATGGCCAATCTCGACGCCCTCTACCTGACCGCGTATGCCGTGGGGCAGTTTCTGTGGGGTAACTTCTCCGACCGCTTCGGCCCCAGGGTCGTGGTCCTGAGCGGGCTCGTTATCTCGGCGCTGGCCGCGCTGCTGATGGGGACTTACGCGACCCTGCCGATTTTCGCTTCCTGCATGCTGGTCCAGGGCCTCGCCCAGTCCACCGGTTGGTCGGGGCTGTGCAAGAACGTCGGCAGTTTCTTCAGCACCAGCGAACGCGGCCGCGTGCTGGGTTTCTGGAGCACCTCCTACGCCTTCGGTGGCCTGGTCGCCACGCCGTTTGCCGGCTGGTGGGCCTACAACCACTACCACGACTGGCGCCTCGCGTTTATCAGCAGCGCCGTGGTGGTCCTGGTGGTGGCGGTGTTGTTCTTCTTCCTGCAACGCAACAAGCCGGAAGACGTCGGCCTGCCGCCGGTGGAGATCGAAATCGAGCCCGTCAGCAACGTCGTGGTACCGCGCGAAAGCATGTGGGCCGGCTTGCGCACCGTGATGAAAAATCGGACCGTGCTGGTGCTCGGCCTCGCCTACTTCATGCTCAAGCCAGCGCGCTACGCCATCCTCCTGTGGGGCCCGGTGATTATCTACGAGCGCATGCCCGAGATCGGCAAGGTGGCCTCCGCCATCGTTCCCACCTCGTTTGAACTGGCCGGTTTGATCGGACCGATCCTCATCGGTATCGCCTCGGACAAGTATTTCGGCGCCCGTCGTATTCCCGTCTGTGTCCTTAGCCTGGTGATCCTGACTGCCTGTCTTGCGCTGTTCGTTCCCGCCATGCAAAGCGGCAGCCTCTACATCGTGGTCGGCCTGCTGTTCATGATGGGCCTGTCGCTTTACGGGCCGGACTCGATGCTCAGCGGCTCGGCGGCGATCGACTTCGGCAGCAAGGACGGCGCGGCCTCCGCCGCAGGCTTCGTCAATGGCTGTGGCTCGGTCGGTGCCGTACTCGGTGGCTTGCTGCCGGGTTACTTCGACACCATCACCGTGTTCCTGGTGTTCACCGGCGCTGCACTCCTGGCCAGCCTGATGCTGGTGCCCTTCTGGAACAGCCGCCCGAAAACCGTGGAAAGCCCGGTGCTGTCCTCGACGCCGGTGCAGCCGGTCGTACTTGGCACCCACTCCTGAACCCGAACCCATCTATCAATTTTCACTGGAGCAATCATCATGAATTACCAACAACCTTCTCAGTTGCAAGCCGTGGTTCTGGACTGGGCCGGCACCGTCGTGGATTTCGGTTCTTTCGCACCGACGCAGATTTTCGTCGAAGCCTTTGCCGAGTTCGGCGTCGCGGTGTCCCTGCAAGAAGCCCGCGGGCCGATGGGCATGGGCAAATGGGACCACATCCGCACGCTGTGCAACGAGCCACAGATTGCCGACCGCTACCACGCTGTCTACGGCCGCCTGCCAACCGACGATGATGTCACCGCCCTCTACGAGCGTTTCATGCCGCTGCAGATCGAGAAAATCGCCCTGCACTCGGCGCTGATTCCCGGTGCGCTCGAGACCATCAACGGCCTGCGCGACAAGGGCCTGAAAATCGGCTCCTGCTCCGGCTACCCGGCCGTGGTCATGGAGAAGGTCGTGGAGCTGGCGCGCCAGAACGGCTATGTCACCGACCACGTGGTGGCCACAGACGAAGTGCCCAATGGCCGCCCCCACCCAGCGCAAGCCTTGGCCAACGTCATTGCCCTGGGGGTCAGCGACGTCGCCGCTTGCGTCAAGGTCGATGACACCTGGCCGGGCATTCTCGAAGGCCGAAGCGCGGGCATGTGGACGGTGGCGCTGACCTGCTCCGGCAACGCACTGGGCCTGACCTATGACCAATTCAAGGATTTGTCCCTGGATGCATTGGCCGAGGAACGCGCGCGCATCGTCAAGATGTTCGAAGGCTCGCGCCCTCACTACCTGATCGACACCATCGTTGATTTGCCGGCGGTCATCGAAGACATCAATGCGCGTCTGGCACGTGGAGAAACGCCTCAGGGTTCCTGACCCTGTCGGCTTGCGCAATTGACAGTGGCCGTCCCAACGACGGCCACATCCAAAAAAACAAGAGAACACCACCATGAACTACGCCCATCCTGGCACCCCCGGTGCCATCGTTTCCTTCAAGTCCCGTTACGGCAATTACATCGGCGGCGAGTTCGTCGCACCGGTCAAGGGTCAGTACTTCACCACGACCTCCCCCGTGAATGGCCAACCGATTGCCGAATTCCCGCGCTCCACGGCTGAAGACATCGACAAAGCCCTGGACGCCGCCCACGCGGCCGCCGATGCCTGGGGCAAGACGTCGGTGCAGGACCGCTCACTGGCGCTGCTGAAAATCGCCGACCGCATCGAACAGAACCTGGAACTGCTGGCCGTCACCGAAACCTGGGACAACGGCAAGGCCGTGCGCGAAACCCTCAATGCCGACATCCCGCTGGCCGTGGACCACTTCCGCTACTACGCCGGTTGCATCCGCGCCCAGGAAGGCAGCTCGGCCGAAATAAACGAACATACCGCGGCGTATCACTTCCATGAACCCCTGGGCGTGGTCGGGCAGATCATCCCGTGGAACTTCCCGATCCTGATGGCCGCCTGGAAACTCGCCCCGGCCCTGGCCGCCGGTAACTGCGTGGTGCTCAAGCCTGCCGAGCAAACCCCGCTGGGCATCACCGTGCTGGTCGAGTTGATCGGCGACCTGCTGCCACCCGGCGTACTGAACATCGTGCAGGGCTTCGGGAAAGAAGCCGGCGAAGCCCTGGCCACCAGTAAGCGCATCGCCAAGATCGCCTTCACTGGCTCGACCCCGGTCGGCTCGCACATCATGAAATGCGCGGCCGAGAACATCATTCCGAGCACCGTGGAGCTGG
>NZ_JASCAE010000047.1:0-116617 GCF_029967975.1 Pseudomonas sp. V98_8
GCGGAGTGTCAGTCGACATTAATGTGACTGACCCACCGCTTTCGCGAGCAAGCCCGCTCCCACATTTGTTTTTTGTCGCCCTCCAGATTTGTATAGACAACCCCATTCGTCGAAACAAATAGATATAAAAGTCTATTTGTCATTTTTACTCCTGTATCCTGCCCAGGCTTTTTTGAAAGCGCGGATCGACCAGATCTATCAACAGACTTAGCGAGGAGCGCGACCATGCACGAGATTCCTAATCTCCCCTTCCCAAGCCTGCACGTACCTGAGCAGACGACCACGCAACAAGCCAGTGCCCAACAGCACGAGCCGAAAGAAGCCACTGACTGCCGCCAGGCTGACAGCGAAGACTGAAACACCCGCCGTACAGACTGTGTGGAAAGCGCTAACATGCGCTTTCCACACCGCCTGAACAGTGAGCCCCGTCCATGACCGACGAATTCTCCGAAGCCCAAGCCAGCGTCCTGATCGGCACCGCCGAGAAAATGATCGAGATCTGGAATCGCCTCTCTCCCGAAAAACAAGCCGCTTTGCTTGCCCGCTTTGGCAGCGAAGAAAATGCCCTGGCCGCCCTGGTTACCACGCAATTGGTAGCGCCTGCCAAGCCCTGATCGCTCCCGCCCGACAAAATAGTTTTACTTTTTCCACGACCCACGGCCGCTCGCGCCGCTATCATAAGCAGCCTATCTAAACCTGCTTTCCCGTGGACCTTTACCCATGCCTGAACAACAGCGCCCCCTGGCGGTCACGCTGCAAGTCGTTTCCATCGTCCTGTTTACCTTCATCGGCTACCTCAACATCGGCATTCCCCTAGCGGTACTGCCAGGCTATGTCCATAGCGACCTGGGCTTTGGCGCCGTAATCGCCGGGCTGGTGATCAGCGTGCAATACCTCGCCACCCTGCTCAGCCGCCCCTACGCCGGGAAAATCATCGACAACAAGGGCAGCAAACTGGCGGTCATGTATGGCCTGGCGGGCTGTGGCTTAAGCGGCGTGTTCATGCTGCTATCGGCCTGGACCCAAAGCCTGCCGATGCTCAGCCTGATCAGCTTGCTGATCGGCCGCCTGGTGCTCGGCAGCGCCGAAAGCCTGGTGGGTTCCGGCTCGATTGGCTGGGGCATCGGCCGAGTCGGCGCGGCGAACACCGCCAAGGTCATCTCATGGAACGGCATCGCCAGTTACGGCGCATTGGCGGTGGGCGCGCCCTTGGGCGTGTTGCTGGTCAAGCAAATGGGCTTGTGGAGCATGGGCGTGAGCATTGTGCTGCTGGCAGTGCTTGGCCTGCTACTGGCCTGGCCGAAAACCGCCGCGCCCATTGTTGCCGGTGAACGCCTGCCGTTCATGCACGTGCTCAGTCGGGTGCTACCTCACGGTTGCGGCCTCGCCCTGGGCTCGATTGGCTTTGGCACCATCGCCACCTTCATCACCCTGTACTACGCCACCCAGCACTGGGACAACGCCGTGTTGTGCCTGAGCCTGTTCGGTGCGAGCTTCATCGGTGCCCGACTGCTGTTCGGCAACCTGATCAATCGCCTCGGTGGTTTTCGCGTGGCGATTGCCTGCCTGTCGGTTGAAACCCTGGGCCTGTTGCTGCTGTGGCTGGCACCCGACGCGCATTGGGCGTTGGCGGGCGCGGCATTGAGCGGTTTTGGTTTCTCGCTGGTGTTCCCGGCACTGGGTGTCGAAGCGGTCAACCTGGTGCCGGCCTCCAGTCGTGGTGCGGCGGTCGGCGCCTATTCGCTGTTCATCGACTTGTCGCTGGGGATCACCGGGCCGCTGGCCGGTGCGATTGCGGCGGGATTCGGCTTTGCCTCGATCTTCCTGTTCGCCGCCATTGCCGCGCTAAGCAGTCTGATGCTCTGCATCTACCTGTATCGGCAAGCCCCAAGGCATCGACAAGCGCGAGACGTTGGCTAGAAATCCACCTTGCCGCGCCCGGCCTTGATGTTGCCGCGCTTGCTCTTGGATTCAAGCCGACGAGTCTTCGAGCCGAGGGTCGGCTTGGTCGGCCGGCGTTTCTTCTCGACCTTGGTGGCGCTCTGGATCAACTCGACCAAACGCTCCAGGGCGTCGGCGCGGTTCTGCTCCTGGGTCCGGTATTGCTGGGCCTTGATGATCAGCACGCCTTCGCTGGTGATGCGGCTGTCGCGCAGCGCCAGCAGCCGCTCCTTGTAGAACTCGGGCAAGGACGAGGCCGGAATGTCGAAGCGCAGGTGCACGGCGCTGGAAACCTTGTTGACGTTCTGCCCACCCGCCCCCTGGGCGCGAATGGCGGTCAACTCGATCTCGGCATCCGGCAGATGCACGTTGTTGGAAATCACCAGCATGGAAAAGCGTCCGTATTCAGAGGGTGCAGGATACCGCGAATGACGTTCTGAATAGCAGGTAATCACTTTGGCAAGTGAGATCAAGGAAGCTTTGCTGGACTTTTCCTACAGCGTTGTCGGTTTTACAAAATGGAAGTTGCTTTATTTCGAATGGCGACACTAACCTATGGGCAGCACTTGGCGAAAAAAAGGGAGTCGAGCAGTGAATCTTGAAAATACTCGATATTACACATCTGTAACCCTCCTTGTTTTTGCTTGCGCCCTACTACCCGCCACCCTAATCGCACTCGGAATAACAAAACTGTTTGACATAAACGAAAAATTTCGACACATCGTCTTTTTTGCAACTTATACAATTATTGTTTTTTGGGGCTTACGATTCTACACTCCAAGAATGCGCGGCGTGATTTAAATCACCAGCTAAAGCACATCTATCTTCTGAGTTTCCCGCTGAAACCATTTTCTTTAAAGAATGCAAGGACTTACATAACGCTCGAACCAATTCCACCCAGCCTTCACAATCACCTTACTTAACACACAAAAAACAAGACCTTATAGCCAATGAACCTTGAAAATATTCGATATCACGTAGCGGTAACCTGCTTAGTTTTAGGTAGCTCTGGATTACCTGCAGGCCTTACTGTTTGGGGAATAACAAAATTCGTCCACATCAATGACAAATACCTAGATGCCGCCTATTTAACTACATACGTAATTTTTGTTTGTTTGGGACTACGATTTTACATTCCCAGAATGCGCGGCAAAACATAAACATCAACACATAAAAATCTATTCACCCCGAGGAGAAACACCCTTCTCGACTATTGCACTCAATGTAAAAAAATCAACCAACGCCTCGAAAGCCAAAGCCAGTTTCCCCGACTGCTGATATGCCACCTCATAATTAAGTGGATCATACCTAAATAACTCGAACACACCAGGCTTCTGCACCTGCCTTAATACTCCATAACTTGATAAAAGCAAGTCTAAAGAGTAATACGTGATATCCCCGCGACCCTCATCCCTCAACGCCGTTTGGTAGAGCTGTCTAACTGGGCCGAGAACGCTTGGCACACCTGGGCCATTATAGATATTCCCTAAACCTTCATATATATTATTCGCACCATGTCCAACCATCAGCCCCCCCGGAACGGCACCTAGCCCTCCTGAACCGCCAATGACCAAAACACCCGTCCTGATTTGCATCACACCACCTACAACCCCAACACCATTTTGAAGATAGAAACGCGCCTTCGACGATAAATCCTCATATTCAGCTGTTATGTCCTGCACCGCTTGCCACGCGCTAATAACCCCCTCATCAACCGCCTGAATAATTTCATCAACATAGGCAGAGATAATCGAACCAAATCGAAGCCGAGCAAAACCATCAGGAATATGCGCCATGCCTACGCTGCTTCCAACTGCAACCAAGTCAGAAGCCGCCCTGGTCACGTCATGAATGTCGCAAGAAGTTTCATTCATTTTCATTCATCCAACTGCTATAAGCACTTGTTGCCCCAGTAAGGTGCGCCCAGGCAATATCTCTATATCGAATAGATACCAACTCTTGCGGCTCTGCATCATTCATGCGGATGGCATGGGGGACTTGCTGGCTGATATGCGCAATACGCGCACCAGTGAGGCGTATCGAATAATACCGCTCTTGCCCTCCAGTCGAAGCGGTTCGGTATAAATTGATGATGCAATCCAGTTCTTCACCTGCATGCAGCGCATTCGCAAGCAGCGGTGATGATTTATCGATGGCTTTGGTGATCATGAAGGGCATGTGTTTTCCGCGACCACCGGTAATGCTTCCGTCATTGCCCGCAACCATATCGTGCGCATAAGCCAGCACCATGATTTCGTCCTGATGGCCGAATTGACATTTGTTACCGATAGAGCTCTGGCCTGAGCAGCCGGCTGAAATCAACCCTTGACGTTTACCAGTAACACTCATGTAACTATGACTCGCCATTAGCATCGCTCCTTAATGTATTTGGAGCGCCAGACTATAGAAAAATGCGCGACCTCGGGTGTAGGCCGTTTCTGATTTTTTAATTCTCCGCCAACTTTTGCTGAAAATTCTGAAATCACTGTAGGTTAATGCGACTTTGCATGTAGGACATGCATACCAACAAGATATGAATTACTACACCAAGAACAAAAAACCCGGCACTTGGCCGGGTTTGTTGTGTCTGTGCAGCGTTACTCCACGGCTGCTTGCAAGGCGCGCTGTGCATGGCGCTTGTTCTTGATGCCGTAGCAGACCCACATGAACACCAGCCACACCGGAATCGCGTACACCGACGTCTGGATCCCCGGAATCAACAACATCACACCGAGAATGAACAACACGAACGCCAGGCAGATGTAGTTGCCATACGGATACCAGAAGGCCTTGAACAGCGGCGTCTGTTTGGTCTGGTTCATGTGCTGGCGGAACTTGAAGTGCGAGTAGCTGATCATCGCCCAGTTGATCACCAGGGTGGCCACTACCAGCGACATCAGCAGTTCCAGCGCATTCTGCGGAATCAGGTAGTTCAGCAGCACCGCGATCAGGGTCACGGCGGCCGAGGCCAGGATCGAACGCACCGGCACGCCGCGCTTGTCGATCTTCGCCAATGCTTTCGGCGCATCGCCCTGCTCGGCCATGCCCAGCAGCATGCGGCTGTTGCAGTAGGTGCCGCTGTTGTACACCGACAAGGCCGCGGTCAGGACCACGAAGTTGAGAATGTGCGCAGCGGTGTTGCTGCCCAGCATCGAGAACACTTGCACGAACGGGCTGCCGCTGTAGGAATCACCGGAAGCGTTCAAGGTGGTCAGCAGGCTGTCCCACGGGGTCAACGACAGCAGGATCACCAACGCACCGATGTAGAAAATCAGGATGCGGTAGATCACCTGGTTGATCGCCTTGGGGATCACGGTTTTCGGCTTGTCGGCTTCGGCTGCGGTGAAACCGAGCATTTCCAGGCCGCCGAAGGAAAACATGATGAACGCCATGGCCATCACCAGGCCGGTGACGCCATTGGGGAAGAAGCCGCCGTGGGACCACAGGTTGCTGACCGCCGCTTGCGGGCCGCCATTACCGCTGACCAACAGGTAGCTGCCCAAGGCAATCATGCCGACGATCGCCACGACCTTGATGATCGCGAACCAGAACTCGGCCTCGCCAAAGACTTTGACGTTAGCCAGGTTGATGGCGTTGATCAGCACGAAGAAAGCGGCTGCGGAGGCCCAGGTCGGGATGTCCGGCGCCCAGTAGTGGATGTATTTGCCGACCGCCGTCAGCTCCGACATGCCGACCAGGATGTACAGGATCCAGCAGTTCCAGCCCGACAGGAAGCCGGCAAAGCCGCCCCAGTACTTGTGCGCGAAATGGCTGAAGGAGCCGGCCACCGGATCTTCGACGATCATCTCGCCCAGCTGGCGCATGATCATGAAGGCTATGAAGCCGCAGATGGCATAGCCGAGGATCATCGACGGCCCGGCGGATTTCAGCACCCCGGCCGAGCCGAGGAACAGACCGGTACCGATCGCGCCACCGAGGGCAATCAGTTGAATGTGGCGATTTTTCAGGCCGCGTTTCAGCTCGCCTGAATGCGAGTTTTGTCCACTCATGAAAAGGGTCTCACGCAAGGTTTGATGATGTTCAGTTGACGTTGCTACTCAGAAGGACGTTAAGCAGCGTCGATCAAACCCCAGCGCAGGCACCAGGAGTTCAGCGTATTTACAACGGTCATGCGTCACCTGTTTGTTTTTATCTGTGACGAAATCGAACCCGACACGCTTGTGGCGCGGCGGAGTGAACAAGGCGGATAGCCTTGAGGTTTGCGCAGATGCGCAGGAGGTCACAGGTAAAACGCGGCGCATTGTACACCTGTAACCCCCTGCTGCCAGACCCCGCTGGATCAGCGTGTCGGTAGCCGGGATTGCATGTGTCCACCCCGAAGCGATCGGGTGGCAGCAAAAAGGACGTCAGACCTTTGCAGGTCACGGACGGGGACGGCGTAAAAACCGGCCCGCGATGAGAGCTGGAAACGGATTGCGGCGGTCATTGCGCCTCCTTTTTGTTATGCACCTGCACGACAGGCATGGCGCGCATGACACCTTGCATGGGGGCGGGAAACAAGCGGGATAGAGAGGTGGAAGAAGGACCTGAGAGAATGCAGCGTAAGCATTTTCTTACGGGATCAACAGAAAGGCGATTTCATGGGTTTTACCTGTGGATTTCGTCATGAAATCTTTACAGCATGTAATTTTGGCTTTCCACTTCGGACACCTCGGTGCTGCAACTGGCGCTTTCGCGAGCAGGCTCGCTCCCACAGGAGACTGCGTTGTTTCATGGAAATGTGATCCCTTGTGGGAGCGAGCCTGCTCGCGAAGGCGCCCTCAAAAACACCACCGGGCTAAAGCCAGGCGCAAAAAAACGCCAACCCGAAGGTTGGCGTTTTTCATGAAGCGCTTACCGATTACTCCGGCTTACGACGTCCAAACCCCGGACGCTGGCCGGAACCGGCCGGCGCGCCGCGGCGCTTGCCCGACGGCTTGTCACCGTCGACCAGGCTGATGCCAGGACGCTTCGATGCCGGCTTGGCCGTGCGCTTGGTGTCGGCTGGACGATCCGCCACCGGCGTACCACGACCTTCACCACGCTCGGTACGGCCATTGGCCGGACGTGGCGTGCGTGGACCGCGTTCGCCGTCCTGACGGGCGGCTGGCTTGCGCCCTGGACGCTCGCCTTCGATCTGCGGCTCGCGGTTGGCACGCGGCGCGGCCGGTGCGGCGGCACCAGTGGCTGGACGCAGGGTACGTACGCGCTCGGTCTTGGCCATTGGACGCGACGACTTACGCTGCATCCGGTCAAGCTTGTCTTTGCTCTTGGCGTTCATCTGCGGCATCGCCACCGGCGTCAGGCCAACTTCGGCACTCAGAATGTCGACTTCGTACTGGCTCATTTCACGCCAGCGGCCCATCGGCAGGTCCGAATTGAGGAACACCGGACCAAAACGCACGCGCTTCAGACGGCTGACCACCAGGCCCTGGGATTCCCACAGGCGACGAACTTCGCGGTTGCGACCTTCCATCACCACGCAGTGGTACCAGTGGTTGAAACCTTCGCCGCCCGGCGCCTGCTTGATGTCGGTGAACTTGGCCGGGCCGTCTTCGAGGACCACGCCGGCTTTCAGACGCTCGATCATCTCGTCGTCGACTTCGCCACGCACACGTACCGCGTATTCACGGTCCATTTCGTAGGAAGGGTGCATCAGGCGGTTGGCCAGTTCACCGTCGGTGGTGAACATCAGCAGGCCGGTGGTGTTGATGTCCAGGCGACCGATGTTGATCCAGCGACCTTCTTTCGGACGCGGCATCTTGTCGAACACGGTCGGACGGCCTTCCGGGTCGACGCGGGTGCAGATTTCGCCATCGGGCTTGTTGTACATGATCACGCGGCGGACCGACTCGGCGGCCTCTTCACGCTTGATCACCTTGCCATCGATGGTGATGGCGTCGTGCATGTCGACGCGCTGGCCGAGGGTGGCGTCTTTGCCGTTGACCTTGATCCGGCCGTGGCTGATCCAGGCTTCCACGTCACGGCGCGAGCCGACGCCGATACGGGCGAGGACTTTCTGCAGTTTTTCGCCTGCTGGGCCGATTTCCTGGTCGTCTTTCTGGTCTTTGATACTCATCTGGGCACCTCCCGGTGTGTTCTGAAAACTGGGTACTTTGGCGAAGGGATCGCCGAAGGGTCGCGAATCATACGCGCATGCGGGCGTTTGCGCATCAGAGAGTAGCTGATCGAAGGTGACTTACTGATTTTTCCGCCGACCGGTGACGCGCTATTAACATCAAGATCAAAAGATCGCAGCCTGCGGCAGCTCCTACATTTGGAATGCGATTCCTGTAGGAGCTGCCGCAGGCTGCGATCTTTTCAATCTTCAAGCTCGCGGCGTTCGGCTTCGATGGCTTTGGCCAGGGCCAATGCTTCGGCTTCCTCATCGCTAAGCTCGGGTTTCGGCTGTTCCAGGGCGGCGACGGCGGCCAGCAGTTTTTCACGGGCCTCGGCAACGCCGAGGATGTCGTCTTCCTGCTCAGGTTCAGGTTCAACCGGGGCAGGTTCGACGCCCGGTTCAATGTCGAGTGGCTCCGGATCGATCCCCGGTACCTCACCATCACGCAACAAATCATCGAAGTCGGTCTTGATCCCCTCCTCCATGCTGTCCAGTTCCAGTAACAGCGTATGAAAACTGGTCTCTTCCTTGGGCTCTTCCGGCTCGGCGCTGGCATCGGCCAGTTCCTGCAGGCTGGCGGGCACTGGCGCGTCGTCGAAATCGAGCACCGGATCAGGCTTCAGCTCGCGCACCTCGGCCAGCGGCGGCAGGTCATCGAGGTTCTTCAGGTTGAAGTGATCGAGAAACGCCTTGGTGGTGGCGAACATCGCCGGCTTGCCCGGTACGTCGCGGTAGCCGACGATACGGATCCACTCACGTTCCATCAGCGTCTTGACGATCTGGCTGTTGACCGCCACGCCCCGCACATCCTCGATCTCGCCCCGGGTGATCGGCTGGCGATAGGCAATCAAGGCAATGGTTTCGAGCATGGCGCGCGAGTAACGCTGCGGCCGCTCTTCCCACAAACGCCCGACCCACGGCGAAAACTTCTCACGGATTTGCAGGCGATAGCCGGACGCAACTTCCTTCAACTCGTACGCGCGGCCATCGCACGACTTGCCCAGAATTGTCAGCGCTTTCTTGAATACCGCCGGTTCCGGGCGCTCGGCCTCTTCGAAGAGCTCGAACAGGCGCTCCAACGATTGCGGTTTTCCGGAGGCCAACAGAAAGGCTTCGAGCAGTGGCGCCAGCTCGCGGGGTTCACTCAGGTTCATGATTGGACTCGTTATTCGGCTCGTGCTCGGACGTGGATCGCGGCGAACGGCTCATTCTGCACCAGCTCGACCAAGGATTCCTTGACCAGTTCGAGGATCGCCATGAAGGTCACGACAACCCCCAGGCGCCCTTCCTCGGCGGTGAAAAGCTCGACAAACGGCACAAAACCGCCGCCCTTGAGCCGTTCCAGCACATCGCTCATGCGTTCGCGGGTGGACAGCGCCTCGCGGCTGACCTGATGGCTTTCGAACATGTCGCCCCGGCGCAGCACCTCGGCCATGGACAGCAACAACTCTGACAAACGCACATCCGGCAACAGTTTGCGCGCCCGCGCCTCCGGGGCATCGAGCTTGGGCACGACCACGTCGCGACCAACCCGGCTGAGGCCGTCGATACCTTCGGCGGCGGCCTTGAAACGCTCGTATTCCTGCAAGCGGCGGATCAGTTCGGCGCGCGGGTCTTCTTCCTCGTCTTCGACGGTTTCAGCCCGTGGCAGCAGCATCCGCGACTTGATCTCGGCCAGCATCGCGGCCATCACCAGGTATTCGGCCGCCAGTTCCAGGCGCACCGACTGCATCAACTCGACATAGCCCATGTACTGCCGGGTGATTTCCGCCACCGGAATATCGAGGATATTGATGTTCTGTTTGCGGATCAGGTACAGCAGCAGGTCGAGCGGGCCCTCGAAGGCCTCGAGAAAGACTTCCAGCGCATCCGGCGGAATGTACAGGTCCAGCGGCATTTCCATGACCGCCTGGCCATAGACCATGGCGAAAGGCAGCTCTTGCTGGGCGCCGGCCTGGCTGTCGACGGGTTCCACTGCGGACATCTAGGCCTCGACCATGAACGGCGCAGGGTCACCGCAACCGACACGGATCACTTCCGGTTCGCCATCGGCGAGGTTGATCACGGTGGACGCCTTGATCCCGCCGAAACCGCCATCGATGATCAGGTCCACCTGATGCTCGAGCAACTGGCGCATTTCGTAGGGATCGGTCATCGGGTCATCATCGCCCGGCATGATCAACGTCACGCTCATCAGCGGCTCGCCCAGCTCTTCCAGCAGCGCCAGGGCAATCGGATGGCTCGGCACCCGCAGGCCGATGGTGCGCTTCTTCGGATGCAACAGCAGTCGCGGGACTTCGCGGGTGGCATTGAGGATGAAGGTGTAGGGCCCCGGAAGATGGGCCTTGAGAATGCGGAAAGTGCCCGTATCGATCTTGGCGAACAGACCCAGTTGTGACAAGTCGCTGCAGATCAGCGCAAAGTTGTGCTTTTCATCGAGCTGACGCAGGCGGCGAACGCGCTCCACGGCGACCTTGTCGCCGATCTGGCAACCGATTGCGTAGGAGGAGTCCGTGGGATAAATCACCACCCCGCCCTTGCGGATGATCTCGACAGCCTGCTTGATCAGGCGCGCTTGCGGGTTTTCCGGATGAATCTGGAAAAATTGACTCACATTCTCTACCTGTTCAGACGGCGGCAATAATTGGGTCATGTTTGAATCGACACCACAGTGGTGGCAGATCCTCCGGGAGCGGGCGGTATTCACCGATCTCGGACCAGCCTCCAGGGCCATGAAAATCACTGCCGGCGCTGACCAGCAGACCGAACTCGCGGGCCAGGATCGCGAGGCTGCCCACTTGTTCGGCAGGCTGATAGCCATTGACCACCTCGATCGCGTGGCCCCCTGCTTGAATATAGTCGGCAATCAGGCGGCGACGCTTGCTGCGAGTGAATTCGTAATGCCAGGGATGGGCCAGGCTGACCCAGGCCTTGGCTGCGCGCAGGGTTTCGACGGTTTCTTCCAGGGTCGGCCAATGCTGCTTGACGTCTCCCAGCTTGCCGGCGCCCAGCCATTTGCGGAACGCTTCGGCGCGATCCTTGACGAAACCTTCGCGCACCATCCAGTCGGCGAAGTGCGGGCGGGCCGGTGCGTTGCCGCTGTCTCCCAGGGCCTGCTGGACTTCCCTTGCGCCGTCCAGCGCACCCGGCATGCCCTTGAGCGCCAGTTTGCGGCTGATTTCCTCGGAGCGTAGCCAGCGCCCATCGCGCAACCTGGCAATCGCCTCGACCAACGGCGCGGCATCGACGTCGAAGCCGTAGCCCAGCACGTGAATGGTCGCGCCGCCCCAGGTGCAGGACAACTCGACTCCGTTGACCAATTGCATCCCCAGCTCATTCGCGGCGTGCCGGGCCTCGTCGAGGCCCTCCAGGGTGTCGTGATCGGTCAAGGCCAGGACCTGCACACCTTTCTCGAACGCACGCGCAACCAGAACCGCGGGCGCCAGGGCGCCATCGGAGGCCGTGCTATGGCAGTGCAAATCAACATTCACAGGGCTTTGTAACCTCAAATCAGCTGGCGCTATCGCGCGCCCATATGTTTGTTATTATGCCGCCACATCCTGCTTCTGGCTGCCACTGTGAAACAATTCATCGATTTCATCCCGCTCCTGCTGTTTTTCATCGTCTTCAAAATCGATCCACGGGTCGTCGACATTGCCGGCCACGAGGTCACTGTAGGCGGTATCTACAGTGCCACCGCGATGCTGATCATCAGCTCCCTGGTGGTCTACGGCACGCTGTTCATCAAGCAGCGCAAGCTGGAGAAGAGCCAGTGGCTGACCCTCATCGCCTGCCTGGTGTTCGGCAGCCTGACCCTGGCCTTCCACAGCGAGACCTTCCTGAAATGGAAAGCCCCGGTGGTCAACTGGCTGTTCGCCCTGGCTTTCATCGGCAGCCACTTCATCGGTGACCAACTGCTGATCAAACGCATCATGGGCCATGCGCTGACCCTGCCTGAGCCGGTCTGGACGCGCCTGAACATCGCCTGGATCGCTTTTTTCCTGTTTTGCGGCGCCGCCAACCTGTTCGTCGCGTTCACCTTCCAGAGCTACTGGGTCGACTTCAAGGTCTTCGGCAGCCTGGGCATGACTTTGCTGTTCCTGGTCGGCCAGGGCATCTACCTGTCCCGCCACCTGCACGACGCCGATACCACAACGCCGAAAACCGAGGACTGACATGCTTTACGCAATCATTGCCACAGACGTCGCCAACTCCCTGGAAGCCCGCCTGGCCGCACGGCCTGCACACCTGGAGCGCCTGCAAGCGCTCAAGGGCGAAGGTCGCATCGTATTGGCCGGCCCGCATCCGGCGGTCGACAGCAATGATCCGGGGGCAGCGGGTTTCACCGGCAGCCTGATCGTCGCCGAATTCGACTCCCTGAGCGCCGCACAGGCCTGGGCCGACGCCGATCCGTACATCGCCGCAGGCGTCTACGCCAACGTTCTGGTCAAGCCTTTCAAGCAAGTCCTCCCGTAAGCTCCCCCTGCGCGGTGAACCTTCTCGGTTCATCGCGTTCTCAATCGCTCATTAATCTCGTTTGCCTGCCGACAAACTCCCCAATATCCGTATTGGAATCAGGAGTCGCGATGCGCAAGGGTCCGTTGTGTCTGATGTTGGTCACGTTGTCGATCGTGGCGCCTGCCCACGGTGAGGAAGCCGCCGAGGGCGCGAACTCCACGCCGCTGTCCTTGAGCGCCGGCAGCCAGATCAACGAACTGCAGCAACGCTTGAAGGAAAGCGAGCGGCAACGAGAAGAACTGAGCAAACAATTGAACAATGCCGATGGCGAGCGCGAAAGCGTCCAACTGGCCCGGTTGCGCCAGGAGAACCAGCGACTCAAGCTGCACCTTCGGGAAGTGCAGGCCGGCAGTTCGATCCCGCGCTTATTGACCGATCAGCAACAGTGGTTCGTCATTGGCGCCGGGGTGGCGCTATTGGCCCTGCTCTGCGGTATCTTCGCCAGTGGTGCGAGGCGAAAACGTCGACAATGGCTGAATTGAGTGATCCATGAGCGAGTTGTTACTAATTGATGATGACCAGGAGCTTTGTGAGCTCCTGGGCAGTTGGCTGAGCCAGGAAGGGTTTCAGGTGCGCGCCTGTCATGACGGTCAGAGCGCGCGCCGCGCGCTGGCTGAAACTTCCCCGGCGGCCGTGGTATTGGACGTGATGTTGCCGGACGGCAGCGGCCTGGAACTGCTCAAGCAACTGCGCAGCGATCACCCCGACTTGCCGGTGCTGATGCTTTCAGCCCGCGGCGAACCCCTGGACCGCATCCTCGGCCTGGAACTCGGCGCCGACGACTACCTGGCCAAACCCTGCGACCCGCGGGAACTGACAGCGCGCCTGCGCGCCGTGTTGCGCCGCAGTCATCCCGCAGCGGTGTCCAGCCAGATGGAGCTGGGCGACCTGTGTTTCAGCCCGGTGCGTGGCGTGGTCAGCATCGATGAACAGGAATTCACCCTTACAGTTTCCGAAAGCCGCCTGCTCGAAGCCCTGCTCAAGCAGCCCGGCGAGCCGCTGGATAAACAGGAACTGGCGCAAATCGCCCTCGGTCGCAAGCTGACCCTGTACGACCGCAGCCTCGACATGCACGTCAGTAACCTGCGCAAGAAGATTGGCCCGCATCCTGATGGCCGCCCGCGCATCGTGGCTTTGCGTAGCCGCGGTTACTACTACAGTCTCTGACGCCACGCGATTCCCTGGATGGCGGTGTGACAGACACACCACGTCGCCAGGATCGCCAGCAAGCCGGCTCCTACAGGTCAGGTCAAATACAACACCATCTTTACCCAAGCTTTACGTACCGCTGACCGCCGCTGACCTTGATCTGCGTAATCTGTACTCATCCGGAACGTACCGGGAATGAGACAAGGAGATTCACCATGCGCAAGACTCTTATCGCTTTGATGTTCGCCGCCGCCCTGCCGACCGTTGCCATGGCCATGCCTGAAGGCGCAGGCCCAAGCGGCCCGATGGACGGTTCGCACCACGGCGGTCAGATGCACGGCATGCACGGCAAAGGCCCGTACAGCCAACTGGACCTGAGCCGCGAGCAGCGCGAGCAGATCCGCAAGATCATGGGCGAGCAGATGCATGAGCGTAAGCAAGTGGTCGACAAGTACCTGGAAAAACTCTCGCCAGCCGACCAGAAAGCCATGAAAGATGAAATGGCCGCCAACCACAAGAAAGCCGAAGCCGAGGTGCGTGCGTTGCTGAAACCGGATCAACAGAAGAAATTCGACGAGATCCAGAAAAAGCAGGCTGAACGTCGCGCCGAGTGGGCCGAATTCAAGGCCTGGAAAGCGCAACAGGCACAAAAAGCGCAATAATGCGCTAACCCGAATTAACCGCTGAACTGTGGGAGCGAGCCTGCTCGCGATGGACTTCAACGATAACGGGGGGCATCAGGTAGCCCGTGTTGTCCTTGAGTTTTTCGCGAGCATGCTCGCTCCTACAGGTGATTTTGTGTTTGCTTGAGGATTTTCTGTGCGCTCATTGTTCTGGCGAATCCTGGCCAGCTTTTGGCTGGCCATCGCCCTGGTTGCAGGGCTCTCCATTCTGCTCGGGCACATGCTCAACCAGGATGCGTGGATACTCAGTCGCCACCCAGGTCTCAATACACTGGCTGAGCAATGGACGCAGACTTACGAATCCCAGGGCGAAGACGCGGCCCAGGATCTTCTGCAGCAGCGCAAGCGCCAGTATCACATCGATGTCCAGGTCCTGAATGAAAGCGGCGACCCGGTCGTACGCGGTACCTTTCCGCGACGCGCCGCTGCGTTTGAAGCGCGGCAGAACAATGATGACCGTCGCTTGCCATGGCGTCGCCTGACGGATGAATACACCAGCGACAAAAGTGGTGACACCTATCTGTTCATCTACCGGATTCCACATCCGGAACTCGACGCCTGGCACCGCGAAAGCCTGCTCTGGCCGTTGAGTGCGCTGGGGATCGCATTAGTGGTGCTGACCCTGTTCAGCCTGTTGGTCACCTTGTCCATCACCCGCCCTCTGAGCCGCTTGCGCGGTGCGGTGCATGACCTGGGACAAACCACCTATCAACAGAACAGCCTGGTCAAACTGGCCAACCGCCGCGACGAATTCGGCGTACTGGCCAACGACTTCAATCGCATGGGCGCGCGCCTGCAAAGCCTGATCGGCAGTCAACGCCAGCTGCTGCGCGATGTGTCACACGAACTGCGTTCGCCCCTCGCTCGCCTGCGCATTGCGCTGGCATTGGCCGAGCGCGCCACGCCGCAGGAACGGGAGAAACTCTGGCCGCGCCTGACCCGCGAATGTGACCGCCTCGAAGCGTTGATCAGCGAAATCCTCGTGCTGGCACGGGTTGACGCCGATAACGCCAGTGCCGAAGAGGTGGATCTCAACGCCCTGCTCAATACGTTGCAAAAGGATGCACAACTGAGTTCACCCGATCAGCTCGTGCACCTTGAAGCCGAGTCGCAACTGACCCTCAAGGGTTGGCCGACGATGATCGAGCGAGCCGTGGACAATCTGTTGCGCAACGCCCAGCGCTTCAACCCGGCGGGCGGCCTGCCGATCGAAATGCAGGCGCTGCGGCAAGGAGAACGGATTGTGGTGACCGTGCGTGACCACGGGCCGGGGGCGGACGAGGAACATTTGAGCCAGCTGGGTGAGCCGTTCTATCGTGCGCCCGGGCAGACGGCGGCCGGGCATGGCCTGGGACTGGCGATTGCCCGGCGAGCGGCGGAACGGCATGGCGGAAGCCTGGTGCTGGCCAATCATCCGGAGGGCGGGTTCATTGCCAGCCTGGAATTGCCGCTGGTGCCGGGAGTCGCCGCCTGATTGATCGTTCCCACGCTCTGCTGGGAACGATCTTTATGCGGCTGGCCAGGCGCTGACGAACTCCGCCAGATCAACCTTCTCCGCAACGCGGGGTTCCTTCAGCGGCGTACCCAGGTACAGAAAGGCAATCACCTCTTCGCCTTCAGTCAACCCTAAGCCCTTGGCCACATGCGGCGAATAGGCCAGGTCCCCGGTACGCCAGACCGCACCAATACCTTGCGCATAGGCCGCCAGCAAGATCCCGTGGGCTGCACAACCCGCCGCCAGCAGCTGCTCCGACCTCGGATACTTGACGTGATCCTGCACCCGCGCGATCACGACCACCACCAAGGGCGCCCGCAGTGGTCCGTTGCGTGCCTTGTCGATGGCCGCTTCGGTCACTTCAGCGTCCTGCAACTTTGCCGCCTCGGCCAGCAACTCGCCCATTTGCTCGCGCGCCGCGCCTTCGACCGTCAGGAAACGCCAAGGCTGCAAATGACCGTGGTCCGGGGCACGCATGGCTGCGGCAAACAGCACTTCACGTTGCGCCTGGGTGGGTGCCGGTTCGATCAGGCGCGGGACGGAAACACGGTTGAGCAAAACGTCGAGAGCCTGCATCGGCCACCTCCAGAAAAAATTGTGCGGCTATTCTAGCTGTAACTACTGAAGCAGTGCGGTTTACATGCCCCGCCCCGCAGGTAGAATGGCGCCCTCCTAACTTCAGCCGAGCGGATTTCATGGCGTTGCCGACCTTACGTCTCATTGGTTTCATCATCGGCATCTTCCTGATAACCCTGGCCATCGCCATGGTCGTGCCCATGGGTACGCTGGTGATCTTCGATCGCACCGGCGACCTGCCGTCGTTCCTCTGGGCGAGCATGATCACCTTTGTCGCGGGCCTCGCCCTGGTCATTCCCGGGCGCCCCGAGCATGTCCATTTGCGGCCACGGGACATGTACCTGCTGACTGTCAGCAGTTGGCTGGTGGTGTGTATCTTCGCCGCGCTGCCTTTCCTGCTGACCCAGCACATCAGCTACACCGATTCGTTCTTCGAAAGCATGTCCGGGATCACCGCCACCGGTTCGACGGTGCTCAACCACCTGGACGACATGTCCCCCGGCATCCTGATGTGGCGCTCGCTGTTGCACTGGATCGGCGGCATCGGATTCATCGGCATGGCGGTGGCGATCCTGCCGCTGCTGCGCATCGGTGGCATGCGGCTGTTCCAGACCGAATCCTCGGACCGCTCCGAGAAAGTCATGCCCCGCTCACACATGGTGGCGCGCCTGATCGTCGCGGCCTATGTCGGCATCACCATTTTCGGCAGCCTGGCGTTCTGGTGGGCCGGAATGAGTCCGTTCGATGCGATCAACCATGCGATGTCGGCGATTTCCACGGGCGGTTTTTCCACCTCGGACCAATCCCTGGCCAAGTGGACGCAGCCGGCGGTGCATTGGGTGGCCATCGTCATCATGATTCTCGGCAGCCTGCCGTTCACCCTGTATGTGGCGACCCTGCGCGGTAACCGCCGGGCGCTGATCAAGGACCAACAGGTCCAGGGCTTGCTCGGGATGCTGCTGGTGACCTGGCTGGTGCTCGGCACCTGGTACTGGTGGACCACCCAGTTGCATTGGCTGGAGGCGTTGCGACATGTGGCGCTGAACGTGACGTCGGTGGTCACCACCACCGGTTTCGCGCTGGGGGACTACAGCCTGTGGGGAAACTTCTCGCTGATGCTGTTCTTCTATCTGGGCTTTGTTGGCGGCTGCTCCGGCTCGACCGCTGGCGGGATCAAGATCTTCCGCTTCCAGGTCGCCTATATCCTGCTCAAGGCTAACCTTAACCAACTGATTCACCCACGGGCGGTGATCAAGCAGAAGTACAACGGTCACCGCCTCGATGAAGAGATCGTACGATCGATCCTGACCTTTTCCTTCTTCTTCGCGATTACCATCTGCGTGATCGCGCTATTGCTGTCACTGCTCGGGGTGGACTGGATGACCGCCCTGACCGGCGCCGCCAGCACCGTGTCCGGCGTCGGCCCGGGCCTGGGCGAGACCATCGGTCCGGCCGGCAACTTCGCCTCGCTGCCGGACGCCGCCAAATGGATCCTCTCGTTCGGCATGCTCTTGGGCCGACTGGAGATCATTACGGTGTTTGTGCTGTGTATTCCGGCGTTCTGGCGTCACTGACCGGCACCGGCGTTCCCGTCAATCGCGCCCGGTACTCGCCGGGCGTGGTGTCAAACCAGCGGCGGAACGCGCGGAAGAAATTGCTCGGATCAGCGAACCCCAGCAGGTAGGCAATTTCCAGCAGGGTCATGGTCGGCTGCGCCAGGTACTGTTCGGCCAGCTCACGGCGGGTGTCGTCGAGCAACGTCTGGAAACTCGTGCCCTCCTCCTGCAGACGCCGTTGCAGGGTGCGTTGCGACAGGTGCAACGTCTGCGCGACCGCATCGCGCTTGGGTTCGCCCTGGGGCAGCAATCGGCACAAAACCTGCCGCGCCTTGTGCGTGACTCGACTCTCGGAAAATCGCGCCAGGTATTCGCCGGCGAAGCGGTCGTGCAACAACGCCATGGCTTCGTTGGCCGTCGGCAGCGGCGCCTCCATGTCCGCCCGTTCGAAAATCAGCGCATCGTAGGGTGCGTTGAATACCAGTGGCGCATGGAAGGCTTGTTTGTAGGGTTCGAGATTGACCGGTTCAGCGCCTTGCACCAGGACCTTGCGCGGATGCAGCGTGCGCCCGGTCAGCCAGCCACACAGTGCCAGGGCGCAAGCCAGCGAGGCTTCGGCGCTTTGCCGGGTAGGCGGCAAATGGTCGCCATGCACCGTCAGAATCAGCGCATAGCCCTCATCCAGCAGGCGGAAACTCAGGTCGGCGCTTTCGGCGATGATCCGCTGGTAGCGCACCAGCCGCTTGAACCCTTCGGCCAGGGTCTGGCTGGACATCAAGGCATAGCCCGTCACATGAAACTGCGCGGGCCGCACCACCTTGCCCATGTTCAGGCCGATCGCCGGGTTGCCGGACAGTTCAACCGCCCGTTGCCACAGTCGTGTCATGGAATCTTGCGGGAAGCGTGCATCCGGATCATCGAGTGCCGCGTAGTCGAGCCCCAGCTGCTTGAACAAAACCCGGCAATCCAGGCCGTCCATTTCCAGTGCTTTGACAATCCCCATCGCCCAGCTTGCAGAAGTCGTTCGTTCGCTCATGGCGTCTACTGTCTTGGTGAGCCGTCTGTCGCGGCAAGTTTTCCGAAGGATACTAAAGTGGCGCCTATTGTCACTGGCTGACGCCAATGATCACTCTAGACTCAAATAAGCTACCCGCCGAACAACTTGCGGCCAGAACAATGACCACAGAGATCGCAGTCGTGGAAAACATCAAGCGTTTCAACAGTTTCGCTGAGTTTTACCCGTATTACCTCAGCGAACACAGCAATAGCACCTGTCGACGATTGCACTTCATCGGCACGACGCTGGTGATTTTCATTCTGGCGCTGACCATCGGTCGTGGCGCCTGGATGCTGTTGTGGGTTTTGCCGCTGGCGGGTTACAGCTTCGCCTGGGTCGGGCATTTCTTCTTCGAGAAGAATCGTCCTGCAACCTTCCAGCACCCTTTCTACAGCCTGCTCGGCGATTTCGTCATGTATCGCGACATGATTCTGGGACGTGTGCCGTTCTAGATCACCAGAGGATTGCCGATGAATGCCAATGCCCGTTTTACTCACATGAAGGATGGTACGCAGGAAGACTGGGCGATCATCGCCGCGGACTTCAGCGCCTATGCTCGTCAGTTGCCAATACGGATCGTCGCGCACCTGAAGTTACTGGAAGGTGACTTCGGTGGTTTCCCCGTGGACCGCCTGACCCACTCGCTGCAAACTGCCACCCGTGCCTGGCGCGATGGCCGCGACGAAGAATACGTCGTTTGCGCCCTGCTCCACGACATCGGCGACACCCTGGGTTCCTATAACCACCCGGACATCGCCGCCGCGATCCTCAAGCCTTTCGTCAGCCCTGAGAACCTGTGGATGGTGGAAAAGCACGGGATTTTCCAGGGCTATTACTTCTTCCATCACCTGGGCATGGATCGGCACCTGCGCGAACAATTTCGCGACCATCCGCAGTATCAGGCGACCATCGAGTTCTGTGCCAAGTACGATGCGGCGGCGTTTGATCCAGCGTATGACACGCTGCCGCTGAGTTTCTTCGAGCCTATGATGGAGCGCTTGTTTGCCCAGCCGAAGAATTCGCTCTACAAGGCGGCGATGGAGGAGTATTCGCCTGCATGACAGATCTGCGGTGCCCGCGCCGGCCTCTTCGCGAGCAGGCTCGCTCCCACAGGTGACCGAATTCGTTCAGTAAAGTGCGATCAAAATGTGGGAGCGAGCCTGCTCGCGAAGAGGCCAGTCCAGACGTCAAAACTCTTAGGCCAGTTCCGCCACCTTCGCCGCCTTCAACTGCGCCTCCCGCGCCTGGGCATCGGCCAACCGATACAACTCGATCGTGCCATCCCAATGCTCGATCAGCGCCGTGCACGACTCCACCCAATCACCACAATTGAGGTAATCCACCTCGCCGACCTTGCGGATCTCGGCATGGTGAATGTGCCCGCACACCACCCCATGCAGCTCGCGCTTGACGCACTCATGGGCAATGGCCTCTTCAAAATCACTGATGAAGCTGACTGCAGTCTTGACCTTGTGCTTGAGGTACGCCGACAGCGACCAGTAACCGTAGCCATATCGGGCGCGCCAATGGTTGAGCCAGCGGTTGAGGGTCAGGGTGAATTCGTAGGCCGAGTCGCCGAGAAACGCCAGCCAGCGGTGATAGCGAGTGATCACGTCAAACTGATCGCCGTGGATCACCAGCAGGTGCCGGCCATCGGCGGTCACGTGCACCGCTTCGTCCACCAACTGGATGTTGCCCAGGATCAGTTTCGAATAACGGCGCAGGAATTCGTCGTGGTTGCCGGTGACGTAGATGACCTCGGTGCCGCGCTTGCTCATGGTCAACAGGCGCCGGATCACATTGGTGTGCGCCTGGGGCCAGTACATGCCGCCGCGCAGTTTCCAGCCGTCGATGATATCGCCGACCAGGTAGATCCTGTCTGCGTGATAGCCCTTGAGAAACTGCGACAGGTGCTCGGCCTGACAATCGCGCGTGCCCAGGTGCACGTCGGAAATCCACAAGGTGCGCACACGTTGCTTACGACTGGGTTTGGCGAGCTCGGCGCTGGTCATGGGCGACCCTCAGGACAAGTTTTGGCAAGCTTGAACCGGTCGGGTTAATGACCCATGACAATGGCAAGTCAGTCCTGTGACGGCGCGCGCAAGCCGTGTCGGTGTAGACTGGGCCCTGACTCATCAACCCTGCAATGAGAGCCTGTAACGAAAGTTTGTAACGAGAGCCTGTAACGAGAGCCGCGATGAGACCGATCCTTACCCTGCGCCATTACACCCATGACCTGATCGTCCATAGCCACGAGCACGCGCAATTGGTGTTCGGGCTGTCGGGTGCGTTGGATTTCGAGGTCGACGGGCGTGGCAGCCAGGTGGTCCAGCAAAGCTTCGTGGTGATTCCCTCTGGTTTTCACCATGCCTGCGGTAGCCCCGACGGCAGTCGTTGCCTGGTCCTGGACGTGCCTGACGATCAATGGCTCGGCCAATCCCTGGGCGATCATGCCGATGCCAGTCGGCGCCTGCTCGACAACGCCGGTCGCTTGTCGCTGGATGCGGGACAGAGCCAACTGGTCGAATGGTTGGCCAACAGCCAGGTCGATGACCCGGTGATCGCGCAACAGGGCGCGGTGCTACTACTGGCCAGCCTCAACAACACCAGGCCCGACTCGGTGGGTGGCCGGCGCCTGCCTTACGCCGCCTTGAATGCGCACATTGACCAATACGCCGCCTACCCGCTGCAAGTCGCCGACTTGGCCCGCGTAGCCGGTCTATCCAGCGCACGGTTGCATGCACGGTTCGTGGCCGAATGCGGGCAGACGCCGATGGATTACATCCGCAGCCGACGCTTGCACAAGGCCATGAGCTTGCTGCGCCATTCGGCGCTGCCTATTGGCGAGATTGCCAGTCGGGTCGGCTACAGCTCCCAAAGCGCCTTTGCCGCTGCAGTGCTGCGCGAGTTCGGCGCGTCGCCCGGTAAGCTGCGGCGCGAGGCTGGCGACAAATAACGCGAGCCTGGCGACAGACACAGCGCCAGCGGGCGCGGTTAAATGACCGTGCTCACTTTCTCAAGGATAGCCATGACTCCCCGTACCGCCCTGGGCGCCCTGCATATCGGCGCATTGATGTTCGGCTTGACTGGCGTATTCGGCAAACTTGCCGTCGCCTCTGCGTCAATCATCGTCTTCGGCCGGGCAGCGTTCGCGGTGCTGGCGCTGGCGTGCTTTGCACGCTTCGCCAGCCAGACCCGCTGGCAGAAACTCGAAGCCGTGGATGTTCGCCGACTGTTGCTCAGCGGTTTGCTGCTGGCCGGGCACTGGGTGAGCTTCTTCGTTTCGGTGAAGATCGCAGGCGTAGCCATCGCCACCCTGGGCTTTGCCAGCTTCCCGGCCTTTACCGTGATCCTTGAAGGGCTGATTTTCCGCGAGCGCATCCGCGCCAATGAAATCCTGCTGGTGGCACTGGTCAGTGTCGGGCTGGTGCTGGTCACGCCTGAGTTCGACCTGGGCAGTGGCGCCACCACCGGCCTGCTCTGGTCGATCGCCTCGGGGCTGCTGTTTTCCCTGTTGTCGCTGACCAACCGCGCCAGCTCCGCGCGCATCCCGCCGGTGCAGGCGGCGTTGTGCCAGAACGTAGTGGTCGGATTATGCCTGCTGCCGGCAGCGGCCCCGCACCTGAGCGAAGTGCGAGCCATCGACTGGCTATGGATCGGTCTGCTCGGGGTGTTCTGCACCGGCGTTGCACACAGCCTGTTTGTCGCCAGCCTGGCGGTGATCAAGGCGCGGACCGCCGCTGTGGTCTTCGCCCTTGAGCCGGTTTACGGGATCACCATGGCCTGGCTGTTATTCAATGAAAACCCGACCCTGCGCATGCTGCTTGGCGGCACATTGATCATCGTCGCAATCGTGGTGTCCAGCAGGCTTTCAAGCGGTTCCAGCAAAAAAGCCGTTGTCGCAGAGGCGGTGTCTCACTGAGTGCGATCGTTATGCCCCAGGTCGCGGTCTGGATCGATCTGGTCGCGGACTCGCTGCTTGAGCACCTTGGCCTCGGGGAAACCGCCGTCCGCCTTGCGCTCCCAGAGCTGTACCTGGTCACAGAAAATGTGAAAAACCCCGCCGGTGCCGGGCACCAGAGACACCTTGCCCAGGTCATCGCCAAAGGTGCTGAGCAGTTCCTGGGCCAGCCAGGCCGCACGCAAAAGCCACTGGCATTGGGTGCAATAGGTGATGACGATTTCCGGTTTGCTGGTGGTCATGATCGGCGAAATTCCTGAGGCGTAGGGCGTTACCATGATAACGGTCTTTATTGTCCGATATGAACGATTAGGCAGCACTGTAGGAGCCAGGCGTGCCCGCGAAGAACGATAACGCGGTGCAGCAGAGACACCGCGGCGCCCGGTTCGCCGGCATGTCGGATCGCCGCACCGTTGCCCCTAAAGTTTATCGTCCGGGAAAGCGGGTTCGATGGTCCATTCGATTTCGAGCTCGGGCAGCGCTGGCGCTTCGCTGGGTGGGGTGTTTTCCGTCGGGCCCAAATCCCAATTCGTATCCATCGACAAGTCGTCCAGATTCAACTGGAACTCATCGGTAGGTAACGGCTGCGAGGGCGCTGCCGTGGACAACACCGCCGATGTAACAAGCGCGACGGGGGCAAGAGTGCTCAATTGTGGAGGGTGGACGCGGGCCTCCTGAAGTGTTTTCTCACCGTGCGCTGCGGGTGGATTGATCGGCTGGTCATGTTGCGCTGGCTCTGGCGAAGCCTGACCCTGCTGTCGTTGACGACGCCCCCATGCAAGCAGCAGCGCCAAGGCCAGCAGCGTCACAAATCCAAGCATCCATAGCCAGTTCACCCCTGGTTCCTCAACCACGACCGGCACAGGTGCCACGACAACCGGCTCCGTTGGAGCCTGCTGGACCTGCGCCAATCGGGCTTGCAACTCGCTCACCTGCCTTTTCTCAACGGCGAGCTGTTCGTCCTGTGCCTGAAGCTTTGCGTTGAGCTCATCGAGGGTCGCCTGCAACTGCTGGTTGTGCAGGACACTGGCAGACAGCTGTTCTGCCAGAGGATCCACAGGTGTTGCCGGCGATTCCCTGTTTGCAGGCAAGGATGCGACTGCCGGCTGAACACTGGGGAATGCCGAAGCAGGACGGTCCAGCGATGGTTCATCGCCAGTCGATGCAATGTCCGCGCCCCCCGGAGGATCGATGAGCACGGTGTACTCGCGCAACAAGCGGCCATTGGGCTGGTCGAGCTGAACGAGAAAATCCAGGTAGGGTTCCTTCACCGGTTTACTGGAGCTGACCCGGATCAGGCTGCGATCGCCTCGCAGGATGGGCGTGAATTTCAGGTCGTTGAGGAAAAACACACGCTCGACGCCGGCGCGACTGAACTCGTCCGCCGTTGCCAGGCGGACCGATAACTCGCCCTCTTCCAGTCCGGCAGCGTCCAGCAGGGCGATGTCAGCGCGCAGCGGCTGATTCAATGCCGAATGAAGGGTGATTTCACCCAGGCCCAACGCCGGCACCCAGGCCGAGTACGTGACGGCGGCACTGGCCAGCAACAGTCTGGCACCATACCGTACAACCAACAGCCGACTCTGGAGCATGAACATCCCTTAGGTCACCAAAAACCAATCTGCACGTGTTCGCGCATCCGGTACGAACACGATATTGCCGAGTAGTTCTTATAGACTGCCCAATACGCTCACTCAAAAGTCTGGTGGGAAGCTTTGTCTCAGGATTTTTCGAGGTTGGCCAGAATGTGCCCATGAACCCGCATGCAGACCTTTACATCGGCCTCATCGACACCCTCGAAGAGTTCATGTCGCAGTTGGGTGGCAATGGTTTCAATTTGTTCGATCAGGGGACGCGCCGGGGCACACAGCACGATTTTTTTCGCCCGACGGTCTTCCACCACCGCCTGACGTTGCACCAGGCCCTGGCTTTCCAGGCTGTCGAGCAGCCGGGCCAGGGTCGGTCCCTCGACACCGACGCTTTGCGCCAGCTCACGCTGGGTCGGGGCCTGTTCGAAGCGCGCCAGGTGCAGCAGCACCAGCCAGCGGGCCTGGGACAATCCCAGGCCGGCAAGACGACGGTCAAGCTCGGCACGCCAGCCACGCGACATCTGGGCCAGTTGCATGCCAAAACGGTGTTGATCGGTCAACGGCATAAAACACTCATGATCAGACTGAAATTAGAGAAATACTAATAATTAGTCAGCTAAGCATGAGCCTTGGCTGGAGGCAAGGCTTGTTCTGTACTGAATCGTTACATCAGCGGGACCGACCGCTCAAAGTTCGAATTCGGACTGCAGGGCGGCGCGAATACAGTACAAAACCCCTTCGGGCACCCGACCGGCAAACAGCGCGGAAATTTCCGACACAGGTGGCAGTTCGCCCTCACCGTCGAGGAACGCATCCTGGACTTCGCCCATCAAGTCCTCCGGTAGATCCAGCGCCTGTTCCAGTGACAGCTGCTGTTTGCCAATGGCTTCGGCGAGCATGGTGTAGACGTTCTTTTCCGAGCATTGCAACTGCCCGGCGATCTGCAACGGCGTCATGCCGGCACGCGCCAGGGTGATCAGTTCGTGGCGTAGGTCTGCCACCACTTTCGGTGCTTCCGCCTGGCCACCAAGGACTTCGAGGAAAGCCTCGCCATAACGCTCCAGCTTGCGCGCACCGACGCCACTGACACGGGCCATTTGCGCCAGCGAGGTGGGCTGGCTGCGCAGCATTTCCAGCAAGGTCGAATCGGGAAAAATGACGTACGGCGGTACGCCATGTTCTTCGGCCAACTTGCGGCGCAGGGCACGCAGGGCTTCCCACTGTTCGCGCTCTTCACCCCGGACGAGCTGGCTCGCCTGGCTCTTGCTGCTCTTGGCTGTGGTTTGCGCCTTCAGGTCGCGACGCAGCTCAAGGGTCACTTCGCCTTTGAGCAGTGGCCGGCACGTGTCGCTCAGGCGCAGGCCGCCATAGCCTTCCAGATCGATGTCGGCCAGGCCACGGGCGACCAACTGGCGGAACAACGAACGCCACTCGCCTTCGGCCATCGCCTTGCCGACTCCGTACACCGAGAGGTGCTGATGCCCGAAGTTGCGCACCTTTTCGTTGTCCTTGCCCAGCAAGACATCCACCAGGTGCCCGACACCGTAGCGCTGGCCTGTCCGGTAGATTGCCGACAGTGCCTGGCGGGCGGGCTCGGTGGCGTCCCAGGTTTGCACGCCGTCGACACAGTTGTCGCAATGCCCGCAGGGCTCGGGCATTTCTTCATCAAAGTAGGCGAGCAATGTCTGGCGACGGCAGCGGGTTTCCTCGCACAGCGAGAGCATGGCATCGAGCTTGTGTTGCTCTAGACGCTTGTGGCGTTCGTCGCCTTCGGAGTTCTGCAACATTTGCTTGAGCATCACCACGTCTTGCAGGCCGTAGGCCATCCAGGCGTCGGCCGGCAAACCGTCACGGCCGCCGCGTCCGGTTTCCTGGTAATAGGCCTCAAGCGACTTCGGCAAGTCGAGGTGAGCGACAAAGCGCACGTTGGGTTTGTCGATGCCCATGCCAAAGGCCACGGTCGCGACCATGATCAGGCCTTCCTCGTTGAGGAAGCGCTTCTGGTTGTGGGCGCGCAGATCGTTGGGCAGGCCGGCGTGATACGGCAGCGCCGGGAAACCTTGTTCCGTGAGGAACGCGGCCACTTCCTCGACTTTCTTGCGCGACAGGCAATAGACGATGCCGGCATCGCTGCGACGCTCGGCGAGAAACGCCAACAACTGCTTGCGCGGCTGTTCCTTGGGCACGATGCGATAAAAGATGTTCGGCCGGTCGAAGCTCGACAGGAAGCGCTCGGCGTCCTGCAGGTGCAGGCGCGTGACGATCTCTTCACGGGTCCGCTTGTCGGCGGTGGCGGTCAGTGCGATGCGCGGGACGTCGGGGAACAGTTCCGCCAACTGGCCCAATTGCAGGTATTCCGGGCGAAAGTCATGACCCCATTGGGACACGCAATGGGCTTCGTCGATGGCGAACAGTGAGATGTCCAGCCCTTGCAGAAAGCTCAGCATGCGTGGCTGGACCAGTCGCTCGGGCGCGAGGTAGAGCATTTTCACCTCGCCGCGCCGGATCCTTGCCGCCAGGTCACGCTGTTGCTCGGCACTGAGCGTTGAGTTCAATGCCGCAGCGGCCACACCGAGCTCTTCGAGGGTCGCGACCTGATCGTCCATCAGCGCGATCAACGGCGAAACCACGACCGCCAGGCCATCGCGCAGCAGCGCCGGCACCTGGAAGCACAGGGATTTACCACCGCCGGTAGGCATCAGGACCAGGGCATCGCCGCCACTGGCCACGCGCTCAATGATTGCACCCTGGCGGCCACGGAAACTGTCGTAGCCGAAGATGTCCTTGAGGACGCGCTGAGCCTGTTCGAGCATAAAAACTCCAAAAATCACCGAAACATCCCTGCAAGGCTGGTACAGGACCCGCAACTTTGCACCGACAAATCGTAAGTACAGATTGCATGACGCTGTGTATTTGAGCCGCGAAGCCAGCAGGGCATCACAAAACGCGCGAGTATACCCGACCCCTGTCCGGCAAAGGGCGCCACTGAGAAGAGGGAATCAACATGAGTTCTATGCAGGAGCTGCCGCAGGCTGTGATCTTTTGATTTTGTTTTTTTGCAAGCAAGATCAAAAGATCGCAGCCTGCGGCAGCTCCTACGGGAAATGCGGTGTCCATTAGGGTGCAAATATGCCGTGCGGCTGGCCCAAGCGCTCAAGAAGGCCTAGAATTCCCGCATCGAATATTCCCCAAGGTAGCCCTTTAATGTCCTTCGCTGAGCAACTAACCCGCCTGCAAGTCTTCCTCGACGCCGATGAACTGCATGACGAGGCGCTGGACTACGTGGCCGCCCACGGCTACCTCACCGCGCTGTCGATCTGTTCCGAAGTCGTTCCCGATCGTGAATGGATCGATGCCCTCTTCGCTGAAGAGCCGCATTACAGTAGCGAAGCCCAGCGCGAAGAGATCGAAGCCACGCTGATCGGCCTCAAGGCCCACATCGCCCGTCAACTGGCCTCCGATGAAGAGTTCGAGCTGCCGTGCGACCTGGACCTGGGCGAAGATCCGGACGATTCCGACCTGCGCGGCTGGTGCATCGGTTTCATGGAAGGCGTATTCCTGCGCGAAGAAGCCTGGTTCGAAACCGCCGAAGACGAAGTCAGCGAAATGCTGCTGCCGATCATGGTCGGTTCGGGCCTGTTCGACGAGCAACCGGAATTCTCCGACATTGCCGCCGACGCCAACCTGATGGACGACATGATCGTGCAGATCCCGGAAGCCCTGACTGCGCTGTACCTGCTGTGCAACGCACCGGACGAAAAACCGGCGATCCTCAAGCCACGTCACCACTAAGGTTTTGCCTATGGACAACCCCATAGGCAACCGCTCCCTGATGTTGCGCTACGTGCTGCTGGCTATCGGCTGGCTGAGCGTAGCGCTGGGGGTGCTCGGGATTTTCCTGCCGGTGTTACCCACCACGCCCTTCCTGTTGCTGGCGGCTGCCTGTTTCGCCCGCAGTTCACCGCGTTTCTATCATTGGCTGGTGGAGCACCCGCGGCTCGGGCCATGGATCCGTGACTACCTCGAGGGTAACGGCATTCCGCTCAAGGGCAAGGTCTACGCCATCGGCCTGATGTGGACCAGCATCCTGTTCTCCTGCTACCTGGTGCCAATGCCTTGGGCACGAGGGTTCATGCTGACCAGTGCGGTGTTGGTGACCCTGTACATCCTTCGGCAGAAAACCCTGCGTAAATCCTGACGGTTACTCCCCCGCCCAAGGGTCGACGCCTACCCAACCACCACCTAGACTTCACCTCTCTGCATTCGAGCAGCCAGGCATGCCACGAAGTCCGGGTAGTCCAGAATGGTCAACATTCCGACTTCGGTTTGGCGCATGGCTGTTGCTGGTCAGTTTTCCTTTGGTTGTGCCTGGCAGTCCCTGGCCTCGCTGGGATTTCGCGCAGATCGCGCAAACCGCCGAAAAGCGTTATGCCCGCCTGGGACCGACACAGGGACGAATCCAGTCCTGGAGTGAAATGCTGCAAGGCGAACGCAACCTGCCCGAGCAGGAGCAATTGAAGGCGGTGAATCGCTACTTCAACCAGCAGCTGGATTTCCAGGACGATGCTCGCATCTGGCAGCAGAATGATTACTGGGCCACGCCGGTCGAGGCGCTGATCAAGGCCGCCGGCGATTGCGAAGACTACGCCCTGGCGAAATATTTCAGCCTGCGCCAACTGGGCATTCCCAGCGACAAGCTGCGCATTACTTACGTGAAGGCCCTGACCCAAAACCAGGCGCACATGGTGCTGACTTATTACAGCAGCCCCGGCGCCGAACCGCTGGTACTCGACAACCTGATCGGCGAAATCCGCCCCGCTTCGCAGCGCAAGGACCTGTTGCCGGTGTATGCGTTCAACGCCGAAGGCCTGTACCTGCCCGGCAAGCCTGGTAACCCGCGCAGCGGCGACTCGAAAAAGTTGTCTCGCTGGCAAGATGTCTTGCAAAAAATGCAAGCCGAAGGATTCGCCGTGGGCGACGGTTAGCCGCCACGCCAAGGAGCGCTCGATGAAACTGCGCAACCAGTTGTTTCTCGCCATCTGCCTGTTCTTGCTGGTGGCCTTCAGCGGCAGTTTTTATGCCAGCCTGGAAAGTTCTCGCGAGCAGACGCTTGGGCAGTTGCGGGCCCACGCCCAGGACGCCGCAACCGCCCTGGGCCTGACCTTGACCACACAAATCGACGACCCGGCCATGATGGAGTTGATGGTCAGTTCGATTTTCGACAGTGGCTATTTCAGCGATATCCGCGTCACCCACCTCGAGAACCGGCAGGTGCTGGTTCAGCGCAGCAATCCTGAACAAATCGATGGCGTGCCTGGCTGGTTCGTCAACCTGGTTAATTTGCGTCCCGAGGGTGGCGATGCACTGATCACCCGGGGCTGGCAACAGGTGGCGCGGGTCGAGGTGTTGAGCAATCCACAATTCGCCCTGGCCAAACTCTGGGACAGCACACTGGGCAGTCTTGTCTGGCTGTTGCTCTGCGGGCTGCTCAGTGCGGTGTTCGGCGGCTGGTTGCTGCGTCGACAATTTCGTCCGCTCGACAACATGGTCCGCCAGGCGGAAGCCATCAGCAAACGCGAGTTTCTCAGCTTGCCGACGCTGCCGCGCACACCGGAATTGAAACGTGTAGTGCTGGCGATGAACCAGATGGTCGAGAAACTCAAGACGCTGTTCGCCGAAGAGGCTGCGCGCAGTGAAAAACTGCTCAACGAATCCTATCAGGACAGCCTGACAGGGCTGGCCAACCGGCGATTGCTCGATGAACAACTGGCCGATCAATTACTGGTCACCGAGCAAAATGGCGATGGTCACCTGCTGATGCTGCGGCTAAACGACTTGGCCGGCCTCAATCAGCGCCTCGGCGGGCAGCGCACCGATGCGTTGATCCGCGCGGTCGGCGAATTGCTCAAGCGCCTGACTCAAGTTCCGCAACGTCGCACCTGGCTGGCAGCACGCAATCGCGGCGGCGAATTCAGCCTGCTGGCACCGGACCTCGATACCGAGGATGCAACACGCCTGGCCGCCGAGATCAGCGCCACCCTGGAGAACCTGCGCCTGACCGGTGACAGTGATTGCATGCCCGTCGCCCATCTGGGCATCGTCGCCTTCCACCCCGGCGATCCGGCAAGCCACGTACTGCACCAACTGGACCAGGCACTGAACGAAGCCCGGCAGCATCCCGAGCGCCCCTGGACTGTGTTGGGCCGTAGCGACAGTGCGCCAAAGCAGGCACAACAGCACTGGCATGCCTGGCTCGACGACGCCCTGAACGAAGGGAAACTGCAGTTGTATTTCCAACCGGTGGTGCAATGCGCCGACACCCGCCAGGTGCTGCATCACAAGGTTCTTGCACGCCTGCTCGATCCACAGGGCGAAGCGATTGCCGCCGGCCAGTTCTTGCCGTGGATCGAGCGTTTTGGCTGGTCGGCACGATTCGACCTGGCGATGCTTGAAGCCACCCTCGAATACCTCGTCGTCAACCGTTTGCCGCTGGCGTTGAGCCTGTCCGGCAGCACCTTGCGCGATCAGGCGCAGGTGCAAATGATCCTCGATATGCTCGAATCCCTGCCGGAACTGGCGCCCTTGCTGACCCTGGAAATCGATGAGCGCCAACTGCCGCCGCCGGACCAGTTGCAACGCTTGAGCCACAGCCTGCTCGACACCGGTTACCGTATCGGGCTGCAGCATTTTGGCGGTCATTTCAGCCAGATTGGCAACCTCACTCAACTGGGATTGGCGTACCTTAAAATCGACGGGGCCTACATCCGTGGCATCGATGTTGAGCGTGACAAACGACTGTTCATCGAGGCGGTTTGCCGCACGACCCACAGCATCGACTTGCCCTTGATAGCGGAGAAAGTAGAAACCCAGGGCGAGTTGGACACGATCAGGGCACTGGGGGTGTTTGGCGTGATGGGGCGTTTGGTCGGGCAGCCGCTGCCGATGTGATTTGCAAAGGTTCGCACACAGAAAAAACCGCAGCCCCTTTCACAGGGACTGTGGTTTTTTGGGCTTATCCCCTGTAGGAGCGAGCATGCTCGCGATGATCTCAAGTGCACCGCGTGCATCCAGGATCCCCGCGTCATCGTTGACGTCCATCGCGAGCTTGCTCGCTCCTACAGGGATATCGGCGTTCAACCAGTTTTTCATTGCGGTTTCAGGTCACACGGTATCCACCTTCAACGAGTGGTCATTGAGCATACCGTTGATGATGGTGGCCGTGTCCGCGCCGCCGATGACCCCGCCCGCCCCCGGCGTCACCCCATAGTGACTGGCCAGGTTGACACCCGCCAGGTCGATGGTCTGGTTCGGCGCCGCACCAGCCATGGCACTGACGTCGATGCTGGTCACCAGTGAAGCGCCGCTGCCGCTGACGGTAAAATGCAGGTAGTCATCCAGTGAGGCGGCGGTACTGTTCTCCCCTTGCAGCAATTGCGACAGGTCCAGCTTGTCGGCCCCCGGCGTAAAGTCGGTGATGACGTCGTGGCCGCTGTTGCCGTTGAGCCACTGGAAGGTGTCGGCACCACTGCCGCCGGTCAGGGTGTTGTTGCCCAACCCGCCGATCAGGAAGTCGTCACCACCCTCGCCGTTGAGCACGTCGTTGCCCAGGCCGCCGGTGATGATATTGCTGTTGTGGTCTCCCGTAAGTGCGTCATTGAAATTGGAGCCGGTCAGGTTTTCGATGGCGGTCAAGGTGTCAGTGCCGGCACCGAAGGTGTCCTGTGCGCCAGTCTCGCCGAGATTGACCGTGACGCCGGCAGTGGCGTGGGCATAACTGGCGGTGTCGATGCCCGTACCACCATCGAGCAGATCGTTGCCCGGGCCGCTGTAGAGCAAGTCATTGCCGTCACCGGCATGGATGATGGCGTCGCCATTGCCGGCTACCAGCGTGTCATCCCCCGCTGTCCCGGTGAGGGTGTGGCCATCCTGGTAGCTGATGTCGCTGCCGCCATGGTTATCGCTGGCGCTGTAGGTGTCATGGTTGTCCGGTGCCATGTCGTGGGCCCCGGAGTAATCGACGGTCAGCTTCAACTGGTAGTTTTCAGCATCGCTAGCACTTGGGTCCAGACCATCAGGGAGGCTGGTGACGTGGATGTGATAGGTCGCATCCGTCGTCGCCGTGATGGTCTGGCCGTCAGCGACGGCGACGTAGGCGCCATCGTTGATCGAGTACTCCATGCTGACGTGGCCGGCGGCGAGGTTGTGATCCAGGTTGAGGGTTTCCCCCTGTTTGAGATTAACGGTGATCAGGTCATGGTCGTGGTTGCCGTTGACTGACCCCAGCGCTCCGCTGACCACCAGCACTGCGGTCATGGCTGCCGTATTGGCGACGAACGCACTGCGGGCAATGGCGGCATTGCTGCCGGTCAGGCTGTAGATCTGTTGGGTCCCGGTAAAGTCCGCGCCTTTGGCTATCAGGTCCTGACCGTCCTGGTTCAGGGTTTTGGCGTAGACGGTCACGTCGCTGTCGCAGGACGGCACGAGGCTGCTGTTGTGCACGTCGATGGTCACGGTGGTGGTGCTTTCGTCACCGTCGCCATCGCGCAGGGTATAGGTGAACACATCGCTCGCGCCCGGGCCGCTGACCGAGTTCGGGTAGCTGTGGTACAGCGCATTGCCCGCGGCATCCAGCGTCAGGTAGCCGTAGGTGCCGTTGATCTGGCTGTTCAGGCCGCCATGTACCGGGGTCGACGTGTCGTCGCCGGCACGCACACCGACCACGTCGCCGGCACGCACACCGACCACGCCGCCGCCGGCGAACTGACCATCGGCGCCTACGTGGTCGTTCCACAACACATTGCCGCCGATGTAGCCGCCCTCTCCCACCGAGGTGGCATCGGCGATAGCGGTCGGTACGTCATCGACTATGTTGACCACGATGGTGCTGGTGGCGATGTTGCCCAGGGCGTCGGTGGCCTGGTAGGTAAAACTTTCGTGCAGGGTGTTGGCGCCGTCGTTGGCCGCCGGTGTGGTGCTGGCCGGGCCGGCCAAGGTGTAGGTGTAGCTGCCGTCGGGGTGCAGCAGCAGTTGGCCGTAGGTGCCGATGGCGTTGCTGACCAGGCTGTAGGTGATGGCGCCGCTGCCGCCATGGACCGCACCGACCAGGGTGCCACTGGCGGTTTCGCCGGTGTCGCACGGCTGGTCCAGGGCTTTTTCGTACACGGTGACGTCCTGATCGCTGGCCGCCACCAGGCAGCTGTTGTGCACGTCGATGGTCACGGTGGTGGTGCTTTCGTCACCATCGCCATCGCGCAGGGTGTAGGTGAACACGTCACTCGCACCCGGGCCGCTGACCGAGTTGGGGTAGCTGTGGTACAGCGCATTACCCGCTGCGTCCAAAGTCAGGTAGCCGTAGGTGCCGTTGATCTGGCTGTTCAGACCGCCATGTACCGGGGTCGACGTGTCGTCGCCGGCACGTACGCCGACCACGCCGCCGCCGGCGAACTGGCCATCGGCGCCTACGTGGTCGTTCCACAACACATTGCCGCCGATGTAGCCGCCCTCTCCCACCGAGGTGGCATCGGCGATAGCGGTCGGCACGTCATCGACAATGTTGACCACGATGGTGCTGGTGGCGATGTTGCCCAAGGCGTCGGTGGCCTGGTAGGTAAAACTTTCGTGCAGGGTGTTGGCGCCATCGTTGGCCGCCGGTGTGGTGCTGGCCGGTGAGGTCAGGGTGTAGGTGTAGCTGCCGTCGGGGTGCAGCAGCAGTTGGCCGTAAGTGCCGATCGCATTGCTGACCAGGCTGTAGGTGATGGCGCCGCTGCCGCCATGGACCGCACCGACCAGGGTGCCACTGGCGGTTTCGCCGGTGTCGCACGGCTGGTCCAGGGCTTTTTCGTACACGGTGACGTCCTGATCGCTGGCTGCGACCAGGCAACTGTTGTGCACGTCGATGATGATGGTGGTGGTGCTTTCGTCACCGTCACCGTCACGCAAGGTGTAGGTGAACACGTCACTCGCACCCGGGCCGCTGACCGAGTTGGGGTAGCTGTGGTACAGCGCATTACCCGCTGCGTCCAAAGTCAGGTAGCCGTAGGTGCCGTTGATCTGGCTGTTCAGGCCCCCGTGTACCGGGGTCGAGGTGTCCGCGCCTGCACGCACGCCGACCACGCCGCCGCCGGCGAACTGGCCGTCGGCCCCCGCGTTGTCGTTCCACAGCACATTGCCGCCGATGTAGCCGCCCTCTCCCACCGAGGTGTGGTCGATGATAGCGGTGGGCACGTCATCGACGATGTTGATCACGATGGTGCTGGTGGCGACATTGCCCTGGGCATCTGTGGCCTGGTAGGTGAAGCTTTCGTGCAGGGTGTTGCCGCCGTCGTCGGCCTGCGGCATGGTGCTGGCCGGCGAGGTCAGGGTGTAGGTGTAGCTGCCGTCGGGGTGCAGCAACAGCTGGCCGTAGGTACCGATGGCATTGCTGAGCAGGCTGTAGGTGATGGCACCGCTGCCGCCGTGAACCGCGCCGACCAGGGTGCCGCTGGCGGTTTCGACCGGGCTGCTCGGCTGGCTGCCATTCACGTTGCCGGGGGCCAGGTCCTGGCCGTCCTGGTGCAGGTCCAGGGCTTTTTCGTAGACGGTCACGTCGTGGTCGCTGGTCGCCACAAAGCAATTGTTGTGTACGTCGATGGTGATGGTGGCGGTACTTTCGTCACCGTCACCGTCGCGCAGGGTATAGGTGAACACGTCACTCGCGCCCGGGCCACTCACCGAATTCGGGTAGCTGTGGTAAAGCGCGTTGCCCGCGGCATCCAGCGTCAGGTAACCGTAGGTGCCGTTGATCTGGGTGTTCAGGCCACCATGCACCGGGGTCGAGGTGTCGTCGCCGGCACGCACGCCGACCACGCCGCCGCCGGCGAACTGGCCATCGGCACCCGCGTTGTCATTCCACAGCACATTACCGCCGATGTAGCCGCCTTCTCCCACCGAGGCTATATCGGGAGTAGCGGTCGGCACGTCATCGACGATATTGATCACGATGGTGCTGGTCGCGACATTGCCCTGGCTGTCGGTGACCTGGTAGGTGAAGCTCTCGTGCAGGGTATTGGCACCGTCGTTGACCTGCGGCATGGTGCTGGCCGGTGAGGTCAGGGTGTAGGTGTAACTGCCGTCGGAGTGCAGCTGCAGTTGGCCGTAGGTGCCGATGGCGTTGCTGAGCAGGCTGTAGGTGATGGCGCCACTGGCGCCATGGACCGAGCCGACCAGGGTGCCGCTGGCGGTTTCACCGGCGCTATTCGGCTGGCTGCCATTCACGCTGCCGGGGGCCAGGTCCTGGCCGTCCTGGTGCAGGTCCAGGGCTTTTTCGTACACGGTGACGTCATGATCGCTGGCCGCGACCAGGCAGCTGTTGTGCACGTCGATGGTCACGGTGGTGGTGCTTTCGTCACCGTCGGCGTCGCGCAGGGTGTAGGTGAACACGTCGCTCGCACCCGGGCCGCTGACCGAGTTCGGGTAGCTGTGGTACACGGCGTTGCCCGCGGCATCCAGCGTCAGGTAGCCGTAGGTGCCGTTGATCTGGCTGTTCAGGCCGCCATGCACCGGGGTCGAGGTGTCATTGCCCGCACGCACGCCGACCACGCCGCCGCCGGAGCCATCGGCACCGCCGACGTCGTTCGACAGTACGTTGCCGGTGACGGTGCCGCCCTCGACCACCGAGGTCGCATCGGGGTTGGCGGTCGGCAGGTCGTCGACGATCTTGACGTTGATTTCCCCACGCGCCTCGCTGCCGTCGGCATCGATGGCGATGACTTCGAAGTTCTCGGTGATGCTGTTGGCACCGTCGGCGTTGGGGTGGGTGTCGGTGTAGTTCAGGGTGTAGCTGTAGCTCACCACGCCGGTGGCCGGGTCAAAGCCGGTGACGGTCAGGGTGCTGCCCAACCCGGTAGTGCCGGAGATCGGCAACGGCTGCACCACGCCACCGCTGATGATCGAGACACCGGAAATGCTCAGGCTCTGCAGGCCGTCCGGGGCGTTGACGGTGAAGGTCCCGTGCTGGGTCAGCGCCGGGGCATCGGGGTCGCTGCCGTACATGAGGTTTTTTTCGTAGACGGTCAGTTCGCCGCCTGCGACGTCCAGGCCGCCGAGGGTCACCCCGTCATCGTTGTTGTGCACGTTCAGCACCAGCTGGGCGGCGCTGCTGTCGCCGTCGGCATCGGTCAGGATGTAGGTGAAGGTTTCGGTGCCATTGCCGCCCGCGTGCAAGGCCTTGAAGTCGGCATCGCCGGGATTGAGGGTGTAGGTGTAGGTGCCATTGGCGTTGAGCACCAGGGTGCCGTAGGTGCCGACGAACGTGCCGGGGGTGATTGGGCCGCTGTTGGGTCCGCTCGCTACCCGGTCGGCACCTTGCACGTCATTGCCCAGGACGCTGCCTTCGAGGCTGAGCCGGGTTTCCGAGGCGGTGTCGGGGTTGTTGTCATCCTTCGCCTTGGGCATGTCGTCGACGATGGTGACGTCCAGGGAACCGGTGGCGGTGTCGCCATTGCTGTCACCGGCAATCACGGTGAAGTGTTCGCTGAGTTGAGTGCCGTCTCCGCTCGAATGGTTTTCGTTGTCGTTGAGGGTGTAGCTGTAACTCACGACGCCTGTGGTTGGGTTGTACCCGGTGATGGTCAGGGTGCTGCCCAGCGGCGTGGTGATCGACTGCGGAAAACCGTTGGCTACGCCAGCGCTGATCACGGCGATGCCACCGATGCTCAGGCTGGTCAGCCCGTCAGGCGCCGTGACGGTGAAGGTGCCGTTCTGGGTCAGTGCGGCGGGATTGCTGGCGGAACCGTCGGGCAGGTTGGCTTCGTTGACGGTCAGTTCACCACCCTCCACTGACAGACCATCGAGACTGACCGGATGGTTCACCGGTGGCGTGATGACCGGGGGCAAGACTTCAGGTGGCGTGACGACAGGTGGCGTGACATCCGGTGGTATGACGGCTGGCGGCGTGACGTCCGACGGTGGGGCTTCGGGCAGTGTGACCACCGGCGGCCTGATCAGCGGCGCAGGCTCAGCGTTGTCGGGGTTGTTATCGCCGTCGTGCCGCGCAAGCGGGAACTCTGGAATGCCATTGAACCCGGCGGTGGGGAAGCCAATGGTCGGTTCGACCCTCCCCCCGACTTCCTCGAGCATGACGAAACTGTGGCCCCCACCCTGTGCTCCATCGGCAGGTTCGGTCGAACCCGGACCGGCCGCGGTCGCTTCGGCGGTCTGGGTTGGGTCGTCGCCTGCGGCGATGGCTTTTTGCAATTGCTCGACATCGGTCAACTGTGCCTGGCTCGGGGTCGTCGCTTCATCCGTCACCACATGGGGCGACGACTGCGCCAGCAACTGGGCGGTCATTTGCAGGCTACTGCCGCGACCCAGCGTCAGTTCCTGGCCATTTTGCAGATGCACCGCCACCGCGCCTTCGGCCCCGGTCACCAGCTGATCGCCGGCAAACAACCGGTCCCCTTCGATCAACACTCGACGGGTGCCGTCACCCGCCACCGCGAAGACCTGACCGATAACCTTGCTGACGATACCGATGAGCGTAGCCATGTGCATTCCCTCCGCTGCCAACGCTTTGTCGGCACCTGTCTGAATGCGGAGATGCACATGGGCTCAAGCGGGATTAGCGGATAGATCGTCTGCCAGTCAATACGGACTACCTGAAGTAACCGTTGCCCTGGCGTCGATCTCGTCCAGCGTTTTGCTCGCGGCCGGTGTCCATGACCCGGATAAGACCTTTGCAATCAATGGCATTGGGCTACCTGTCGAGAACAACGTCATCCGCCAGCTTTGCGTAACAGTCCTGAACCACCCAAGTGACAAAAAACCGTCACCTCAGTCTGCGCCGCATCCCTCCCCTCCAGCACTTCTCCGCTCTTTGTCGATAAGTGGATTTGAACTTTTTTGAAATCCTGATGTGCGCCACAAAGCGCATAAATCAAGGCTTTCACAGTGAACAATGTGCTGGATTTTGCAGAGTACATAAGTTTTTTTTGGCATAAGTGTTATGAGAAATACTTCTTAGCTCTTCCTGAAAATGTTCTTAGCTCTTGTGTTACAAGCTTGAAACGGTTTTGCCTATAAATGTCGTCAAATAATTGGCGACTGATAAAGCACCATTAGGATTCAGGGAGATGCACGATGCGCCTTTTAAGCCCCCTCTACAGCGCAGTTTTGCTGGCAATTGCCTGCAGCTCCCAAGCGCATGCAATGTCACTGACGGAAGCGATCCAGAGCACTATCGCCACCCACCCGGAGCTTGCATCGCGGGTGGACAGCCGTCTGTCGGCTGATGAAGATGTGAAGGTCGCCAAGGGGGGCTTTTATCCATCGGTGGACCTGAATGCCGCATACGGGCGCGGGTACAGCGACAACACCAACACCCGGGCTCTGGGTAATCACCACACCGAGATCCTCAATTACACCCAATCAGAACTGCGCCTTCGTCAGATGCTCTTCGATGGGTTCAACACCGCCAACGAAGTCGAGCGGACCAAGGGCGTGGTCAACTCCCGGGCGTACTACGCCCAAGGCACCGCCCAGGACCTGGCCCTGCGCACCGCCGAGGTTTACCTCGAAGTGCTCAAGCGCCGTGAACTGGTGACCCTGGCCAGGAACAACCTGCAAGCGCACCTTCGAGTCAACGACCAGATCGGCATGCGCACCCAGCGGGGGATCGGCAGCAACGCCGACGCCGACCAATCCACTGCCCGTCGGGCACTGGCGGAAAACAACCTCGACACCGCCGAAGTCGATTTGGCCGATGCCGAGTCGAACTTCGCCGCCGTCGTCGGGCGCCTGCCCGATGAACTGGAAGCCCCGCCGTCGATCCGCGGTGAGGTGCCAGCCTCCCTGCCAGATGCCCAGCAAAGCATGGTGGAGAACAACCCCTACCTGAAATCCGCCCAGGCCGACGTGCAATCAGCCGAGAGCCAGTACGAAGTCGCCAAGTCGCCGTTCTACCCGCGCTTCGACGCCGAAGCCGCGGTGGGCGCGAACAACAACATCGCGGGCGAAGAAGGCCATGACAACGAGTGGCGGGTCGGGGTGGTGATGAACTACAACCTGTTCCGCGGCGGCAGTGACAAGGCGCGCCTGCAGTCCGATGCCCACAAGATCAATCAGGCGATGGACATTCGCAACAACGCCCTGCGCCAGCTCAACGAAAACATCCACCTGGCCTGGAACGCGATGGTCAACGCCAAGAAGCAAACCCCGACCGCCCGCGAATATGCCGAAACCAGCCGACGCGTACGCGTGGCGTATCAGGATCAGTTCGGCCTCGGCCAACGGACCCTGCTCGACCTGCTGGACAGCGAAAACGAGCTTTACAACGCCAATCGCCGCTACACCGAAGTACGCTACATCGAGGAGTTTTCGATGTACCGGGTGCTGGCGAACATGGGTCAGTTGCTGAGCAAGCAACGCGTGGTGCTGCCCGCCGATGCAATCGCCCAGGCCGAAGTGAAAAGCGAAGCTCGCCTGCCTGAACTCAAATAACCCCCTGTAGGAGCTGCCGCGGGCTGCGATCTTTTGATCTTTTCCTTCTTGAAATCAAAGTCAAAAGATCGCAGCCTGCGGCAGCTCCTACGGGCTGATGTGCAGGTATCTATGCAATTACCGGAGCGATCAATGTGACCAGCATGGAAACCGCCAACACCGGTGTCGATCCACGCCTGAGCTTCGATGACCCGCTTCTTGACGGTCTGTTGATCCTCTGCAAACTCCACGGCGCGACGGTCAGTCGCGCCAGCCTGAGTGCCGGGCTGCCTATGGCACACCAACGCCTGAGCCTGGACCTGCTGCCCCGCGCAGCGGCCCGGGCCGGATTGCAGGCGCGCCTGTTGCGCCGCGACCTCAAAGACATCTCTGCACTTAACCTGCCAGTGCTGCTGTTGCTCAACAACGGTCGTACCACCGTGCTGCGCCGCTTTGGCGAGGATGGCCGGGTCCTGGTTTTGCCCAGCGAAGCCGATGGCGGCGAACAATGGACCACGACGCAAGAGCTTGCCGGGCATTACAGTGGCCAGGCGCTGTTCGCCCGGCCACGGCATGAACTCGAAGACCTTCGTTCACCGCTGGTGCCACGGGTAGAGGCGTGGTTTCGCGACACCCTGAAGCTGTCGAAATGGTTGTACAGCGATGCGATCCTGGCGAGCTTCCTGATCAACCTGCTGGGGCTGATGGTGCCGCTGTTCGTGATGCAGACCTACGACCGCGTGGTGCCGAACCAGGCCACCTCGACGCTGTGGGTGTTGTCCATCGGCCTGCTGATCGGCACCGGATTCGAACTGGTGCTACGGGTGGTGCGCGCGCATCTACTGGACACCGCCGGCAAGAAGACCGACGTGATTCTCTCGGCGACCCTGTTCGAACGCATCACGGGCATGGCGATGAAAGCCAAGCCAGCGACCATTGGTGGTTTTGCCCAGAGCATTCACGATTTCCAGGGTCTGCGCGAGTTCCTCACCGCCGTCACCCTCACCAGCCTGATCGACCTGCCCTTCGCACTGCTGATGCTGGTGGTGATCGGCCTGCTGGGTGGCTGGCTGGTGGTGATTCCACTGCTGGCGTTTCCGATCACGATCATTTTCGCCATGATCATTCAGGCGCGCTTGCGTGACACCGTGCAGCGAAGCCTGGCCCTGGGCGCCGAACGCCAAGCCCTGTTGATCGAAACCCTGGGCGGCCTGGAAACCCTCAAGGCCTGCAGCGCCGAAAGCGAACGCCAGCACAAATGGGAAAGCACCCACGGCGCCCTCACCCGCCTCGACAGCCACGCGCGCAACCTCTCGGCGCTGGCCACCAATGGCACGCTGTTCATCCAACAGTTTTCCGGCATGGCCACCATCGTCGCCGGGGTCTACAGCATCATCGCCGGCAACCTCAGCGTCGGTGCGTTGGTAGCGACCTACATGCTCGGCAGTCGCGTCCTGGCGCCGCTGGGGCAAATCGCCGGCCTGATCACCCGCTACCAGCAAGCGCAACTGACCATGAAAAGCACCGACGCGCTGATGTCCCTGCCCCAGGAGCGCGATGCCAAACAACGGCCGTTGGAGCGCACGCAACTGCAAGGCGCCCTGGATGTGGTCGGCGTGACCTTCCACTACAACGGCCAGAACGCCCCGGCGCTGGCCAATGTCAGTTTCAGCGTGAAACCCGGCGAACGGATTGGCATCATCGGTCGCAGCGGCTCCGGCAAAAGCACCCTGGCGCGCCTGGTGATGGGATTCTACGAACCGGCGCAAGGCCAATTGCTGCTCGATGGCCTGGACCTGCGCCAACTGGACGTCGCCGACCTGCGCCATCAGATCGGTTACGTCGCCCATGACCTGCCTTTGCTGGCCGGCAGCCTGCGTGACAACCTGACCCTGGGCGCGCGCTACATCAGTGACGCACGAATGCTCGAAGTGGCCGAACTGACCGGCGTCACCGAACTCGCCCGGCAACATCCGCAAGGCTTCGACCGCCCGGTCGGCGAGCGTGGGCAGTTGCTGTCCGGTGGTCAACGCCAGGCAGTATTGCTGGCCCGCGCTTTATTGCTCGACCCACCGATCATGCTGCTCGACGAGCCCACCAGTGCCATGGACAACAGCAGCGAAGACGCCTTGCGGCAAAAACTCCACGCCTGGGTCCAGGGCAAGACCCTGCTGCTGGTGACCCATCGCACCTCGATGCTCAGCCTGGTCGATCGCTTGGTGGTACTGGACAACGGGAGGATCGTCGCCGACGGCCCGAAAGAAGCGGTCATCGATGCATTGCGCAAGGGCCGAGTCGGCTCTGCGGCCGTCTAGGAGTCGCCTATGTCTGCTTCATCGAATGCTTCGAAAGCACGTGGCTACTTTGACAGCTTCGGCAAAAGTGCCGAAGCCGAGTACATGCCGGAAACGGCTGGCGCCGCTCTGCAGGACTCCCCACGCTGGTCGCGGATCACCGTGTGGCTCGCCGCCGCATTGCTGATCAGCGCCTTGGTCTGGGCCAAGTTCGCGGTACTGCAGGAAGTCACCATGGGCGAAGGCAAGGCGATTCCGTCGAGCAAGGTCCAGGTGATCCAGAACCTTGAGGGCGGCATCGTCACCGAGATCTTCGTGCGTGAAGGGCAAATGGTGAACAAGGGCGATACCCTGCTACGCCTGGATGACACGCGCTACCTGTCGAACAAGGGCGAAAGCGAGGTCGATCGTTACGCGCTGACCGCTCAGGTCGAACGCCTGTCGGCGGAAGCCGAAGGACGGCCATTCAAGCTGTCGGAAGAGGTGATCGCCAAGGCGCCGCAAGTCGCCGAAGACGAACGCTCGCTGTACGAACAGCGCCAACGCCGACTGGCCAGCGAACAGCGCACCCTGACCGAACAACTGCGGCAAAAAACCCAGGAACTGGCGGAGTTTCGTTCCAAAGCCGGGCAGTACGGCTCCAGCCTGGCGTTGGTCAACCAGGAGATGGCGATGTCCGAGCCCCTGGTCAAGACCGGCGCCGTGTCGCCGGTGGAGATCCTGCGACTCAAGCGCAGCGCGGTGGAAATCCGCGGCTCACTGAACGCCACTACCCTGGCCATTCCCCGGGCGGAATCGGCCATTGCCGAGATCCGCAGCAAGATCGACGAGTCCGAACAGTCGTTCCGCTCGGATGCAGCGAAAGAGCTCAATGAAAAACGTACCGACCTGTCGAAAATCACGGCCTCGAGCATTGCCATCGACGACCGAGTGACCCGCACTACCGTGGCCTCGCCGGTCAAGGGCATTATCAAGCTGTTGAAGGTCAACACCATCGGCGGTGTGGTCCAGCCGGGCAGTGACATGGTGGAAATCGTACCGCTGGAAGACAACCTGCTGATCGAGGCCAAGGTTCGGCCACAGGACGTGGCGTTCCTGCATCCGGGCCAGAAAGCCATGGTCAAGTTCAGTGCCTACGACTACACGATCTACGGTGGCCTGAGTGCCAAGCTGGAATTGATCGGCGCCGACACCATCACCGACGACAAGGGCAACAGCTTTTACCTGATCCAGGTGCGCACCGATAAAAACCACCTTGGCGGGGACGCGAAACCCTTGCTGATCATTCCGGGGATGGTGGCGACGGTGGATATCATTACCGGGGAAAAGACGGTGCTGGACTACCTGCTTAAACCAGTACTGAAAGCACGGACCGAGGCGATGCGCGAGCGCTAACCACCGATCGTTCCCACGCTCTGCGTGGTAATGCAGCCCGGGACGCTCCGCGTCCCATTTACAAGCGTGACGCAGAGCGTCACAGGATGAATTCCCACGCAGAGCGTGGGAACTATCAGTGAGTGTGATTGCGTAGGAAAGTCTCCTCCCCCATCGCCTCAATCTGCCCCTCGATCAGTGCTTCAAACGGCTTGAGCAACGGCGCAAACGAGGTCGGCGCCTCTAGAGCTTCCAGCGCCTGCACAATCGCCTCCACTGTCGACAACGCGCCGGGCCCTGGCGCCTTGCGCAGTCGATAGCGGGACACGCCACCCTCGGCCAGGGTTACCCTGGGCAGCGCCGCCAGCAACGGGTTCAAGTGCAACATCTTGCGCGCCTTGCGCCAGGTTCCGTCCGGGACCACCAGCAACAGCGGCTTGTCGGATGCGGTATACGCCTGCATCGGTTGCGCCTCCTCGCCAGGAAACAACAACCGCGCCTGATAGCCCGGCTGACTTAATAACCTTGGCAAATCCTCGAACACCTCACCGACGATCAGCTCGGCGTTCTTCAACCCCAATGCCGCCAACCGCGCGGTGTTCAGCGCATGGTTCACTTCGCCCGGGTGTTGCAACAGCAACACCCGGGTGCGGCTGTCGAGGCTGGGGATCAGCGGACACAGGCAATGGCTCTGAGGACGCAGGCAGCGGGGGCATTGAATTCTCGGCATCTTCTTCACGCCTGGTTGAGTTGTGCTTTGAGCAAATCGCGAAAGGTCTGGATCAACGGCTCGCGACTACGCCCCCGGCGTACGATCATCGAGAACGGAGCCTGATAACCGAAGGTCGCCGGCAACAACACACGCAGGTCGCCCTTGTCGGCCCACGCCTGGGCATAGTGTTCCGGCAAGTAACCGATGTAGGCGCCGGACAGCACCAGGATCAGCTGCGCCTCCATACTCTCCACGGTCGCGGCGCTGTGCTTGAAGCCGTGACGGGCCAGTTCGGCCTGACTCCAGTAGCCTCGGCCGACCATGCGTTGCTGGGTGATGACTTGCTCGGGAATGCGCCGTTCATTGAACAACGGGTGCCGCGTGCTGCAATACAACCAGTGCTGCTCTCGGTACAGGGGCATGTACACCAGACCGCTCATGCGCGTGGAAAACGCGCCGATGGCCAGGTCGAGGCGGTTGTCCTGCACACCCAGTTGCAGTTCATAGGGGCTCATCACCGACAGGTGCAAGTGCACCGCCGGGTGCTCCTGGCTGTAGGCGCCAATGGCTTCGGCGAACGGCAAGGCCTTGTCGCTGACCGTGGAGTCGATCACTCCCAGGTTCAGCGTACCGCGCAATTCGCCTTTGAGCGCGGCGGCATATTGCTCGAAACCTTCGAGTTCGCCCAATAGACGCAAGGTTTCCTGATGAAACAGCTCACCCTTGCTGGTCAGGCTGAACCCGCCACGGCCGCGATGGCACAACACCAGCCCCAGGGCGGATTCGAGCTGGCTCATGTAGGTGCTGATGGCCGATGTCGAAAGGTTGAGCTCTTGCTGGGCGTTGGCGAAGCCCTGATGGCGGACCACGCTGACGAAAATGCGCAAAAGTTTCAGGTCGGGTAAAGCGTTGGCCATGGGGGCTCCGATTACAAAATAGCGCGTGATGCTCATGGCGATGGAGATCAACTGTGGGAGCGGGCTTGCTCGCGAAGGCGGTGTATCAGGCAACATTGATATCGACTGACACGACGCCTTCGCGAGCAAGCCCGCTCCCACATGGGTTGCGGCGTTCAACCTGTGAAGTCTATCTCTCCCACTTCCATTAGTTTAGAAAAATCTGAACTAAGTATTTGCCCGTAGCGATTCTTCCCGGCCACTACATTTCGCAGAATCGCTGCCACAAGGTTCGCCCGTGCCCTCCGTGAACGGCGAAACCCAATAAATAAAACAACGACGATGAGGCCCTACCTGTGGACAAGATTCTTCACCAACCACTGGGCGGCAACGAAATGCCGCGCTTCGGCGGCATCGCCACCATGATGCGACTCCCCCACGTACCGACCGCTGCAGGTCTGGACGCCGCTTTTGTCGGCGTGCCGCTGGACATCGGTACTTCCCTGCGCCCTGGCACCCGCTTCGGGCCTCGCGAAATTCGCGCTGAATCGGTCATGATTCGCCCGTACAACATGGCCACTGGCGCTGCGCCTTTCGATTCGCTGTCGGTTGCCGATATCGGCGACGTGGCGATCAACACCTTCAACCTGCTGGATGCCGTACGGATCATCGAAGAATCCTACGACAACATCCTCGAACACGATGTGATCCCCCTGACGCTGGGAGGCGACCACACCATCACCCTGCCGATCCTGCGTGCCATCCATAAAAAGCACGGCAAGGTCGGCCTGGTGCACATCGACGCCCACGCCGATGTGAACGATCACATGTTCGGCGAGAAAATCGCCCACGGCACCACGTTCCGTCGCGCCGTCGAAGAAGGCCTGATCGACCCGGACCGTGTGGTCCAGATCGGCCTGCGCGCTCAGGGCTACACCGCTGACGATTTCAACTGGAGCCGCAACCAGGGCTTCCGCGTGGTTCAGGCCGAAGAGTGCTGGCACAAATCCCTGGCACCATTGATGGCCGAAGTGCGCGAGAAAGTCGGCGGCGGTCCGGTGTACCTGAGCTTCGACATCGACGGTATCGACCCGGCCTGGGCACCTGGCACCGGCACCCCGGAAATCGGTGGCCTGACGACCATTCAGGCAATCGAGATCGTTCGTGGCTGCCAAGGCCTGGACCTGGTCGGTTGCGATCTGGTAGAAGTCTCGCCCGCTTACGACACCACCGGTAACACCTCGCTGCTGGCCGCCAACCTGCTGTACGAAATGCTCTGCGTACTGCCTGGCGTGGTCCATCGCTGAGGATCGGTCATGAATGAACGCGATCAGGTCTTGAAAGCGGCTGCCGATCTGGTGTCCGCCTTCGCCCGCAACGATCGCGAAGCCTACTTCGGCGCTTTCAGCGCCGATGCCAGCTTCGTCTTCTACACCCTCGAACAGCCCCTGCTGTCGCGCGATGCCTACCAGGGATTGTGGGACAGCTGGCGCGCCGAGGACGGCTTCGAGGTGCTCTCGTGCACCTCGAGCAACGCTTTCGTCAGCCTGCAGGGTGATGTGGCGATTTTCATCCATGACGTGGCCACCGAGCTGCGCATGCAAGGGGAGCAGCACTTTAGCCAGGAGCGCGAGACGATTGTTTTCAGGAAACAAGCGTCTGGCCAAGAACAACAAGGCCTATGGCTGGCCTGCCACGAACATTTGTCCGCGATGCCGGAAGGGCTGCCATCCCCTTAGCCAACACAGGTGACGCTCACGCACGATGAGCGCGCCTTTATGATCGGAGCAGATCATGAATAACAACAACAACGACCAAAGCCTTACGCAAATTGAAACCCACGGGGTCGAACAGATCCCGGACAACGAACGCACCGCAGGCCCGACGGATTTGTTCCGGATGATCTTCGGGGGTTCCAACACCTTTGCCACCGCCGTACTTGGCAGCTTCCCGGTGCTGTTTGGCCTGTCCTTTCAGGCGGGCGTGCTGGCGATTGTGCTGGGCGTGTTGCTGGGTTCGCTGATCCTCGCGCCGATGGGCCTGTTCGGCCCGATCAACGGGACCAACAACGCCGTGTCTTCCGGTGCGCACTTCGGCGTGCACGGGCGGATCGTCGGTTCGTTCCTGTCGCTGTTGACCGCCATCGCGTTCTTCTCGCTGTCGGTGTGGAGTTCGGGTGATGCACTGATCGGTGGCGCCAAACGCCTGATCGGCCTGCCGGAAACCGACCTGACCCTGGGCCTGGCCTACGGTCTGTTCGCGATCCTGGTGCTGACCGTTTGCATCTATGGTTTCCGTTTCCTGCTGTGGGTCAACAAGATCGCCGTGTGGAGTGCCAGCCTGCTGTTCCTGCTGGGCGTCTTCGCTTTCGCCGGTCCCTTCGATGTGAACTACGCCGGCACCGTGAACATGGGACAACCGGGTTTCTGGGCGGCGTTTATCGGCGCCGCGCTGGTGGCCATGAGCAACCCGATCTCCTTCGGGGCGTTCCTGGGCGACTGGTCGCGCTACATTCCGCGTGATACCTCCAAGCGCCGGATCATGGCAGCGGTAGTGATGTCGCAGATCGCGACCTTCATCCCGTTCCTGTTCGGCCTGACCACCGCCACCATCGTAGCGATCAAGGCACCGGACTATATCGCGGCCAACAACTATGTCGGCGGCTTGCTGGCGGTATCGCCGAGCTGGTTCTTCCTGCCTGTCTGCCTGATTGCGGTGATCGGCGGCATGTCCACGGGTACGACTTCGCTGTACGGCACTGGCCTGGACATGTCCAGCGTGTTCCCCCGGGTACTGTCGCGGGTCAAGGCCACGCTGCTGATCGGTGTGATGTCGATTGCCTTCATCTTCATCGGTCGCTTCGCGGCGAACCTGGTGCAGAGCGTCTCGACCTTCGCCGTGCTGATCATCACCTGCACCACCCCGTGGATGGTGATCATGATCATCGGCCTGCTGGTGCGTCGCGGCTTCTACTGCCCGGATGACCTGCAAGTGTTTACCCGTGGCGAGAAAGGTGGCCGCTACTGGTTCACCCACGGCTGGAACTGGCGTGGCCTGGGTGCCTGGATCCCGAGCGCGGCTGTCGGCCTGTGCTTCGTGAACCTGCCGGGGCAATTCGTCGGACCGCTGGGCGAAATGGCTGGCGGCATCGATATCAGCCTGCCGGTCACCCTGGGCCTGGCCTCGCTGGTGTACCTGGCGCTGCTGAGCCTGTTCCCGGAATCGAGCGCGGTGTTCGGACCCAATGATTCACGCAGCAAGAGCACAAGCATTACGACAAAACCTGATCTGCGTCAGCCGGCCTGACGCAGATCCACCTGTGGGAGCGGGCTTGCTCGCGAAGACGGCGGCACATTCAACCCTGATGTGACTGACAGACCGCTTTCGCGAGCAGGCTCGCTCCCACAGAAAGCAGCCCCACAGAAACGCTTTTGTTTCACATAAAAAAGACAATCGGAGACACGCCACAATGGCTTTGGATTTATTCGTCGTACTCATCTACGCCGCCGCGATGCTGATACTCGGCTATTACGGCATGCGCAAGGCCAAGACCCACGAAGACTACCTGGTTGCCGGTCGTAACCTCGGCCCGAGCCTGTACATGGGCACCATGGCCGCCACCGTCCTCGGCGGCGCGTCCACAGTTGGCACCGTGCGTTTGGGCTACGTACATGGCATCTCTGGCTTCTGGCTCTGCGCTGCACTGGGTTGCGGGATCATCGCGCTGAACCTGTTCCTTGCCAAACCTTTGCTGAAACTCAAAGTGTTCACCGTCACCCAAGTGCTGGAGAAACGCTATAACCCAATGGCCCGTACCGCCAGCGCGACCATCATGCTGGCCTATGCCCTGATGATCGGCGTGACTTCGATCCTGGCCATCGGCACGGTGCTGCAGGTGTTGTTCGACCTGCCATTCTGGATATCCGTGCTGCTGGGTGGTGGCATCGTCGTGATCTACTCGACCATTGGCGGCATGTGGTCGCTGACCCTGACCGACATCGTACAGTTCGGCATCCAGACCGTCGGCTTGATGTTCCTGCTGCTGCCGATCTGCCTGTACCGTGTCGGTGGCTGGGATCAACTGGTCGCGCAACTGCCGGCCGCCAGCTTCAGCTTCACCAGCATTGGCTGGGACACCATCATCACTTATTTCATGATCTACTTCTTCGGCATCCTGATCGGCCAGGACATCTGGCAACGGGTGTTCACCGCTCGCAGCGAAAAAGTAGCGAAGTATGCCGGCACTTCGGCCGGTATCTACTGCGTCATCTACGGTCTGGTGTGCGCACTGATCGGTATGGCCGCACACGTTTTGATCCCGGACCTGGATAATGTCAACAACGCCTTTGCCGCTATCGTCAAAGTCTCGCTGCCGGACGGCATCCGTGGCCTGGTGATCGCCGCAGCCCTGGCAGCCATGATGTCCACCGCCAGCGCCGGCCTGCTTGCCGCATCCACCACCCTGACCGAAGACCTGCTGCCGAAACTGCGTGGTGGCAAACAGTCGAACGTCACCATCAACCGCCTGTTCACCCTGTTGACCGGAATTGTAGTGCTGGGTATCGCCCTGGTCGTGAATGACGTCATCAGCGCCCTGACCCTGGCCTATAACCTGCTGGTAGGCGGCATGCTGATCCCACTAATGGGGGCAATTTTCTGGAAGCGCGCCACCACGGCAGGGGCAATCACCGCCATGGCACTAGGGTTTATCACCGCCCTGGTCTTCATGTTCAAGGACGGAATGGATGCCAACACGCCAATCTACTACAGCCTCGGTGTCAGCCTGGTGAGCTTCGTGGTGGTCAGCCTGTTGTCCCCTCGCCCGGCGATGCAGGCAAGCGCCGCCTAAGCTGACATATAACGACTTGATGCTTTCTTCGACGAGTGTGGCGTCGGTTGCCACACTCGTTTTTTTTCGCCTGAAGGAAACCGCCCATGAAGATCGTCAGCCGCGATCAGTGGTTCGAAGTCAAACAGCTCAGTGATGGCATCCGCCTGATTCACGAGCCTTACATCCGCCCTTTCTATCGCTGCAACCTTTGGCACATTCAAGGCCGCGACAAAGACCTGTTGCTCGACAGCGGCTCGGGGCTGGTCAGCCTGCGCGAACAACTGCCGTGGATTACCGAGCGGCCCTTGGTGGCAGTGGCCAGTCACTGCCATTTCGACCACATCGCCGGGCACCACGAATTCGCGCAGCGCCTGGTACACCCGGCCGAAGCGGATATCCTGGCCGCGCCGGACGGCGAAAATGACTTGAGCAAAGCCTTTGTCGGCGATGACATGTTCGAAGCGCACCCCGATTGCCCATTGTGCTACGCCGAATATCGGGTCAAGGCCGCACCGGCCACCGGGACGATCGACGAAGGCGACGTGCTCGACCTGGGCAACCGGGTGCTGCAAGTGCTGCATACACCGGGGCACTCGCCGGGAGGCATCAGCCTGTACGAAGCCGCGACCGAGACCCTGTTCAGCGGCGACATCATCTACGACGGGCCGTTGATCGAAGACGCCTACCACTCCAACCTCGACGATTACGCCCGCAGTTTGCAGCGCTTGCGCGCCCTGCCGATCCGTACGGTACATGGCGGGCATTTCGGCAGTTTTTCCGGGGACCATCTGCGGCACATGATTGACCAGTGGCAGCGCTCACACGCCTGAAGCCTGCTGTACTCAACTTCAGGAACAACCCGCAGGGACAGTCACCACAATCGTGGAAGACCTGCCATGAAGAGAGCTGCCGTGCGCGCCGCTGTACATCACTTCATCAGCCGCCTGCTGGAAGGCCAGGATGACTTCGACGACAACGCCAGCCTGGCGCAGTTAGGATTGGATAGAGCGGATATCGAAGACTTGATCTTCCATCTCGAAGACGAACTTGGCTTGACGGCTTTTACCGCCGAGGAAGACCAGATGCTCAAGACCGCCAGGACGGCGAACGACTTGAGCCGGTTCTTGATGGAGATCGGGCGGCATTGACCTGGCCGATCTTCCTGCACGCATCACTGCGCATGGAGTAGCCAGCAGCAACCCTTGGCTGCTGCTGCAAAGACGGCGTCGCGATTACCGGCGACGCTGCTGGCGTCGGCGCTGTTCGTCGTCGGTGCGAATAGGCACAGGTTGCAGAGGCGGTTCGATCAAACCGAGTGCAACACCCAAGTCGTGCAGCCAGTTTTGAATTTTCTCTTTCATGATGCCCCCTTCAGGGTAGTGCCGGGCGACCGGAATTCTGTAGCCGCTTCGCACTGATAATAGTCCGAAGTGTCGAGCAATGCTCGCCGAACATGACAACGATCTGTTACTGAATGGGTCACAATCCGACGACCTGAGTTCATCCGGGCGTATCACCGACCGCTGGCGGCCTGCATGGCAGCCGTTCAAGCCTGCCCAAGGACCCTGCGCAACCGGCGACGCACCCAGTGTTCAGCGCTGACGAAGGTAATCCCCAGCAACACCAGCACGGCACCGATGACGAAGTTGAGGCTCAGCGCCTCCCCCAGCAGGACAACCCCGAACGTGACGCCAAACAAGGGCGTCATGAACGAAAAAACCGCGAGATTGGCCGCCAGATAACGGCGCAGCAACCAGAACCAGACCAGGTAGCTGAAGAACGACACCACGATGCCCTGGAACAAAACACTGGCCAGCGCGACACCGGTCAGGCTGACATGGGTGATCTGGCCGCTGAGCAATGCAATCAGCAGCAGCAGGCCGACAAAACCGACGATCAACTGGTAAAACAACGTCAGGGTCACCGGCGCCTCCGACAGACGCGACGCGCGCACCACCACAGTGGTCGCCCCCCAGCAAGCCCCCGCCAGTACGCCCAAAGCATCGCCCAGCAACATGCGGCGATCGAGGTTATCCCAGGACAACCCTGCAGCAAACGCAATGCCGATCCCGACGAAGGCCAGGAAAATGCCCAGCCATTGCAGAGGCCGCAGACGCTCACTCGGCAGCAACCAGTGCACGCCCAACGCCGTGAAAATCGGCGCGGTGTAGAGGAACACCGACATGTGCGCCGCCGTGGTCAATTGCAGGCCTTCGGAAATGAACAGGAACTCCAGGCCAAACAAGGCCCCGGCCAACAGCCCGCCACGCCAGGTGGCGCCTACCTGATTCCAGCCGCCCTTCCAGCAGATCAACAACCCCACCAGCAGCGCGGACATACCCGAACGCCCCGCTGCCTGCATGACCGGCGCAATATCGGGCGCCGCCCACTTGATCATCACCTGCTGAATGCCCCAGACCAGGCACAACCCCACCATCACTTGCAGGGCAAATCCGTCGGCGCTGCGCCGGGTGGCGCTCACCCTGAAACCTCGACATCAAAGCACATGGGCGACTCAGCTCAATTCAATACGATCGGCATGAATCACGATCTGGCCGTTCTTGTACAACGCGCCGATAGCCTTTTTGAAGTTGCCCTTGCTGACGCCGAACATGCTGCTGATCAGGGTCGGATCGCTCTTGTCGCTGACTGCCAGGCTGCCGTTGTTCTCGCGCAACTTGGCGAGGATCTTGGCGTTCAGGCTACTGGCCGCTTCGACGCCTACCGGTTGCAGGCTCAGGCTGATCTTGCCGTCGCTGCGAACTTCCTTGATGAAGCCCTTCTCTTCCTTGCCAGCGCGCATGAACTTGAAGATTTCGTTCTTGTGAATCAAGCCCCAGTGCTTGTTGTTAATGATGGCCTTGAAACCCATGTCGGTGGCTTCGGCCACCAGCAAGTCAACTTCCTGGCCTGGGGTGTAGTTGGCGGGCGTCTTGTCCAGGTACCGATCCAGGCGCGCGGTCGCCGTAATGCGACGGGTATGCTTGTCGAGATAGACATGCACCACGGCGTATTCCCCGGCCGTCATCTGGCGCTTTTCTTCCGAATACGGCAGCAACAGGTCTTTGGGCAGCCCCCAATCCAGGAACACGCCAATGCTGTTGACTTCAACAACTTTCAAACTGGCGAATTCACCGACTTGAACTTTCGGCTTTTCAGTCGTAGCGATGAGTTTGTCATCGCTGTCCAGATAAACAAAAACGTTTAGCCAGTCTTCATCTTCGCTGGGAATATCTTTTGGAATATAACGATTAGGCAACAGGATTTCGCCATCCGCGCCACCGTCCAGATATAAACCGAAGTTAGTGTGTTTAACTACTTGCAAACTGTTGTAACGCCCAACTAAAGCCATGTCCAATACCCTCATTGCGTGGCGGCATTCTACCCGGTTTTAGCGGTCAGGATCGCCAGTCAGCCCGATGGCACCGGAAATTCCTTGCAAAGCCTTAATTTTTCCCGGCTTTGCCATTTTCTGGCCGCCGCTCGTCAGACCGGATCGACGATTTTCGTTGCCGCCCGCCCAAGGCGAAAACGCTATATTTCCATCAGGTTCATAGTTAAAACAGCGGCTTAGGGTGATATTTCATAATCCAACTTGCCTATTATGGCACCCCCACTCAATGTGCCCCAGCGGATATTTGCCAAGCAAATAGACAGTTAATCCTGTACGATGCCTGGCCAAGTTAATTTTCTACAGGTTAATGGCCGCCATGCGCGTAAAAGCATCCAACAGCAAAGCAAAGCCAGCTCCAGCCGTCGAAACCAGCGAATCGATCAACAACCAGATCGCTGCGTTCCTCAAATCCGGTGGTGAAATCCAGCAAATTGCCAAAGGTGTCAGCGGCCAGTCGTTCGGCCCATCCAAGCAGATCACCTTGGGCAAGAAGTAATCCCCTGAGCTGTACCTGGTCCCTAAGCGCTTTGAGCTTCGAAGCGCTTGGACTGGAACCCTGCAACATTCTCGCCTGACCCTCCTTTCTTGTAAAAATCGACGAACGGCCTACGCGGCCCGCTATTCGTCGGTATCCTTGCACGCGTCTAGATCAAGCGTTTCAGCAGGCCCCAGCCTGTCCGCGGTTCATGGAGTGACGCATGCGCACACCCTCTTGTTTGTCCTTGCTGCTCGGCGGCCTGCTGGCGTGCCAGGGGGTGCACGGGCAAATCTTTCAACGCGAGCTGGGGGATTTCGACCTCAAGCTCGGGAGCAGTCCCAGCCGCAGCATGGCCCAAGGCCTCGTCAAGCCATCGGCCATCGGCTCGTTCCATGGCGGCCTGGACCTGACCCATGACAGCGGTTTCTACGTCGGCCAATGGTCGCCGAGCATGGGCATCAGCCCGGGAAAAAACCTCGAAATCGACTCTTACGCGGGCTTCAAGCAACCCTTCGACCAGGTCCTCGGCTACGAAGTAGGCGTCATCCATTACAGCTACCCCGAAGTCGCGACCCTCGACAGCCAGGAAATCTTCGGTGGCCTGACCCTGCTGGGCAGCCGTTTCGGCGCCGCCTTGAGCAACGATCCAGACAAGCAGAACAGCACGCTGTTTGCCGACCTGCGCGGCAACCAGCCGTTCGGCATCGGCGTCAGCATGAAATACACCACCCATCAATTGAACACGCCGGTCGCCGTGGACGGTGGGTATGTCGGCAGCTTCACCGATTGGTCGGTAAAACTGTCCCGACCGTTCATGGGCATCGACCTCGATTTGATCTATAGCGATTCCAGCCTCAGCGGCAGCTATTGTTCAGCCTATACCGGGCAAAACAGCCAGTGCGACGCACTCCTCACCCTCAAGGCCGAACGCACGTTCTACTGATGGGCTGAACTGCCGGGTTGATTGCGCGTTCAGATGAGAATCAGCGCCAGAAACCAGGCTTTCGCAAGGATTCGCCCATGTCACGCTGGATCAAACACATTGCCTTTGTGCTCATGCTCACCCTCGCCCTCGGCGCGTGCAACCGCATGGGCCTGGCTTATCGCAACCTCGACGTGATCATTCCCTGGACGCTCAGCGATTACCTGGACATGAACGGCGAGCAGAAAAGCTGGCTCAACGAACGCTTGAAGGAACACCTGAGCTGGCATTGCACGACACAAATGCCGGGATATCTCGACTGGCTGGAGCGCTTGCAGACCATGATCGCGACCAATCAGGTAACCGATGACGCGCTGAAGGCGCGTACGGTGGAGGCCGAAAGAGCGATTGCCGAAACAGCCCGGGAAATCACCCCGTCAGCCATCGAATTGCTGCAAGGCCTGGACGACAATCAGGTCGCGGAAATGAACGAGGCCTTCGCCAAGGACCAGCGCAAGCGTCAGGAGCGATACGTGAAACCCCCGCTGGACCAGCAGATAAAACAGCGTGGCGAGCGCATGGTGAAACGCCTGAATGAATGGCTCGGACCACTCGACCCCTCGCAACAACAGCGAGTCATGGCCTGGTCAAATGCCTTGGGCGACCAAAATACCCAGTGGATTGCCAACCGCGTCCACTGGCAGAAACAGTTCAGCGCCGCCGTGGCGCAGCGTCAGGCACCACAATTCCCACAGCGAATCGAGACGCTCCTGGTCAACCGCGAAAGCTTATGGACACCTGCCTATCGACAGGCCTTCGCCAACACCGAAGCCCAGGCGCGGGCGTTGTTTGTGGATTTGATGGCGCAAAGTACGCCACAACAACGTGAGCGCTTGTTGACGAAGATCGAGGGCGTGAAGAAGGATTTCAGTGACCTGAAATGCCTGAAAGCTGCAAAGCAGAGTTGAACGCTACACAAATCCCTTCTCGTAGGAGCGAGTTTGCTCGCTCCTACAAGGTGCATGAACGTCAGGCAATCTGCGCCTTGGAAGCCACTTCATCAAACGTCGATTCGTTTAATGCGTCCTCCTGCTCGTCCAGCACCTGACGCGGATGCTCATCGCCCGGAATACTGCTGTCGATCAGGCTTAACAGCCTCGAACCACGCACCGTTAAAATGTAATTCGAACCGGTACCGCCCTGCTCCTCGGGCCGCGGCTCGATATAACCGCGCGTTAGCAGCAACTTTTCATACTCGCCGGCCACCGCCTTCAGGTGGTCCAGGTTTTCAGGCTGCTCACCTTCAGCGGCTTTCTGCGCGGCGTAATCCTCAGCGTAGTCCCGTGGCGCAAAGCTGACCTGCCCGTTCTGCACTTCATGCAGCAAGCGCTCAATCAAATCCCAGTTATAAGTCATCATCCTGATTCAACCTCCGGTAGCCGTGAGTGAGAGGGTCTTCATAGCTTGTGACAAAAGAGCACGGCAGCCGTTCAGCCCGAGTTTCCATACGGCTACCGACCGACGGTATGTCGATTTACCGGTACGTCAAACGACTAGGCTGTGTAAGTCGCCTCCCCGCCTCACGCAGGAGAAAGCCAAATGAATATTCAGAACCACCCCGTTGTGTCGCGGGAAGAATGGCTCACCGCGCGCAAACAACACCTGGTCCATGAAAAAGCCTTCACCCAGGAGCGGGACAGGCTCAGCGCAGAGCGCCGCGCCTTGCCCTGGGTGAAAATCGACAAGGACTACCACTTCCAAGGGCCTGACGGTGAACTGAAACTCGCCGACCTGTTCGGTGGCCGTAGCCAATTGGTCATTTACCATTTCATGTTCGCCGACGGATGGGACGAGGGCTGTCCAGGTTGCTCCTTCCTGTCCGACCACATCGACGGGGCCAACCAGCATCTGGCGCACCACGATGTCTCTGTGGTGGCGGTATCCCACGCACCGTTCGCCCAGTTCCAGGCGTTCAAACGGCGCATGGGCTGGAAATTCGACTGGGTGTCGTCCGAAGGCTGTGATTTCAATTATGACTTCGGTGTGACGGCCCACCCCGAAGACGTCGCCGCCGGAAGGGCCACCTACAACTACGAAAAAACCGACGGTTCGGAAGAGGAGCTACCCGGCCTCAGTGTGTTTTATCGCAACGACGTCGGCGAGATTTTCCACACCTACTCCACTTATGCCCGAGGGCTGGACCTGCTGGTAGGGACCTACAACTACCTCGACCTGACGCCCAAGGGACGCAACGAAGATGAAATCATGGATTGGGTGCGACATCATGACCGGTATGAGGATAAGGCGCCCTCAAGCTGCTGCCATGGGGGATGAAGGTGAACTTTTTCCCTGCTGCAAGCCTCAACCGGTTAACCCGCCTTAACCGGAACCGAGGCCCGACAGATGAAAACCCTGCTGAAACTCACCCTCGCCACCACCCTCGCCTGCGCCCTGCCCGCCTGGGCCTGCACCCCGGAGGAGGCCACTCTCAAGCGCGAACAGCTGGCCAAGGAAGTCACCAAGCTCACCGAGCAGAACCCGGCCAAGGCCAAGGAGATCAACGACGAGTTGCAGAAGATGGACCTGGGCACTGCTTCCAAGGATTTACCGGATAAATGCCAATTGATCGATCAGCGGCTAAAGGAATTGGGTACCGCAGAGAAGAAAGCGGAAAGCTAAAGATCAAAAAATCAAAAGATCGCAGCCTGCGGCAGCTCCTACCGGTGATTTGGTGTAGGAGCTGCCGCAGGCTGCGATCTTTTGATGTAAAAAAACCCGGACATTGCCCGGGTTTTATTGAGCTAGCCGAAGCGCTTATTCAGCAGCCGGCGCTTCTGGCTTGCGACGCTTGAGCGGGGCCATGCCGTCTTTGCTGACCAGAGAGTCGCTCTTGGGCCGGTTGACGCTCTTGCGCTTGGTCGGGGTCTTGGCGGCGACTTTTTTCTTGTCGCTCTTGGCGTCGGTCTTTTTCTTCTTCACGCCGACAGCCTTGCCGGAGGCCTTGACCTTTTTCGGTCCGCCGTAAGCGCCTTTGACTTCCTTGATGGTGCGGCGCTCGAAGCTCTGCTTAAGGTAGCGCTCGATGCTCGACATCAGGTTCCAGTCGCCGTGGCAGATCAGCGAAATGGCCAGGCCATCGTTACCGGCACGACCGGTACGGCCAATGCGGTGCACGTATTCGTCACCACTGCGCGGCATGTCGAAGTTGATCACCAGGTCCAGGCCGTCCACATCCAGGCCGCGAGCGGCGACGTCGGTGGCCACCAGGATTTTCACCCCACCTTGCTTCAGACGGTCGATCGCCAGCTTGCGATCCTTTTGGTCCTTGTCGCCGTGCAGCACGAACGCCTTGTATTCCTGGGCCACCAGGCGGCCATAGATGCGATCGGCCATGGCCCGGGTGTTGGTGAAGACGATGGCCTTCTGGTAGGTCTCGTTGGCCAGCAGCCAGTTGACGATCTGTTCTTTGTGCTGGTTGTGGTCAGCGGTGATGATTTGCTGACGGGTGGTTTCGTTCAGCTGGCTGACTGCGTTGAGCTGCAGGTGCTCTGGGTTGTTCAACACCTTGGCGACCATCTCGCGCAGGCCCGAACCACCGGTGGTGGCGGAGAACAGCATGGTCTGCTGGCGGTTGGTGCACTCGTCCACCAAGCGCTGCACGTCTTCGGCGAAACCCATGTCGAGCATGCGGTCGGCCTCGTCGAGCACCAGCACCTCGACTTCCTTGAGATCAAGGTTGCCAGCGTTCAATTGCTCGATCATCCGGCCCGGTGTACCGATCAGGATGTCCGGCACCTTGCGCAGCATGGCGGCCTGGACCTTGAAGTCTTCACCGCCAGTGATCAGGCCGGACTTGATGAAGGTGAACTGCGCGAAGCGTTCTACTTCTTTCAAGGTTTGCTGGGCCAGCTCGCGGGTTGGCAACAGGATCAGGGTCTTGATGCTGACGCGGATCTTGGCCGGGCCGATCAAGCGGTTGAGGATCGGCAAGACAAATGCAGCGGTCTTGCCGCTACCGGTTTGCGCTGTCACCCGCAGGTCACGCCCTTGGAGCGCCAGCGGAATAGCCGCTGCTTGCACAGGCGTTGGCTCGACAAATTTAAGCTCGGCCACGGCTTTGAGCAGGCGTTCGTGCAAGGCGAATTCGGAAAACACGGGTGCTACCTCGAAGAAATACAAAAAAACAGCTGCATAGGTTACCGGTTTCGAGCGCGTAGGCCGAGTTTCTTTGTGCAAAAGGCGGTAAACAGTGGTTTTTTTATTGCCCGATTTGTCACCAACGGTCATACAAAACGTCTTAAGTGCTCTAATCGTCCCCCGTGTCCCATTAAAGAATCGTTTTTGCCCATGGATATAAAACAGCTCTGGCTCGATGCCCAAGACCTCTGGGGTGCCCTTGACCAGCACCCGCTCGTGCATGCCAGCCTGGCACTGGTGGTGTTGCTGGTCATCGCCCTGGTCCTCGGACGAGTGGCGCGCTACCTGATCCTGCACGCCAGCAAAATCCTCGGCCGCCAGCCGGCGCTGCACTGGATCAACGACTTGCGTCACAACAAGGTGTTCCAACGCCTGGCACAGATCACACCGTCGCTGGTCATCCAGTTCGGCCTGCACCTGGTACCGGAGCTGAGTAAAACCGCGATGGTTTTCCTCGGCAACGTGGCACTGGCGTTCACCATTCTGTTCCTGCTGCTGTCGATCACAGCCCTGCTCAATGCCCTGCTGGACATCTACGCCCGCACCGAACACGCCCGCACCCGCTCGATCAAGGGCTATGTGCAACTGGCGAAAATGGTGTTGTACGTGTTTGGCGCGATCATCATCGTCGCCACATTGATCGACCGTTCGCCGCTGTTGCTGTTGTCGGGCCTGGGCGCCATGTCGGCGGTGATCCTGTTGGTCTACAAGGACACCCTGCTGTCGTTCGTCGCCAGCGTGCAGCTGACCAGCAACGACATGCTGCGAGTCGGCGACTGGATCGAGATGCCACAGGTCGGTGCCGATGGCGATGTCGTGGACATCACGCTGCACACGGTCAAGGTGCAGAATTTCGACAAGACCATCGTTTCAATCCCGACCTGGCGCCTGATGTCCGAATCATTCAAGAACTGGCGCGGCATGCAACAGTCCGGCGGCCGGCGGATCAAGCGCAGCCTGTTCATCGACGCCAGTGGCGTGCGGTTCATCCGCGATGACGAGGAACTGAGGCTGTCCCAGGTGCACCTGCTGACCGACTACATCAGCCGTAAACAGGCCGAACTCAAGGCCTGGAACGAAGCCCAGGGCAATGTCGCGGCGATGTCGGCCAATCGCCGGCGCATGACCAATATCGGCACCTTTCGCGCTTATGCGCTGGCGTATCTGAAAAGTCACCCAGAGATTCAGCCGAACATGACCTGCATGGTTCGGCAAATGCAGACCACCGCGCAGGGCATCCCGCTGGAAATCTACTGCTTCACCCGCACCACGGCGTGGGCCGATTACGAGCGGATCCAGGGAGATATTTTCGATTACCTGTTGGCGGTGTTGCCGGAGTTTGGCTTGAACCTTTATCAGCAGCCGAGTGGCGGGGATTTGCGGGCCGGGCTGTTGCCGGCGGTGCTGGGCGCGAGCCAGATGCCGGAGGCCGAAAAACACGTTATGTAGCAAAGTAAACCCTGTTCAGATTGTCTCTTCCAGGTTGACAGTTAAACGCTTTTCACCGGCTTTTTCTGCCTCCTCGCCATCTCTAATCTGTGCTCATGTTGAACGACGCCACTCACCTACCTCGAAAGGATTTCACCATGAGCAACGCTACCTACAACCGCCTGAACAAAGACGACGCCGTAGTTTTGTTGATTGACCACCAGACTGGCCTGATTTCCCTGGTTCAAGACTTTTCGCCCAACGAGTTCAAGAACAACGTACTGGCCCTGGCTGACGTGGCAACGTTCTTCGAGCTGCCAACCATCCTCACCACCAGCTTTGAACAAGGCCCCAATGGCCCACTGGTACCCGAACTCAAGGAAATGTTCCCGGACGCGCCCTATATCGCCCGACCTGGCCAGATCAACGCCTGGGACAACGAAGACTTCGTCAAGGCCATCAAGGCGACCGGTCGCAAGCAATTGATCATCGCCGGTGTGGTGACTGACGTCTGCGTGACCTTCCCAACGTTGTCTGCCCTCGCAGAAGGGTTTGAAGTGTTCGTCGTCACGGATTCTTCCGGCACCTTCAACACCACCGTACAACAGGCAGCCTGGAACCGTATGACCCAGGCCGGGGCGCAAATGATGAACTGGTTCTCGGTCGCTTGCGAATTGCAGGGTGACTGGCGCAACGACATTGAAGGCCTGGGCAACCTGCTGTCCCAGCGCATCCCGAACTACCGCAACCTGATGAACAGCTACTCGGCGATGGCAGCGCGCCAGGCTTGATTGGCCATTGAGTTCAGACAACGCATATGCCAAAAGGGCCCTTGAAGGGCCCTTTTGTGCTCAAGCCTGAGTCACTGGGTCAGCCAGGATCTCGATGTTTCAGCCCGCGACCACCGATGCTGGCGATCAGGTAAACGAGCAAAATACCTCCTGCAATGCCCAGGGTCGCAGGCGCTCCATACCTTGCCGCGACCAACCCTGCCAGCATCCCGCCTACCGCTTCAAAGCCAAAGCGCATGGCGATGTAAAATGCAATGACACGACCGCGCATCGAACTCGGAGCGCCGCTCTGCAACTGCATGTTTGTGCTTACGTTGCTCATCGTGATGCCGAACCCCAGCAGCACCAATGCAAACAATGCCAACGGCAAGTCCGCGGCGATGAACACGCCCAACAACGCAAAGCCGCAGACAAGCGCACCGCCATCGGTGAAGTATCGCAAACGCGAGAGCGATCCACTGAAGGCCAGGATCAAGGTGGCCACGAATGCCCCGGCCCCGGCGGCGCCCCATAGCCAGCCAAGGATCCTTGCATCACCGGCATACACCGTCTTGGCGAGAATCGGCAAAAGCGCTGCATAACAGGACGCCAGCAAGTTCACCATGACCACGCTGATCATCAACTGCCGAACGCTCACTGTGTGCCAGAGATAAGCCACCCCTTCGCGAAACACCTGGGAAGTCGAACCGGTTGCTTTTGGCAATGCCGTCGCCTTGACCTTGAGCAACCCCGCCATAAGGCCCAGATAGGCAAATGCCGTCAGGAGGAAACAGCCCGCCTCGTTGGTTACCGCGATCAATGTTCCTGCCAGGGGTGGTCCGATGAACCGCGCGGCATTGATCAACATTGCGTTGAGCACCAAGGCATTGGGCAAGTCCGCCGGGTCGTCGACAAAGCTGCCGATAAGCGCCTGGCGCAGCGGTGTCTCCACGGCATTGAGCAGCCCTAGCAGGAGCGCCATAGCGGCAATGGACGTCCCATCGATCCAGCCGAATTGAGTGATGACCGCAAGCGTGAGTGACTGCAAAACCAGCACCACTTGCACACCGATCAGCAACCGGCGTTTGTCATGACGATCTATCCAGGCCCCCGCGAGCGGCCCGATGAGAAGCTGTGGAGCCAGGGAGAGAAATGTAATGAGGCCCAGGAGAATGGCTGAGCCGGTCAAGTGATAGGCCAGCCACGCCAAAGCCACCTGTTGAACCCATTTGCCCAGGGTAGAGATGCCTTGGCCGACGAAATAGATCTGGAAGTTTCTATTGGCGAGTGCCCGAACGGGTGCAGGCCAATGCGTAGTGCGTGGATTGGACAAGAATGAGGTTCCTTAAAAGGCTACACCATTGCTGGCCGATCCATTGCCTACCGCGCACCGTAAGCATTTGATGCGCGGTAGCCGGTGGATCAGAGCGACAGCAGGCAGCCTTTCTTCTTCAAAGACTCCAACACCCAGGTACGATCATTGTTGCCTTGGGCTATGAGTTCCATCTGTTTTTGCTCGGCAGCATATTTGGCCGTCGCACGATCATGGACTTCGGCGACATGGTCAAAGGGCACGCACAGAAAGCCATCTTCATCGCCAATGACCAGATCGCCCGGCTCAATAACCATACCATCAATGGCGATCGGCACGTTGATCTCACCAGGCCCGTCCTTGTAAGGGCCGCGGTGCGACACACCGGCGGCAAACAGCGGGAAGTCACCGGTGCCGATGTTAGCGGCATCACGAATGGCGCCATTGATGACGATCCCGGCCACACCGCGCTTCACGGCGTAAGCGACCATCATCTCGCCGATCAGGGCGTTGGTCAGATCACCACCCGCGTCCACGACAATGACGTCACCAGGCTCGGCGATGTCGATAGCGTAGTGCAGCATCAGGTTGTCACCCGGACGAGCCTTGACGGTCACTGCCGGGCCGACGAGCACACCTTCACGGTGCATGGGACGCAGGCGAGCGCCCCCTGCAGTCATGCGGTTCATGGAGTCGCTGACGTTGGCCACCGGCAGCTCTCGATAACGTGCAACCCACTCTGCGCTGACTTTGCGTTCGCGACCCAGCACCTGAAATCCAATGCTCATGTGACATACCTCTGTTTGGTTTTATTCGATCACATCGATCACCCTCGATGTCTATTTTTAGAATTGCATTTCATTTATCGCGACGCAATGGGGATTTTTGAAGCCAGGTTGCAATCCGACGAGCGCAAAAAATCGATCTATTGCAACGCCGTTTCATTATGATAGGGTTAGCCATCGCAACCGCTGCAGCGGCCAGCGTTTATCTCAACGATAAAAACAAGGTATCCAAGATGTCCCCTACCATTGTGCTAACCGGTCCTGAACTTGCCGCAGACGCCATGAAACTCGCCGCCGCAGAAGGCGTGAGAATCATTCCAACGACCCCCTATCTGCCCGCGGAGCAACTGGAAGCCATCATTCGTGCGGAACAACCCGACGCCATCATCGTTCGCCAGGGTCAATTGACCGGGTCAATGATCAAGGCCTCGAAGAAACTCAAGGCAATCGCCAAGCACGGGGTTGGCTACAACACCATTGACATCGAGGCCGCCGCCGCGTGTGGCGTTCCGGTGAGCATTGCAGTGGGTGCAAATGCCCAGTCCGTCGCGGAGCACGCCTTTGCCTTGATGTTCAGTGTTGCGAGACAGACCGCACTGCTGGATGCGCGCATGCGCGACGGGCATTGGGACAAGTCCGAGGCGAACGGCATTGAATTGTTCGGCAAGACGCTTGGCCTGGTGGGCCTGGGCTCGATCGGCAGCATCCTGATGGATCTGGTCGCCCCACTGCGGATGAAAGTGAAGGTCTACGACCCCTATCTCCAGCAGTTACCGGAGCGCGAACATGTAGAGCGTGAAGTTGACTTCAATCGTCTTCTGAGCGAAAGCGATATCATTAGCCTGCATTGCCCGCTGACCGAGGCCAATCACAACCTCATCGGCGCAGCGCAATTGGAATGCATGCGCCCGGGAAGCATCCTGATCAACACGGCTCGTGGAGAGCTTGTCGATACCCAGGCACTGGTAGAGGCACTGAGCGAACGGAAAATTGCCGGCGCGGGACTCGATACGTTCAATCCCGAGCCGCCACCCGCCGAAAGCCCGCTTTGGGGCCTGCCGACGCTCGTGGCGACGCCCCATGTCGGCGCCAACACCTCTGAGGCACGTGATCGCGTAGGGGTCATGGCATTACGCCAAGTCCTGGATGTCCTGGCGAACAGGGCGCTGGATCCGCGCAGCGTGGTTAACCGACACCTGCTCGACTGCTGATTGAATGCGTCCGCGCGCTCCGTTACCCCAGGGAGCGCCCTCTAAACGCGACACTCCAGAAAAAAAACAATTGGAGAGCCTCATGACTTCACCCACTTCCACCATAAGCGAACTTGAACGCGGCACGATGCACCGAGTCGCCTGGCGCTTACTGCCGTTCCTCATCCTGTGCTATCTGATCGCGATCATTGATCGGGGCAACATCGGCATGGCCTCGCTGCAGATGAACGCAGACCTGGGCCTGACCGCGAAGGTCTTTGGCTTTGCCAGCAGCCTGTTTTTCTTTGCTTACTTCCTTGTAGAAGTGCCCAGTAACCTGGCCATGCAAAAATTTGGTGCGCGGATCTGGATCGCCAGGATCATGATCACCTGGGGCATCATTTCGACGGGAACCGCCTTCGTCCAGGGGGCTAACTCCCTGTACGTGATGCGCTTCCTGCTGGGTGCCGCCGAGGCCGGTTTCTTCCCGGGCGTGCTCTTGTATCTCACCTACTGGCTACCCTCGGCCTATCGTGCCCGCATGGTCGCCATCTTCATGGTTGCCATCCCCGCCGCCAACTTCATTGGCTCGCCTTTGTCCGGGCTGCTGCTGAGCCTCGATGGCTGGATGGGCATGCGCGGCTGGCACTGGCTGTTCATCATTGAAGGCATTCCGGCAGTCCTCCTGGGCATTGCCTGCCTGTTTGTACTCACGGATCGTCCCGAGCATGCCAAGTGGCTTAGCGATGAACAGCGCAACTGGCTGACCCAGCGCTTGACCGAGGAAGCTTCGAAGAAAACCGCAATCGGCCATATCTCGTTGTGGAAGCTGCTGCGCCACAAGGATATCTGGGTCCTCGCCCTCATCTATTCCGGAGCATCCGCTGCCGGCAGCACCATGAGCGTCTGGGCCCCTCAGTTGCTCAAGACCTTTGGCCTGACCTCCATGGAGATTGGCCTGGTCAATGCCATTCCCTACGGCGTCGCTTCGGTATTGATGATTCTGTGGGGCCGCAGTTCCGATCGTACCGGTGAACGTCGCTGGCACACGGCAATGACCTTGCTGCTCATTGCTGCCGGTCTGCTCATGACCCTGTTCACCTCATCGTTGTCTGCCACGATCGTGATGCTGACCATGGTTCTGGTCGGGGCGTATTCGATGAAGGGGCCATTCTGGGCGCTGGTGTCTGGCTGGCTGTCTTCTTCCACTGCCGCAGCAGGACTGGCAGCGGTTGGCGCCATGGCCAACCTGATCGGTGGAGGCCTGATGGTGAATGCCTACGGCGCGATTCACGATGCAACCGGCAGCTATGCACTGGCATTGATGCCGCTGGCAGCACTCTGCACCGCTGCCGGGCTAATGGTTCTGGTCATCGGTCGCAAACGCCAGCTTGAACAAGCGGCGCTTGTCGAGACAGTCAGCGCCAAGTAGACACGGCCTCACCCAACGCTCGATGCCCATTTCCCCTTGGGGGAACATGGGCATCGTTGTTTCGATACTACAAAAAGCGAGGGTTCTGTTGCCTGGCGACAACCCGGTATCACTTTACGGTTTCCAGCTCGCTGTTGGCGGGCGTACTGTCCGTTGGCTTGAAACCCAGGCTTCGCATCAGGTCACGCGCGGTATCGAAAAAGATGGCCGAGATGCTGTCGGCAGCTTCTTCAGTCAATCGGCTTGCAGGCCCGGAAATGACCAGCGCGCCCATCAGTTCTTGCTGAGCGCCATAGATAGGCAGGGCCATCGAGGCCGCGTGAGGATCCGTTGCACCGCGCGAGTAATAAGGTTTTGCCAGTGCGATGCCTACCTGGAAAGGTGCACGCAGCGCCTGGGCACCGGCCGCTTCGTCCATGGGACGCATATCGCCTGGCTGCAGGTTGAGCCGCAGGCTGTGGAAGGAATTCACCCGGTACTGGCACATCCGGTACGCGCCATGACGGACGTAGAACGATGCGGTTTCGCCGGACTGTTCGCAAAGGTATTGCAGCCTTGGCATCACATGACGCTCAAGATCCAGGGCCTCCTGGTAAACAGCATTGAGCCTCATGACCTCACTGGCCAATTGGTAACGGCCATCGGCCATCCTATTGATCAGGCCATGATTCTCCAGCGAGACCATCAAGCGCATGACCGTGCTTTTTATCAGCCCGGTACGCTCGACCAGTTCCACCAGGCTCAACGCCGTATCGCCGACTCGAAAAGCCGTGAGCACGGTCAAGACCCGGTCAGCCGAAGCCACACCATTAACCGCTGGACGCGGCCGCGCATTCGCCATCAGAAAAACCTCACCTATTGAGCCCGTTAACAAATCATTGCAAGGGCCGGAACATCGATTATCCGACAAGGATGATATCCTCGCCATCCTCGTGGCCACTCCACTCGCTGGAAGCAGCCTTAAAAGCAAAAAAACCAGTGAGGTGCTATATCGCACCACACTGGCAGGGGTTAAAAACCTGGTTCTAGATCAAATGGCCGCGCTACGCTGGCGCAACTCCATGTTCAGGATGCGGTCGTTTTCGCTGTAATCGACAGGACAGTCGATCACATGCACACCAGGTGTCTTCACACAATGTTCCAGCAACGGCAGGAAACCCTCGGCGCTCTCCACGCGGTGGCCATTGGCGCCATAGGCCTCGGCGTACTTCACGAAATCGGGGTTACCGTAATCCAGGCCGAAATCGGTAAAGCCCATGTTCGCCTGCTTCCAGCGGATCATGCCGTAGCCGTCGTCCCGCAGGATCACCACGGTCAAATTCATGTTCAGGCGAACCGCTGTCTCCAACTCCTGGCTGTTCATCATGAAGCCGCCGTCCCCACACACGGAGATCACCGGACGATCCGGGTACACCAAATGCGCGGCCATGGCTGACGGTAGCCCTGCCCCCATGGTCGCCAGCGCGTTGTCCAGCAGCACGGTGTTGGGTTTGTGCGCCTTGTAGTTGCGGGCAAACCAGATCTTGTAGATGCCATTGTCCAGGGCAACGATGCCCTCGGACGGCAACACGCGACGAATGTCGGCAACCAGGCGCTGTGGGTAGACCGGGAACCTGTTGTCGTCCGCCCCTTCGATGATCTGGGCTTCGTTCGCATCACGAATCGCCATCAGCCGTGTGAAATCCCAATGGCTGGTATCGTTCAGCGCTTCGCCGATCTGCCAGACGGCGTTGGCGATATCGCCAATGACTTCAATCTGCGGGAAATACACGGCATCGACTTCAGCAGAGCGGAAGTTGATGTGGATGACTTCGGTGCCGCCACGCACCATGAAGAATGGCGGCTTCTCGATCACATCGTGCCCGATGTTGACAATCAGGTCGGCAGCCTCGACGGCGCGGTGCACGAAGTCTCCCGACGACAACGCGGCGTTGCCGAGGAAGCGCGGGTGGCGCTCATCAACCACGCCCTTGCCCATCTGGGTGGTGATAAAGGGAATGCCGGTATCGTCGATCAGTTGCTTCAAAACCTTGGCGGTCATTTTGCGGTTGGCACCTGCGCCAATCACCAGGATTGGACTGCGAGCGTTCTGCAACTTCTCGACAGCAGCCTCGACAGCCTTGTGCTCGGCCAATGGACGGCGATGCAAGCTCCGCGGCATCGGCATGCTATCGGTTTGCTCAGCGGCGATATCTTCCGGCAGTTCCAGATGGACGGCTCCGGGCTTTTCCTCTTCAGCGAGGCGAAACGCTTCACGCATCCGCGCCGGGATGTTGTCTGCCGAGGCGAACTGGTGGGTGTACTTGGTAATCGGCGCCATCATGCCGCACACATCAATGATCTGAAAACGGCCTTGCTTGGACTTCTTGATCGGCTTCTGGCCCGTAATCATCATCATGGGCATGCCGCCCAGGTAGGCGTACGCGCTGGCCGTCACCAGATTCGTTGCACCAGGGCCGAGGGTGGAAAGACTGACGCCGGTCTTACCCGTGAGACGGCCGTAGGTAGCGGCCATGAAGCCGGCGGATTGCTCGTGACGCGTGAGCACAAGCTTGATCGTCGACTTGCGTAGGGATTCAAGCAGGTCAAGGTTTTCCTCGCCGGGAATGCCGAATACATACTCGACGCCTTCACTTTCCAGGCATTGCACAACCACATCGGCAGCTTTGGCCATTTTCTTGTCTCACCTACGCTCGGCGGAAATCCGGTAATTTTTGAATAGGTATGCGCTCAACTCCAGGGAGCCGTTTGAATCGGTGTCAGCTCATGAATCAAGGACGGGGCGCGGCACATACAGTGCCTTTACAAAAAACAAAATGCAACGCCGTTCTATTTTTTCCATGTCTAGAACAGAGGCAATGTATAATTGACGATCAGGCGGTTCTGATCACCGTTGCGCGTCGCCTCGCTGCGTGACATTCCATTGCGCCAAGTGAAGCCCATATTCTTGAAGGTGCCACTCTGGATGACGTAATCCAGAGACAGGTCGCGCTCCCATTCCGTCTGCTCGATGCCACTCGATGTCTGGATGTGATCACCCTTCAGGTACATCACGGTAGCCTTGAGCCCAGGTACGCCAAGAGCGGTGAAATCATAGGCGTATTGCGCAAACCCTGTCCGCTCACCCGCACGGGTAAAGTTAAGCAGCATTTTGTCGGTCAATAGATAAAGACTGCTGCCACCGGCCCCCTTATCGATCGAGCCCTGGTTGATCTGCACAAAGTTGCTGTCGTCGGATACCTCTTGATGACCCAGGGTCAGCGCATGCCCGCCCAAGCGATAGGTGAAGGCAGCGCTCCACAGATTATTGTCGATCTCACCGTCGCCGCCCGAGGTGTATCCGCTCGCCACGTACCCCTGACTACGTCCGGAAGTGGTGCCATTGGCGCCATCGGAACGGGTTCTGAAATACCTGAGGTCGGTGGTTAAGGAGCCGTTATCGCCAAGATCCCAGTTGTGGTTGAGCCCCGCGAAATGTTGCGTGTAGTAATCCTCCAGCTGCCCCCCGTAATACTGAAGCAACAAGGAGCGGCTGACGCGGTAGTCGATGCCACCAAAGTAAAACCGGTTACTTTCCTGGGTTCCGCCGTTTACCGCCAAGCCCGTGCGATCGGTCGAGGCTCGCCCCTTCGCACGGTTCAGCGCACCACCTGTGAACGTGAAATTATCCAGATCCCTGGATTGCAGCTGCACGCCTTGGAACGTCTGCGGTAGCAACCGACCATCCGACGCTACCAGCACCGGAATCTTTGGCATTAATTGACCATATCGTAGCTCGGTCTGGCTCAGCTTTGCCTTTGCCGTAGCGCCGAAGCTACTCCACTCACTGGCCGCGCTGTCGCCATCGGAAGGAATCATCGTACTACCGAGGTGCCGGCCTTTTCCGCTGTCCAACGTTACGCCAAGCATACCCATGGCATCGACACCGACGCCGACAGGCCCGGATGTGTAACCAGAGCGGTAATCGAGAATGAAACCCTGGGCCCACTCCTCCGTTTTTGAAGGGTTGGCTGCACCGTCACGGTTGTCGCTGTTGAAGTACAAGTTGCGCATCGACAGATCGGCATGGCTGTCCTTCAGGAAATCAGCCTGGGCAACGGTGGCTGCAAACCCACAACCAGCGAATGTGGCAATGCGGCATATGGAAGGCAGGCGGGGGGTGTGCCATGGAAAGTTCAACATGCAAATCACTCCAATTTTATTGTTTTTTGAAACGACGTTCTTTTTATAGATACTCAAAAAACAATACGCCTCGTCAAGCCTTCGATGAAAATCAATAAAATCCTGCATTACCGGCTAAAAAACAGAGTCGCCTTTTTCCTTGTAATGATTTATTTTGAAACGCAATTGCATTTTACCGCGAGCGAACGCCCACGACCAACGGCGTGCGATCGACTCGCTTAAAGGCGGATGGGAATTGGTTTGTACTGACGGCGGGCCGAGCGGCCTGAAGATTTACCAGGACTGGCGAATCTTCATCAGGGACTACAAGCGGGGGAATCAGGGTGCTCGATAAGGAGAGTGGCGATATTCAGCCGTTTCTGGAATCAGCGGGTTTCAAGGGGGGGTGGGTTCATCCAGTCGCCGCTAGCACTGCCTGATGGTTGACAGTGCCATCGTCGAAATCAATCTCGCGGCCACTAATGCGCAATAGCTGGTTGGCGTACACCCAACCGGCTGATCCACACAGCCATCAAGATCACCGAACCACCGAGCAACAATCGTCCCAATTCTTCATGCTGATTCCAGATCAACAGATTGATCAGCAACCCCACCGGCACATGCAAGTTGTTCATCACCGCCAGGGTCCCGCCATTCACCAGGCACGCGCCCTTGTTCCACCAGTACAACCCCAACGCGGTCGATACCAGGCCGAGGAACAACAGCACCGCCCATTGCAGCGGTGCTTCAGGCAGGAAGTTCTGTTTGCCGAACAGCAGGAACGCCGGCAATGCCACCGCCAATGCGCCCAGGTAGAAATAGCCAAAGCGCCGGTAATGCGGCAAGTCGCTGGGATGACGTGCGACCAGATGTTTGTAGAGCACCTGCCCGGCGGCGTAGGTGAAGTTGGCCAGTTGCAGCAGCAGGAAACCCATGAAGAAATCCGGGTTGATCCGGTCGAAGCGAATCACCGCGGCCCCCGCCACCGCCACCAGTGCCGCGATCAGGGCCCAGGGGTTGAAGCGACGGTTCAACGCGTCTTCGATCAGGGTCACGTGCAGCGGCGTGAGGATGGTGAACAGCAGCACTTCCGGCACCGTCAGCACGCGAAAGCTCAGGTACAGGCAGACATACGTCACACCGAATTGCAGGGCGCCAATCAGCAGCATGCCGCGCATGAAGCCCGGTTCCACCGAGCGCCAGCGGGTCAGCGGGATAAACACCAGCCCCGCCAGCAACACGCGTATCAGCACCGCGAAGTAACTGTCGACATGACCGGCCAGGTACTCGCCGATCAGACTGAAGGAAAACGCCTGGATCAGCGTGACAAAAAGTAGATAGCCCATGCTCGCCTCGTTTTGAATGGCGGCGAAGATAGCGGTTTTTGCCTGTGATCGCACCCTGTAGGAGCCGGCTTGCTGGCGATGGTCATGTATCAGCAGATATCACTGCTGAATGAGACCCCGTCATCGCCAGCAAGCCGGCGCCTACAGAGGTGTGTGCATCCCAGATACCAGGCAAAAAAAAGCCCGATCTCGCTAAAGCGTTCAATCGGGCTAGAGCACTCAGGAGCAACAAGTGCAAAGGGAGGTTCGATGCGCGTGCAGGCTTGAAGGGTTACGCGCCAGGTCACTAGACCATCCAGTGATTATCTGGCGATTAACAACTCAGGCCACCTGGGAAAGCTTGGCGTTCGCCTGGTTCAGGCCTTTCTCCTGGAAGTCGCCGCCCAGGTTCATGCCTTCAGCGTGGATGAACGTCACGTCGTGGATGCCGATGAAGCCCATGACCTGGCGCAGGTAGGGTTCCTGGTGATCCGCGGTGCTGCCGGCGTAGATCCCGCCGCGCGCCGTCAGTACATAAGCGCGCTTGCCACTGAGCAAACCCTGCGGTCCGGTTTCGGTGTACTTGAAGGTGACGCCGGCACGCAGCACATGGTCAAGCCAGGCCTTGAGGGTGCTCGGGATGGCGAAGTTGTACATCGGCGCGGCCATTACCAGCACGTCGGCGGCGAGCAACTCGTCGGTCAGCTGGTTGGAGCGTTCAAGGGAAAGCTGTTCGATGTCGCTGCGTTGCTCGGCGGGCTTCATCCAGCCGCCCAACAAGTTGATGTCCAGATGCGGTACCGGATTGACAGCCAAGTCGCGAACGGTGATCTGGTCGCCGGGGTGCGCGGCTTGCCACTGGCTGATGAAGGTCTGGGTCAGTTGACGGGAAACCGAATCTTGCTGACGGGCACTGCTTTCGATGATCAGAACACGGGACATGGCTTGTAGGCTCCATCTGAGAATGCTGTAAGTCGATGGAGTGAAGGTTAAACAGAGTCATATCGATGAAAAAGCGCAAATAACTGCTATAACCAATCGATAATTTCGTTTATAAGCGGAGCATCAGCAATGGGCGTGCTCCGCTGGAGGTCATTTCGGCTTGCAGGTCATGCTGATGTACAGCTTGATGATCTTGCGATTGAACTTGGCGGAAAGATCCGCGCTTTTACCCGCGTCCAGGTTGACCCTGCGGGTCTTTGGCGATTCAGGACCGTTGCGAAACACCACCGAGCATTCGGCAGCGATGTCGCCGTAGTTGTTCACGGTGATCGAGCCCATGTCGTAATCGGAGGCATAGGTGGTGTAGTCGATCTTCAGTCCATTGAGCTCTTTCTGTACGTCGATCGGATAAGCAAACGCAGTCATTGGCAGCATCGCCAGCAACAAAGAACAGATTTTTTTCATTCAGCAGTCTCCAATAAGAACTGCGCAGCTTAGGACAACAGGAGCCCATCATGAAAGCGCCCCGCGTGACCCTTGATCAATGGCGAACGCTTCAAGCCGTGGTCGACCACGGCGGTTTCGCCCAGGCCGCCGAAGCGCTGCACCGCTCGCAATCGTCGGTCAGTTACACCGTGGCGCGCATGCAAGACCAGCTCGGCGTGCCGTTGTTGCGCATCGACGGGCGCAAGGCGGTACTCACCGAGGCTGGCGGGGTGTTGTTGCGCCGCTCCCGGCAACTGGTGAAACAGGCCAGTCAGCTCGAAGACCTGGCCCATCACATGGAGCAAGGCTGGGAAGCCGAAGTGCGCCTGGTGGTCGATGCCGCCTACCCGAGCGCCCGCCTGGTCCGCGCGCTGACCGCGTTCATGCCGCAAAGCCGCGGCTGTCGCGTGCGCCTGCGCGAAGAGGTGCTATCGGGTGTGGAGGAGGTCCTGCTCGAAGGCGTGGCCGACCTGGCCATCAGCAGTTTCAGCATTCCCGGTTACCTGGGCGCGGAATTGAGCGACGTCGAGTTCGTCGCGGTCGCGCATCCGGAACATCCCCTGCACCGCCTCAATCGCGAACTGAATTTCCAGGACCTGGAAAGCCAGCTGCAAGTGGTCATCCGCGACTCCGGGCGCCAGCAACCACGGGACGTCGGCTGGCTCGGTGCCGAACAACGCTGGACCGTCGGCAGCCTGGCCACCGCCGCCACTTTTGTCGGCAGCGGCCTGGGATTCGCCTGGTTGCCAAGGCACATGATCGAACGGGAACTCAAGGAAGGCACGCTCAAGGTGCTACCGTTGGACCAGGGCGGCAGCCGCAACCCGAGTTTTTACCTGTATTCGAACAAGGAAAAACCGCTCGGCCCGGCGACGCAGATTCTTGTCGAGCTGCTGCGCACGTTCGACACCGCCCCCCTGGACGCACCGTTCGCCGCCCCAGAACAAGCCTGACACGGAGGTAATGCATGGCCTATTTCGAACACGAAGGTTGCAACCTGCACTACGAGGAATATGGCCACGGCGCGCCGTTGCTGCTCGTCCACGGCCTGGGTTCCAGTACCCTCGACTGGGAAGAACAGATCCCCACGCTGGCCGCCCGCTACCGGGTGATCGTTCCGGATGTGCGCGGCCATGGGCGCTCCGACAAGCCCCGCGAGCGCTACAGCATCGCCGGGTTCAGCGCCGACCTGGTGGCGCTGATCGAGCACCTGAACCTGGAGCCCGTGCATTACGTAGGGTTGTCGATGGGGGGCATGATCGGCTTTCAGTTGGGCGTGGACCAGCCGCAATTGCTCAAGAGCCTGTGCATCGTCAATAGCGCACCCGAGGTCAAGTTGCGCAGCCGCGATGATTACTGGCAGTGGTTCAAGCGCTGGAGCCTGATGCGCTTACTCAGCCTTCACAGCATCGGCAAGGCCCTGGGCGGCAAACTGTTCCCCAAGCCAGAACAGGCTGATTTGCGACAAAAGATGGCCGAGCGCTGGGCAAAAAACGACAAACATGCTTATCTCGCCAGCTTCGATGCCATTGTTGGCTGGGGGGTGCAGGAACGACTTTCGAGGATTTCCTGTCCAACCCTCATCGTCAGTGCCGACCGCGACTACACGCCGGTCGCGCTGAAGGAAAACTACGTCAGGCTGCTGCCGAATGCGCGGCTGGCCGTGATCGCCGATTCGCGTCACGCCACCCCGCTGGACCAGCCCGAACGCTTCAACCAGACGCTGCTCGAGTTTCTCACCGCAGTCGACACCTCCACACTCAGGATCACTGACCCATGCTGAAAAAAATCGCCCTCGCCGCTGGCTCCGTACTGTTTGCCGCCAACCTGATGGCGGCAACGCCCGCCAAGGCGCCACACGTTCTTCTGGAAACCACCAACGGCCAGATCGAAATCGAACTGGACCCGGTCAAGGCCCCGATCAGTACCAAGAACTTCCTTGAGTACGTGGACAGCGGCTTCTACAACAACACGATCTTCCACCGTGTGATCCCGGGCTTCATGGTCCAGGGCGGCGGTTTCACCCAGCAAATGCAGCAAAAGGAAACCAAGGCGCCGATCAAGAACGAGCACAAGAACGGCCTGGTCAACGTTCGTGGCACCTTGTCCATGGCCCGTACTTCGGTACCTGACTCAGCCACCAGCCAGTTCTTCATCAACGTCAAGGACAACGATTTCCTCGACCAGGGTGATGGCTACGCGGTGTTCGGCAAAGTGGTCAAGGGCATGGACGTGGTGGACATCATCGTCAATTCGCCCACTACCGTGCGCAATGGCATGAAGGATGTGCCCGCCGACCCGGTGTTCATCAAGTCGGCCAAGCGCATCGACTAAGACTAAGCTGGACAAGGATGTCCGGGCCGTTGCCGGTGTTGCCGGCAACGCTCAAACCGTTGAAGGAGAGCCCGCTCGCGGGTGAATAACCGATGCTTTATCGCCGTTTCGAAAAACTGATCGACGTCTTCCGCGATGCCCCGACTGCCGCACCGCCGGATCGGGTCCTGCCCTTCTATACCTACTACCTCAAGCAGGTCTGGCCCAGTTTTGCCGCCCTGCTGATCGTCGGCCTGATCGGCGCACTGATTGAAGTGGCGCTGTTCAGCTACCTGAGCCGCATCATCGACCTGGCCCAGGGCACGCCCAACGCGGATTTTTTCAAGCAACACAGCCTCGAGTTGACCTGGATGGTGGTGGTAGCGCTGGTACTGCGCCCGGTATTCGTCGGCCTGCATGACCTGCTGGTGCACCAGACCCTCAGCCCCAGCATGACCAGCCTGATCCGCTGGCAGAACCACAGCTACGTGCTCAAGCAGAGCCTGAATTTTTTCCAGAACGACTTCGCCGGGCGCATCGCCCAGCGCATCATGCAAACCGGCAACTCCCTGCGCGATTCAGCGGTGCAGGCGGTGGATGCGCTGTGGCATGTGCTGATCTACGCCATCAGCTCGCTGGTGCTGTTCGCCGAAGCCGACTGGCGCCTGATGATCCCGCTGCTGACCTGGATCATCGCCTTCATCAGTGCGCTCTACTACTTCGTGCCACGGGTCAAGGATCGCTCGGTGGTGGCCTCCGATGCGCGCTCCAAGCTCATGGGGCGGATCGTCGACGGCTACACCAACATCACCACCCTGAAGCTGTTTGCCCACACCAACTTCGAGCAACAGTACGCCCGCGAAGCGATCAAGGAGCAAACCGAAAAAGCCCAACTGGCCGGCCGTGTCGTGACCAGCATGGACGTGGTCATCACCAGCATGAACGGCCTGTTGATCGTCAGCACCACCGGCCTGGCCCTGTGGCTGTGGACGCAGTCGCTGATCACCGTGGGCGCCATTGCACTCGCGACCGGGCTGGTGATCCGCATCGTCAACATGTCCGGCTGGATCATGTGGGTGGTTACCGGCATCTTCGAAAACATCGGCATGGTCCAGGATGGCTTGCAGAGCATTTCGCAACCGGTCAGCGTCACCGACCGCGACCAGGCCAAACCCCTTGCGGTAGCCCGAGGCGAAGTACGTTTCGAAAATGTGGATTTCCACTACGGCAAACAGAGTGGGATCATCGGCGGGCTCAACCTGACGATCAAACCCGGGGAGAAGATCGGCCTGATCGGTCCTTCCGGTGCGGGCAAGTCGACCCTGGTCAATCTGCTGTTGCGCCTGTATGACGTGGAAGGCGGGCGCATCCTCATCGACGGGCAGAACATCGCCGAGGTGAGCCAGGAAAGCCTGCGCGAACGCATTGGCATGATTACCCAGGACACCTCGCTGCTGCATCGCTCGATACGCGACAACCTGCTGTACGGCAAACCCGACGCCACCGATGCCGAACTCTGGGAAGCGGTGCACAAGGCCCGGGCCGACAGCTTCATCCCCACCTTGTCGGACGCCGAAGGCCGCACCGGCTTCGATGCCCATGTCGGGGAACGCGGGGTCAAGCTCTCTGGCGGTCAGCGCCAGCGCATTGCCATCGCCCGCGTCCTGCTCAAGGACGCGCCAATCCTGATCATGGACGAGGCCACGTCGGCATTGGATTCCGAGGTCGAGGCGGCCATCCAGGAAAGCCTGGAAACCCTGATGCAGGGCAAGACCGTCATCGCCATCGCCCACCGACTCTCGACCATCGCGCGGATGGACCGGCTGGTGGTGCTGGAGAATGGCAAGATCGCCGAAACCGGTAGCCATGCCGAATTACTGGCCCACGGCGGTTTGTATGCGCGGTTGTGGCAACACCAGACCGGGGGGTTTGTGGGGATCGACTAGGCGTTGTAACCGCCGCAAAAACAACTGCCACGCCCGCACCAAGGGTGTTGGCGGTTTTTTTATGCCCATTGGAACTTTATGAAAACGGTGCTGTACTGACACAGGGTTCTGGAGGTGGTTCTGCAGTCCATCAACTGGATGAAAGGCAGTAAAATCTCGAAAGGACATTCCCTCATGTCTCTGTTCAAACGTTCCGCTACGGAGTTGGTAGGTACCTTCTGGCTGGTGTTGGGTGGTTGCGGCAGCGCTGTACTGGCCGCTGCGTTCCCGGATGTCGGCATCGGTTTGCTGGGGGTATCCCTGGCGTTTGGCCTGACGGTACTGACCATGGCATTCGCCATTGGCCATATTTCCGGTTGTCATCTCAATCCGGCGGTATCGCTGGGACTGGTGGTCGGCGGGCGTTTCCCGGCCAAGGAACTGCCGGCCTATGTCATTGCCCAGGTGATTGGCGCGGTGATTGCGGCCGCCCTGTTGTACTTCATTGCCAGTGGCAAGCCCGGTTTCGAACTGGCGGGAGGCCTGGCGTCCAACGGCTTCGGCGAACATTCCCCTGGCGGCTACTCGATGGCGGCGGGGTTTGTCTGTGAGTTGGTGATGACGGCCATGTTCATCCTGATCATCCTCGGCGCCACCGATAACCGCGCGCCGGCGGGGCTTGCGCCGATTGCCATCGGCCTGGCCTTGACCCTCATCCACCTGATCTCGATCCCGGTCACCAACACCTCGGTCAATCCGGCACGCAGTACCGGCCCGGCACTGATCGTTGGTGGCTGGGCGATCCAGCAATTGTGGATGTTCTGGGTCGCGCCGCTGCTCGGCGCGGTGGTCGGCGGCGTACTGTATCGCTGGCTGGGCAAGGAAAAGCTCTGAGCGCCAGCACGGCGAAGATCAGCCTTGCCGGTAAGGCAAGGCGGTCTTTGCCTCATCCGCGTACGCCAACACACCGATCCGCTCCTGCTGCAAAAAGTCCTTCACGGCCGCTTTCAGGCCGGGATGACGCAAGTAATGCCAGGAGTGCGTAATGACCGGTTCAAAACCGCGAATCAGCTTGTGCTCACCCTGGGCACCGGCATCGAAACGCGCCAATCCATTGGCAATCGCGTAGTCCATGCCCTGGTAGAAACAGGTCTCGAAATGCAGGCGGTCGAACTCCGCCAGGCAGCCCCAGTAACGACCGTAGAAACTGTCGCCACCGACCAGGCTGAAGGCCATCGCCACCGGGCGTGAGCCCTGTTTGGCCAACACCACTCGTATCGCCTGCGGCATGCGCTCGGCCAACTGGCTGAAAAATTCCCGCGTCAGGTAAGGTCGTTGCCGGCGAACCGCGTAGGTGTTGGCGTAGCAGGCATAGACAAAATCCCATTGTGCCTCGGTCAGTTGCCGACCCTCGAGCCATTCGAATTCGATCCCCTGCCCGGCCACTTGCTCGCGTTCCTTGCGCATCTGCTTGCGTTTGCGCGAACTCAGGGCGTCGAGAAAATCCTGGAAATCCCGATAGCCACGGTTCTGCCAGTGGTACTGGCAACCGATGCGTTGCAGCCAGCCAGGTTGTTCGGCCAGTGCGGCGTCGGTGAACGGGTCGGTGAAGTTGATATGGGCACTGGAGAGCTGTTCGATCTCCAGGTAGCCCGGCAGGCTCTTGAGCAATTCGAAACCATCTTCGACCCTGGTCGCCAGCAAGCGTGGCCCGCTGACCGGGCTGAACGGTACGGCAGTCAAAAGCTTGGGGTAGTAATCGATGCCGGCGCGTTCGCAGGCATCGGCCCAGGCGTGATCGAACACGTACTCGCCGTAGGAATGCCATTTGCGGTAACTGGGCAACGCGGCGATCAGTCGATCGCCTTCGACGTGCAGCAAATGCTCGGGTTGCCAGCCGGAATGGGGTCCCACACTACCACTGTCTTCCAACGCGCCGAGAAACCCGTGGCGCAGAAATGGCTGGTTCTCGGGTACCAGTGCATCCCACGTTTGCGGGTCGATTTCCGACAGACTTTGCAGACGTTGCAACGGCATCACCGTCCTCACTCTTCATGGCGTGAAAGCTTGGCGAGTATCGCTTATCGCAGTGCATTGCACACGGGCAATTCGACGACAGCGCTCTGGATCAGTCGTTTGCAACGCTTGGGCACCGTCACAGACATGCCATCACTCTGCCACTGCACTGTCATAAAGCATCGCGATACTGGCGCCTGTTTTTAGAGCGCCGGGTTATATCCGGCCACTGTTTTCCGTCCACCCCATGGTCGGTTGTGCCCAGGATGGTCCAGCCATCCACTCTCATCTTCGGAGATTGATATGCGTCTTGCTTCCACGAAAACTGCGGCGGCCTTGTGTGGCGGCCTGCTGCTGGCCATGAGTGTGCCTGCCAGCGCCGCAGTCGACGCCAAACTGCTCGACATGCTCAAGGCTAACGGCTCGATTACCAACGCCCAGTACAGCGAACTGCAAGCCGAGCTGGCAAGGGATCAGAAAGACCAGCAAATCGCTCGCCAGGCCCAGCAAGAGACCAACGAGCAGATCGCGGCCACCGCGAAGAAAACCAATGAGCTGAGTACCTTCGACCAGAAGCTGGCGTGGGCTGCCAAGACCCAATTCAAGGGCGACGTGCGTTTCCGTCAGGAAAACGTGCACAACGATGGCGTTCCCAACAACAAAGACCAGGATCGCCAGCGCATTCGTGCCCGCCTGGGTGCGTTCAGCGAAATCAACCCGCAAGTGGACACCGGCATTCGTATTGCCACCGGCAGCAGCGACGACGCTCGCTCCACCAACCAGGACCTCAACAACTACTTCGACAAGAAGCAGATCTGGCTGGACCTGGGTTATGTCGACTACCACCCCGACGCCATCAAGAACCTGCACGTGATCGGCGGCAAGATGCTGCAGCCGTGGGTGAGCATGGGCGACATCATCTGGGACAGCGACATCAACCCCGAAGGCCTGGCCCTGACCTACAAATACCCGCTGGGCAACACCGAACTGTTCGGCAGCGCCGGTCACTACACTCTCAAGGACAACGTCGACGGCGAAGGGGTGCAGTTCAAGCACGACCTGCGCCTGTACGCTGGTCAATTGGGTGCGCGTTTCGCCATCACCGACAACCTGAAAATGACCGTGGGCGGCAGCCTCTACAACTACGACAACGACGAAGACAGCGCCTGCACCGCCAGCACCTCGCCATGCGCACTGGCCGTCAACGGTAACACCCCGGGCGAGCAGTTCCGTCTGTGGGAAGGGTTCAGCCAGATCGACATCGGCGGCCTGCCAATGCCGCTGTCGCTGTACGGCCAGTACGTGCACAACGCCGAAGCCAGCAACGACAAGGACACCGGCTGGCTGGCCGGCGTCAAGACCAAGATCTACGGCTTTGGCCTGGACTACAACTATCGCGACGTGCAACAGAACGCGGTGGTGGGTGCCTTCACCGATTCCGACTTCGCCAACGGCTTCACCGGTTCGCGTGGCAGCAAGCTGAAAGTCAGCTACGAGCTCGACAAGAACTTCACCCTGGGTGCGACGTATTTCATGGCGAACTCCGACTACACCAACGCCAGCGTCAACCTGAAAGACTCCGACATCAACACCCTGCAACTGGATGCCGAAGCGAAGTTCTGATTTCCCGCTACACGACTCCGGCACGGATGCCTGAGCCACTCTTGCAGCCTGGCGTTGATCTATCGGTCCCCATCATCCTCCGATAGGTCGACGCCGGGCTGTTTCTATGGCGTAAAAAAAGATCGCAGCCTGCGGCAGCTCCTACACGATCGGGTTCAACGCGATATCGCGATTGAACAGCGATCCATGTAGGAGCTGCCGCAGGCTGCGATCTTTTCAGCTACGGCGAAAAACTCAGCGTTTGCGCAGCAACACGCTACCGATCGAGTAACCGGCGCCGAACGAGCTGAGCACCGCCAGCGAGCCCGCGGCCAGATCGTCCTGGTGCTTGTGGAACGCAATCACCGAACCTGCCGAACTGGTGTTGGCATAGGTATCGAGAATCACCGGCGCTTCCTGCTCGGTAGCTTCACGGCCCAGCAGCTTCCTGACGATCAGGTGATTCATGCTGAGGTTGGCCTGGTGCAGCCAGAAACGCTTCACGTCATTGACGTTGAGCTGATTCTCTTCCAGGTGCGCAGCGATCAGCTCGGCGACCATCGGGCAGACTTCCTTGAACACCTTGCGCCCTTCCTGCACGAACAGTTTGTCCTTGGCGCCGATGCCCTCTTCCGCGGCGCGGTTGAGGAAGCCGAAGTTGTTGCGGATGTTGTTGGAAAACTTGGTCAGCAGCTTGGTGCTGACAATGTCGAACTGGTGACCAGAGGTGGCCAGGTCCGCACGCTCGATGATCACCGCGGTAGCGGCATCGCCGAAAATGAAGTGGCTGTCGCGGTCCCGGAAGTTCAGGTGGCCGGTGCAGACTTCCGGGTTGACCATCAGGATCGCCCGGGCCTGGCCCAGCTGGACGCTGTTGGCCGCGGCCTGGATGCCGAAAGTAGCCGAGGAGCACGCCACGTTCATGTCGAAACCGAAACCCTCGATACCCAGCGCTTCCTGGACTTCGATGGCGATGGCCGGGTAAGCGCGTTGCAGGTTGGAGCAGGCGACGATCACGCCGTCGATGTCCGCGGCGGTCTTGCCGGCACGTTGCAGGGCTTGTTCAGCTGCGCCGATGGCCATCTGGCAAAGCACCGACCATTCGTCGTTGGAGCGCTCCGGCAAGCGTGGCGCCATGCGCTGCGGGTCGAGAATGCCTTCCTTGTCCATGACAAAACGGCTTTTGATGCCGGAGGCTTTCTCGATGAACGCTGCGCTGGATTCGGTCAACGCCTCGACTTCGCCGCGGGCGATGGCTTCGGCGTTGTCGGTGTTGAATTGAGCGACATAAGCATTGAAAGACTGCACCAGCTCTTCGTTGGAGATGCTGTTGGCCGGGGTGTACAGGCCGGTGCCGCTGATGACGACGTTATGCATGGTCGTGTCTCTAATCTGTTCAGGCAGAAAGTATTGGTACAGTCGTACCAATACGCAAAGGGTCTATTCCCATCCCGGGGACGCAAACCTGGCATCGCTTGATCCGTCGCGCGAGCTGGCCGAAGGCTCTAGCCCGTGAAACTGGCGCTTATGGTCGCGAAGTTTGCCATAAACCTTGGATTTTCGCCCCTTTTGCAAGTAAGGCGGTACAACTCGATATCTGTAGGAGCGAGCATGCTCCGGGCGGCGTTCCGACGATGGGCTTGAGGACGCCGCGGGGTATCAGGCACCCAGCGTCATCGTTGAAGTCCATCGTCGGAACGCCGCCCGGAGCCTGCTCGCTCCTACAGGGGGGCCATGTCAGGGCTCGACCTGGCTCCATTGCTTGTTCAGGCGCTTGTCCGAGATCGGCACCTTGGTCCCCAGCTGTTGGGCGAACAGCGAAACCCGGTACTCCTCCAGCCACCAGCGATACAGCTCCAGCTGTGGATCGCGTTTGCCTTCCTGGGCGTGTTTGTTGGCGCGGGTCTGATATTGCGTCCAGAGGCCGGACAACTCGCCGCTCCAGACCCGATCCCGTTGCACCTGGGCGCCGATTTTTTCGAAACGCTGTTCGATGGCCTTGAGGTAGCGCGGCAATTCCTTGAGCCACTGCATCGGCGTTTCCCGGACAAACCCCGGATACACCAGATGGCTGAGCTGCTGCTTGATATCGTTCAGGGCCACGGCTTGCGCCAGGTCGATCTTGCCCTTGAAGCGCTTTTGCAGGCCGTGCCAGAGCTTGAGGATTTCCAGGGTCAGTTTCGCCACGCGTTCGGCATGTTCGGTCCAGGCACCGCGCTTGCGCTCAGCCAACGATGCCAACCCGGCGCCATCACGGGGCAAGGGGTCTTCACCGTCGAGGATGCAGCTGTCGAGGCTGGCCAACAGTATGTCTTCGACCAGTGCATCGACACGGCCCATGTCGCGATACAGCAGGCCCAGTTCGGTCAGGCCCGGCAACTTGCCGCGCAGGAACTTCGCCGGCTCGGCCAGCTGTTGCAGGAGCAAGCGCTGCAGGGCACGGCGATGCTGGAACTCGGCTTCGGCCGGGGTCGAGAATCGTCCTTCCTTGACCGTCCCCGCCTCTTCCACCAGCGCCGGATAGACCGTCATCGACAGGCCGGCGATCTTCTGCTGGGTTTTTTCGGCGACGGCGGCGAACACTTTCGGTTCGACCGGCTGCTGGCTTTTCGCGGTTTGTCGTACCGCCAGGGCAGCCTGGCTGGCTTCGGCGAAACGCGCCGTCAGTTCGGCCAGGTCGCGTCCTTCGCCGAGGAACTTGCCCTGGGCGTCGACGATTTCCAGGTTCATCCGCAGATGGCTTTCGACCTGCTGCGCCGCCTCGCTCCAGGCCTCATCGCTGACCCGGGCACCGGTCATGCGCAACAACTCGCGACCCAGGGCCTGGGGCAACGAGCCTTCAGTGAAGGTCATGCGCTGCAATGCGGCTTTGACGAAATCCGGCACCGGCACGAAATTCTTGCGCAAGGCCTTGGGCAAGTTACGCACCAGCGCAATGCACTTGGCTTCGATCACGCCCGGCACCAGCCACTCCAGGCGCTCCGGCGGCAGCATCGGCAACAGCGGTGCCGGTACCCGCAGGGTCACGCCGTCACGCGGGTGGTTCGGTTCGAAGTGGTAGCTCAGGGCCAGTTCCAGGTCGCCGATGTGCAGCGTGTCCGGATAGTGCTGGGCGGTGACTTCACTGGCTTCGCGGGCCAGCACGTCTTCCTCGCGCATGATCAGCAGTTGCGGGTCTTTCTGGCTGTTGATCCGATACCAGCTGTCGAAGGTCGCGGTCTGGTGGATCTCGGCCGGCAGGCGCGCATCGTAGAAGGCGTAGAGGGTTTCTTCGTCAGCCAGGATATCGCGGCGACGGGCCTTGGCTTCCAGTTCGTCGAGTTGTTCGAGCAATTGCTTGTTGGCGGTCAGGCATTTGGCTTTCGACTGGATCTCGCCGCGCACCAACGCTTCACGGATGAACAGTTCACGGGACACCACAGGATCGACCGGACCGTAATGCACCGGCCGGCGGCCGACCACGATCAGCCCGAACAGGGTGATCTGCTCGAAGGCCACGACCTGGCCACGCTTCTTCTCCCAATGGGGTTCGAAGTGGTTTTTCTTGATCAGGTGCCCGGCCAGCGGCTCGATCCAGTCAGCATCGATCTTGGCCACCATGCGTGCATACAGCTTGGTGGTTTCCACCAGTTCGGCGGTCATCAACCATTGCGGGCGCTTCTTGCCGATACCCGACGAGGGGTGAATCCAGAATCGTCGCTGACGCGCGCCGAGGTAATCGCCGTCTTCGGTTTTCTGGCCGATCTGGCTGAGCAACCCCACCAGTACCGCCTTGTGCAGTTTCGGGTAGTCCGCCGGCTCTTTATTGAGGCTCAACTGCATGTCGCGGCAGATCAGGCTCAATTGGCGATGGGAGTCGCGCCATTCACGCAGACGCAGGTAGTTCAGGAAATTCTTGCGACACCAGTTACGCAGCGGGCTCGCCGTCAGCGCCTGGCGCTGCTCTTCGAAACCGCGCCACAGGTTGACCAGCCCGGCGAAGTCCGAGTCGCTGTCTTTCCATTGCGCATGGGCCTGATCCGCCGCTTGCTGGCGTTCCGGCGGACGTTCGCGCGGGTCCTGGATCGACATGGCGCTGGCGACGATCAGCACTTCCTGCAGGCTGCCGAGCTTCGCCGCTTCCAGCAGCATGCGGCCCATGCGCGGGTCCACCGGCAGCCGCGCCAACTGGCGCCCGAGGGGGGTCAACTGGCTGTTGCGGTCTACTGCCGAGAGTTCTTGCAGCAGGTTGAAACCGTCGCTGATCGCCTTGCCATCTGGCGGTTCGATGAACGGGAACGCGGTGATCTCGCCGAGGCGCAGGTGCAGCATCTGCAAAATAACCGCGGCCAGGTTGGTGCGCAGAATCTCCGGATCGGTGAATTCCGGACGCCCGAGGAAATCCTCTTCGCTGTACAGGCGCACACAGATGCCCGGCTCGACCCGTCCGCATCGGCCCTTACGCTGGTTGGCGCTGGCCTGGGAAATGGCTTCGATCGGCAGGCGCTGGACCTTGGCGCGGTAGCTGTAGCGACTGATGCGCGCGGTGCCGCTGTCGATCACGTATCGGATGCCCGGCACGGTCAGCGAGGTTTCCGCAACGTTGGTCGCCAGCACCACGCGCCGGCCCGGGTGCGACTGGAAAATCCGCTGCTGCTCGGCCGGCGACAGGCGCGCGTACAACGGCAGGATCTCGGTGTGCTTGAGCTGGGCTTTGCGCAGCATGTCGGCGGCGTCGCGAATCTCGCGCTCGCCGGGCAGGAACACCAGCACGTCACCGGGGCTGCGGCGTTCGCTGCGCTCATAGGCGGCAATTTCATCGAGGGTGGCGAGGATCGCCTGATCCACTGTCAGGTCGTCTTCGACGCGGTTGCCCTCCTCGTCCTGTTCCAGGGTGAGCGGGCGATACCAGGTGTCCACCGGGAAGGTGCGACCGGAGACTTCGACAATCGGCGCATCGTCGAAATGCTTGGAGAAGCGCTCCAGGTCGATGGTCGCCGAAGTGATGATGACTTTCAGGTCCGGACGACGCGGCAGCAGGGTTTTCAGGTAACCGAGCAGGAAGTCGATGTTGAGGCTGCGTTCGTGGGCTTCGTCGACGATGATCGTGTCGTAGCGTTCCAGATAACGGTCGTTCTGGGTTTCCGCCAGCAGGATGCCGTCGGTCATCAGCTTGATCAACGTATTGGAATCGCTCTGGTCCTCGAACCGCACCTGATAGCCGACCAGGGCGCCCAACGGCGTGCCGAGTTCTTCGGCCACCCGGGCGGCCACGCTGCGCGCGGCGATCCGACGCGGTTGGGTGTGGCCGATCAGGCCATGTTGGCCGCGCCCTATTTCCAGGCAGATCTTCGGCAACTGGGTGGTTTTACCCGACCCCGTTTCGCCGGCAATGATCAGCACCTGATGCTGTTGCAGGGCCTTCTTGATTTCGTCGCGCTTGGCGGCGATCGGCAGGCTGTCGTCGTAACGAATCACCGGCAGGCTGGCACGGCGGGCCAGCACCTGGTCACAGGACGCCTGCATCCGCGCTACCCACTGGGCCAGTTTGGCCTCGTCGGGTTTCTTGCGCAGCTCAAGCAACTGCCGCCGCAGCCGGTGGCGGTCGGCGAGCATGGCGTGATCGAGGTTTTTCAGCAGTTTGTCGATGGAGGGCGATTCGTCGGTCATCAGGTACGCAATTCAGTCGTCTAGTGGCGCAGGGGGGCGATTGTCGCAGATTTGCGCTGCCATGTGATCGCTGGTTCCCTGATCGCTCCCACGCAGAGCGTGGGAACGATCTGTGTGGGGGGGTTACTCGTTATCGAGGCCCTTGCGGCGATACGGGAACACGTCGATTACCTTGCCGGCGCGGATGGCCTCTTGCAGGCTCTTCCAGTAATCGGCGTTGTACAACTCGCCGTGCAGTTGATCGAACAACTTGCGCTGGCCCGAATCGGCAAACAGGAACGGCGGGAATTCCTCTGGAAACACGTCCAGCGGCCCGATCGAATACCAAGGCTCGGACGCCATCTCATCTTCCGGCGTACGCGGTTGCGGAATGTGGCGGAAGTTGGCTTCGGTCAGGAAGCAAATCTCGTCATAGTCATAAAACACCACGCGCCCATGCCGCGTGACGCCGAAGTTCTTGAGCAACATGTCCCCGGGAAAGATGTTCGCCGCCGCCAGTTGCTTGATCGCCAGGCCATAATCCTCCAGGGCCTCGCGAACCTGCGCCGGGTTGGCGTTTTCCAGGTACAGGTTCAGCGGCGTCATGCGTCGCTCGGTCCAGCAGTGGCGGATCAACACCGTGTCGCCTTCCACCGACACCGTGGACGGCGCGACTTCCAGCAGTTCTTCGAGGCACGCAGGGTCGAACTTGCTCAGCGGGAAGCGGAAGTCGGCGAACTCCTGGGTATCGGCCATGCGCCCGACACGGTCGACGCTTTTCACCAGCCGGTACTTCTCGATCACCGTGGCGCGGTCGACGTTTTTCGACGGCGAGAAACGGTCCTTGATGATTTTGAACACCGTGTTGAAACCCGGCAGGGTGAACACGCTCATGACCATGCCGCGCACGCCCGGCGCCATGATGAACTGGTCGTCGGTGTTGGCCAGGTGGTTGATCAGCGCGCGGTAGAACTCGGACTTGCCATGCTTATAGAAGCCGATCGAGGTGTACAACTCGGCGACGTGCTTGCCCGGCAGGATGCGCTTGAGGAAGCCGATGAACTCCGCCGGCACCGGCACATCCACCATGAAATACGAACGGGTGAAGGAAAAGATGATCGACACGTCCGCCTCGTCGGTGATCAGTGCATCGATCTGGATGCCCCGCCCCTCGAGGTGCAGCAGCGGGATCGCCAATGGCCATTGCTCATCGGCGGTGTAGATGCGCCCCACCAGGTAGGCACCCTTGTTGCGGTAGAGCACCGAGGAAAACAGCTCGACGCTAAGCTCAGGGTCCTTGCACACCCAATCGGGCAGGTTCTCGCGCAGTTGCGCTTCAAGGCGGCGCAGGTCGCCGGGCAGGTCGGCGTAGTCCTCGCTGAAGCGATAATCGGCGAAGATGCTCGCCAGCATGCCCGCCAGCTGGCCCTGGGGCTTGTAGGTGCGGGTTTGCGCGGCGCGGGCCCGGCGCAGGCTCGGGCGTGTGGTGTGGATGAACATGCAGCCGTCGCTGATCAGGTCATGGCTGAACAGGCCGCAGAAAATCGAGTTGTACCAGGTCTCGGACAATTCATCGTCGAAGCGCAGGTCGATCAAGGTGATGTACGCGCTCTTGACCAGCGGCCAGCAACTGACGTCCAGCGTGTCGGTGTCGAAGGCGGTGTGCAGTCGGGCCACCGTTTCACTGACTTTTTCTTCGTAGAGATTGATCCGCGCCGCCGACGCCGACTGCGTCTCCTGCCACCTGGCTTGCTCGAAGCGGGCCCGGGCGCCGTCGGTGATCTGGCGAAAATGCTCGCGGTAATCGTCAAAGCCATCGAGGATCAGGCGGGCGATGTCGGCGGCTGGCCATTGCTGCGGCATGGTGAGACCTCTGCGGGAATTCGTGAGCCCTGAGCTTAGCCAGTGAAGCGGGTGCAGGAGAAGTGTAATTTTGCGCGCGGGTTATTTGCCCGTTTTCCGGTTGCCATGGATCAGCCGCTCGGCAACACTCTCGTCCCGATCAAGGAAGGAGAGCAGCGTGAACCCCGTCGATATAGTCCGTTTACTGTCACTGGCGGCCATCTGGGGTGCGAGCTTTCTATTCATGCGCATCATCGCCCCGGTGATTGGCACGATCCCTACGGCCTTTTTCCGCGTGTCGATTGCCGCTACCGGCTTGTTGCTGATCCTCGGGCTGATGCGCATCAGCTGGGATTTCAAAGGTAAGCTCAAGACTGTGATGCTGCTTGGGGTGATCAACTCCGGGATTCCGGCAACCCTGTATTCAGTGGCCGCCCAGGTGCTGCCGGCCGGGTACTCGGCGATTTTCAACGCCACCACACCACTGATGGGCGTGTTGATCGGTGGTCTGTTCTTTCATGAGAGACTCACCGCCGCCAAGCTCGGCGGGGTATTGCTTGGATTGCTTGGCGTTGGTGTGCTGACCCGCGCGGGCCCGGTCGCATTCGACCTGCAGTTGCTGATGGGCGCCCTCGCCTGCCTGCTCGCCACCACCTGTTATGGATTCGCCGGATTCCTCGCCCGCCGCTGGCTGGACCAGGCCGGCGGCCTCGACAGCCGTTTGTCTGCATTGGGCAGCATGCTCGGCGCCACGCTGTTCCTGTTGCCGTTGTTCGGCTACAGCGTGATCAGCCAACCGCCGGCAAGCTGGGGCGGCTGGAGTGTCTGGTTGTCGTTGCTGGGATTGGGGCTGGTGTGTACCGCGCTTGCGTACATCGTTTACTTCCGCTTGCTCAGTTCGGTCGGGCCGGTGAGGTCGATGACCACGACCTTCCTGATCCCGCCGTTCGGCGTGTTGTGGGGGGCGCTGTTACTGGATGAGCCATTGTCGATGGCGCATGTCTACGGCGGGGTGTTGATTGCGGCGGCATTGTGGCTGGTGTTGAAGCCTGCTGTGGTGAAGGTGGCAGGCCAGTAGGTTTGTGGTGCGGTTGATTAAGCCTTCGCGAGCAAGCCCGCTCCCACATTCGATCTGCGTCACGACGACGATCAACTGTGGGAGCGAGCCTGCTCGCGAAGGCGGTTGCCCAGACACTACAACGCCGACTGACTCACCTCCCCATCCACCAACCGCCGAATCCCCAGCGGATTAGCGTTCTGCAACGCCTCGGGCAGCAACGCGTCCGGGTAATTCTGGAAGCACACCGGGCGCAGGAAGCGGTCGATGGCCAGGCTGCCGACCGAGGTCCCACGCGAATCGGACGTCGCCGGATACGGCCCGCCATGTACCATCGCTTCGCACACCTCGACGCCGGTCGGATAGCCATTGAGCAGAATCCGCCCGACCTTTTCCTGCAACATCTCCGCCAGCCAGCGATACGCCAGCAACTCGCCAGGCTCGCCGATCAAGGTCGCCGTCAACTGCCCGCGCAGGCCCTGTAGCGCCGCCGCCAACTGCGCGCGGTCTTCGACTTCGATGACGATGGTGGCCGGCCCGAACACTTCCTCCTGAAGCAACTCATCGCCCTTGAGCAACAGGCTGACATCGGCCTTGAACACTTGCGGCTGCGCCTGCTTGCCCTGTTGCGGCTTGCCCGCCAGATGAGTCAGCCCCGGATGTTCGTGCAGCTCACCCAAACCTCGGCTGTAGCTGTCCAGCCCTGCGGCATTGAGCATGGTTTGCGCAGGTTGCTGGTTCATGCTCGCGCAAAAGGTTTCGAGAAAGCTGGTGAACTGTGGCGAACGCAGGCCGATGACCAGGCCCGGATTGGTACAGAACTGACCACAGCCCAGGGTTACAGAGCCTGCAAGTTGCGCCGCGATCTGCTCGCCGCGCACTGCCAGCGCCTCGGGCAGCAGGAACACCGGGTTGATGCTCGACATCTCGGCGAACACCGGAATCGGCTGTGGTCGGGTCGCGGCCATGTGGCTCAAGGCATTGCCACCTTTGAGCGAACCGGTGAAACCGACGGCCTGGATCGCCGGATGCTTGACCAGCCACTCACCGACACCACCGCCATAAATCATGTTGAAAACCCCGGCCGGCATTTGCGTGCGCTCGGCGGCGCGGATGATCGCGTCCGCCACCCATTCGGCGGTTGCCATGTGCCCGCTGTGGGCCTTGAACACCACCGGGCAACCGGCGGCCAGGGCCGAGGCGGTATCGCCACCGGCCGTGGAGAATGCCAACGGAAAGTTACTCGCGCCGAACACGGCCACCGGCCCCAGGGCGATGCGGTACTGACGCAGATCCGGGCGCGGCAATGGCTGGCGCTCCGGCAGCGCCCGATCGATGCGTGCGCCGTAGAAATCACCGCGACGCAACACCTTGGCGAACAAGCGCAACTGGCCGCTGGTGCGACCGCGTTCGCCCTGGATACGCCCGGCCGGCAACGCGGTTTCGCGGCAAACGGTGGCAACGAAATCCTCGCCCAGCGCATCGATTTCATCGGCGATGGCGTCGAGGAAGGTCGCGCGTTTTTCCGCGCTCAGGTTTCGGTAGATCGGGTACGCCGCCGCGGCGGCTTTGGCGGCGGCATCCACTTCGGCTTCGGACGCCTGAAAGAAGGTGCCGGACAATGGCTCGCCGGTGCTCGCATCGAGACTTTGCAGTTGCAAGGTGCCGTTGGCGCTGCGGCGGCCGCCGATGTAGTTGTGGCCAAGAAATTGAGTCATGTGAGTTCCTTGATCAATGGCAGACCTGTAGGAGCCGGCTTGCTGGCTCCTACAGGGGGTCAGAGCGTGCGCACCTGACCGATAGGCAACGGCTGGGCACTTTCGCCGATGCCGTTCACCAGTGGCGCACCGAACTCATCGAGGCTGATCTGGAAGCGATCGCCCGGCTGGGTCTTGATGCCGTCGGCAAACGACAGTGTGGCGGTGCCAAAGTAGTGCACATGAACGTCACCGGGCCGCAAGAACTGTGCGTACTTGAAGTGGTGGAACTCGAGGTTGGCCAGGCTGTGGCACATGTTGTCTTCGCCGCTGAGAAACTCCTTTTCCCAAATCGTTTCGCCATTGCGCTTGATGCGGCTGGTGCCGACCAGGTGCCTGGGCAATTCACCGACGCGCAACTCGGGTCCGTAGGAGCAGCAGCGCAATTTCGAATGGGCGAGGTACAGGTAGTTACGCCGTTCCATGACATGGTCGGAGAACTCATTGCCCAAGGCATAACCGACGCGATATGGCTGGCCGTCGTCGCCAATCACATAGAGCCCGGTCAGTTCCGGTTCTTCACCGGCGTCTTCGGCGAAGGGCGGCACCGGGAAATCCGCGCCGGGACGCACGACGATGCTGCCGTCGCCCTTGTAGAACCATTCCGGCTGCGCACCGACCTGTCCGGCCGCTGGCTTACCGCCCTCCAGCCCCCATTTGAACATGCGCATCGTGTCGGTCATGCCGGCTTCGACGGCGCCCTCCTGCTGGTGCATCTTGTCCCGCGTCGAGGCGCTGCCCAGATGGGTCAGGCCGGTGCCGCTGATCAGGCAATGGGCCGGGTCTTCGTGGTCCAGCGGTGGCAGGACCTGGCCCTGGCGCAACAGCTGTGCGTAGTCCGGGCCCGGCTCGGTGCCGCGCAGGCTGACTTCTTCTTGCAGGCTGCGCTGGGCGCGGATCGCCGCCAGTGCCAGTTCGCGGGTGTTGCGTGTGCCTTTGAGCACCAGGACCTGGGCCCCGTCGACCAGCCCGACCTGGCGTTCACCGGCCGTGTTTTCGAATTGAATCAGGCGCATGTCGGCCCTCCGCAAAGTCTTGGATGTGTAGTGAGGATCACTCGATGATGTTGAAGTCGCTCAGGTACTCATCGGAGATTTCCAGGCCAAGACCCGGCTTGTTGTCGTCGAGCTGGATATAGCCGTTGACCGGTTGCGGCTCGCCCTTGAACACGTAGTAGAAGAGCTCGTTGCCGACCTCGACGTCGAACACCGGGAAGAACTCGGCCATCGGCGAGGCGGTGGTGGACATGGTCAGGTGGTAGTTGTGCATCTGCCCGGCGTGCGGGATGACCGGTACTGACCAGGCTTCGGCCATGGCGTTGATCTTGCGCGCTGCAGTGATGCCGCCGACGCGGTTGGTGTCGTACTGGATCACGTCGACGGCGCGACGTTCGAGCAGGTCCTTGAAGCCGTAGGACGTGAATTCGTGCTCACCGCCGGAGATCGGCATGATCCCCATTTTTTTCAGCTCGATGTAGCCTTCGATGTCATCGGCGATCACCGGTTCTTCCAGCCAGCGCGGCTCGAACTCGGCCAGTTTCGGCAACATGCGGCGGGCATATTCCAGCGTCCAGCCCATGTAGCATTCGAGCATGATGTCGACATCGGGACCGGCCAAATTACGCAGGGCGCGCACTTGTTCGATGTTCTTGCGCATGCCCGCCGGGCCATCTTTCGGGCCGTAGCCGAAGCGCATTTTCAGCGCGGTGAAGCCTTGGTTCAGATAGCCTTGGGCTTCTTCGAGGAACAGGTCGAGGTTGTCGTTGGCGTAGAGCTTGGAGGCGTAGGTCCAGATCTTTTCCTTGGTGCGGCCGCCGAGCAGCTTGAACACCGGCTTGTTGACCGCCTTGCCCATGATGTCCCAGATGGCGATGTCGATCGCCGAGATCGCCGCCATGCCGATGCCTTTGCGCCCCCAGGCGTGGCTCTGGCGGTACATTTTCTGCCAGATGTATTCGTTGTCGAACGGGTCTTCGCCCACCGCGATGGGTGCCAGGTAGGTGTCGATGATTTCCTTGGCCACCCGTGGCGCCAGGGCGCAGTTGCCGATGCCGACAAGACCGGTGTCGGTCTCGACTTCCACCACCAGCCAGCCGTGGAAACGGAACGAGCCCATGGCGTCGCCGCGTTCGAACAGGATGTCGCTGGCGTTGGTGCAGAAGTGCGCTTGAGGCGGGACGACTTTGCCTTTCCACTCGAAAACGCGGGTACGGATCGCTTTGATTTTCATGAATACAGATTCCTTGCGCTGCCGGCTTCTTGTCATTGTTGTGTCGCTGCCCGGGTGCCAGGCATTCGATGGAGCGACTGTAGCCAGCGCCCGGGGGCTGCGGATAATCACTTATGCGTATCCGGCGATAACCTGGGGTGATAGGAAAAAGCAGTTATCAGGTAGATCGAGTTATCAGACCAAAAACAAAAAGATCGCAGCCTTCGGCAGCTCCTACAGGATGTATGCCATCCCCTGTAGGAGCTGCCGAAGGCTGCGATCTTTTGATCTTGCCCTTTTAGTAGCTGTTGCCACCCATCCGGCAAGCAATCTCGAACGCCTGGCGAGTCGCGCCGACATTCGCCCTGCCCTGCCCGGCGATATCGAACGCAGTGCCGTGGGCCGGTGTGGTGATGGGAATGGGCAGGCCGCCCTGAACCGTGACGCCACGGGAGAAGCCCATCAACTTGATCGCGATCTGCCCCTGGTCGTGATACATCGTGACGACCGCGTCAAAGGCGCTGGCGTCGCCCTGGACCTTCAGGAAAATCGTGTCGCCCGGGTACGGTCCTTCCGCCGCGATTCCCAGCGCCTGGGCCTTGCGCACCGCCGGGCCGATGATGTCCAGTTCCTCACGGCCGAACGAACCGTTATCACCGTTGTGCGGGTTCAATCCGCAGACGCCGATGCGCGGTTTTTCCAGGCCGTTGCGCTTGAGGGCGGTGTCGATCAACTGAATCGCTTCCACCACCCGCTCCTGGCTGAGCAGCCCCGGCACCTCGGCCAGCGCCACGTGAGAGGTCACCCGTGACGTCCAGAGATTGTCGAGCACGTTGAACTCGCAGAACGGCCCGTTGAAATCCAGCAGCTCGGCGAACCAGTGCAGTTCATCGTTGTGGGCCATGCCGGCCATGTGCAGCGAGGTCTTGTTCAACGGCCCGAACAATATCGCATCGGTGGTCCCGGCCTCGGTCAAGCGCAGCGCTTTTTCCAACGTGTCGAGGCTGTAGCGACCGCCAATGACGCTGGCCTCGCTGCGCGGGAATTCACCGAGGGTGTCGCCGCGAAAATCGTAGAACAACGGCGTGTCATCAACAAAAGACAGCTGCTCCAGAGACTCCACCCGACGATAGGGAAACTCCACGCCGGCGATGCGCATGCCGCGACGCATTTCCGCTTCGTCGGCAATCAGGATCACGTTGGCCTGGCCGCGCACATCGGGCTCAGCGAGCAAGCGTGCGATCAGTTCCGGGCCAATGCCCGCCGGGTCACCCAGGACCATCGCGATGGTTGTCTTGTTCATGCTTCACTCCTCAAGGATTCAGGCCACGCCCGGTCAATGGCGCAAGGTTCGCAGCGGTAGATGCGCTGCGCGTTGCTGTAGAACAGTCGCTCCTGATCGGCCACTGGCAGATCGGCGACGATGGATTTGAAACCGCTGTAGATGTCGTCGAACGAGCCGCACAGTCTGTCCACCGGAAAATTGCTGGCGAACATCGCTCGTCGGGTGCCGAACATCGCGATGATTTCGCGCACGATCCAGGCGTTGTCGATGGTGCGCCACGCCCGGCCCGCCTGGCCCAGGCCGGAGATCTTGACCTGCACGTTCGGCCACTGCGCCAACCGCGCCATCGCTGCTCGCCATCCCGCCAAGCCTTCGGCGCTGCGATCGTTGGGCAACCCGGCGTGATTGAGAATCAGGGTGATGCCGGGGAAGTCCCGGGCCAGCCGCTCGGCCTCGGGCAGGTTCCACCAGGGCGTCTGCAAATCAAAGTGCAGACCCAGTCCCTCCAACGCGGCGTAACTGCGCCGCCAATGCTCGTCACTCATCAGACTGCGCACCCGCCCGAACTGTTCGGGTGACGTCGGCCCGCCCGGTTTGTGCCGCACGCTGCGCACGCACTTGTAGGTGGCCTGCTCGGCCAGCACCGCAATGGCGTCCGGATGGTCGAGCCAGGCTTGCGCGACGATCGCATTCGGCACGCCGTAACGGGCGGCCAGTTGCTCGATGAACCGGGTTTCGCCAATCGGGTCCCGGGGGTTCCATTCGGTTTCCACATACACCGTTTGCACCACCCGGTGTTCACCGGCATCGGCGAAGTAATCCTCGGGAAAATAGCGGCGCTTGATCGCGCTGTAGTCACCGTAGCGAAACGCAATGTTGGCTTCGGGCGCCAGCCACGGATGGTCGTTGATTGTTGGGTCCCAGAAGTGATGATGGGCATCGATGATCGGTCCATTCCAACGCTCAGCCATAACGCACCTCGTCGAGACTGATGAACAACGTCGCCAGCACAAACACTGCCGAGCACGCGGCGAAGAACCCGAGCACGGGGGCGAAGCCACCGCTCATTTGCAGGAGCACCCCCACCAGGATCGGCACCGCGATACCGCCGGTGCTGCCGGCCATGTTCATCACGCCACCGATCAACCCAACCCGCGCCGGCGCTGCCAGCAATGCCGGGAAGCTCCAGTAGAGGCTGCCCCACATCAGGAAAAACGCGGTCATGGCCAACAGCGCGACGGCCGCAAAAGGATTGCTGAGCGTCGGCAACAGCAGGAACGCGCCGAGGGCCACCAGGCCGGAAAACGCCAGCAGGCTCTTGACCGCGACACCACGGCTGACACCTTTTCGGATCAAGCCGTCGCAGAGGAAACCACCGGTCAACGATCCCAATGCACCGCAGACGAAAATCACGAAGGTCGCCGCGCCAATGCCCTTGATATCAAATCCCCGGGCTTGCGCCAGATAACTCGGTCCCCAGGTCAGCAGGCCGAAATACACCATCGCCCAACTGGCACGACCGATCAGCAATCCGCTGAGTGAACGGCCGGCAATGCCCAGGCCCTTGACCGGGGCACGGGCGGCTTCGGCGGCGGGGGTGGCGCGTCCGGCGTTGATTTTCGCAAGCTCCAGGGCATTGATCTGCGGGTGGCTGTTCGGGTCATCACGCAGATAACGCCGCGCCAGCCAGGCCAGCAACAGGGTCGCCACACCGGCGATCACGAAGGCCAGGCGCCAGGAGTCCAGCGAAGCAATCAGATAGGCAATGATCAACCCGCCGAGCGCCACGCCCAACGGACTGCCGCTGTCCATCAACACCGCACCGCGGCTGCGTTCGCTGGGCGCCAGCCACAGGGAGATCAATTTGCCGCCGGACGGGAACAATGGAGCTTCCGAGGCCCCCAGCGCCACGCGGGCAAACAGCAACGACAAGCCGCCAGTGGCGAACGCCGCCAGCACCTGGAACGTGCCCCACAACCCGGTGGACCAACTGATGACCCGATGCGGCCCGAAGCGATCGATCAACCAGCCACCGGGAATCTGCAACAGTGCGTAGGCCCAGAAGAAGCTGCTGAGGATCAAGCCCTGCATGCTCGGAGAAAGGGAAAATTCATGGGCGATGGTCGGCATGGCGATGGACAGCGACACCCGGTCGATCAGGTTGACCATGGTCAGCGCGAAGACGATCGCGAAGATCCGCCAACGCACATTGCTGGCTTTCGCGGTGCCGGCCTGCGGGATCGCATCTGCCGTGGGCAGATGCAGGGAAGCACTGGGACGAGCCATGGTGCGTACCTCGATTTATTATTTTTGTGAAGTTGCAAACATCGACCTGTAGGAGTCGGCTTGCTGCGGGCGGCGTTCCGACGATAGCGGAGTGTCAGGCGCCATCAATGTCAATTGAGGCGCCGCTATCGTCGGAACGCCGCCCGCAGCAAGCCGGCTCCTACAGGTTTGACGTGCCGCGTTTGTAGCGGTGTTGGTGAGCACTATCGAAGGACCAGTGATAACCGTCTAATCAAAACTTGAAATCAGGTGATAGCTTTGGGTTATGGCATGCCAAGCTTTCAATGGGCTTTCAACGTAGGCATACATTGTTCTGGAGGAGCTATAACCCCAGGCTATCGGTGTATGTATTGTTTTGACTAGACGCGGCGACGGCGTCTTCCCACACTCTGGCCAGGCTTGCAGCTTTCGAACGCCAACAAGTCACTCATAACAACTACAAAAACGAGGCTCTTCCATCATGCGAAATGCATTCGTCCGTCGCACATCCCGTCTGTTTCTTGGCTGCACGTTGGTCGCCGCGGGTGCCCTCCCCGCCCTGGCCCACGCCTGGCAACCGGACAAGAACGTCGAAATCGTTGTCGCCGGTGGCCCCGGTGGCGGTACCGATCAACTCGGTCGCCTGATCCAGTCGATCATCACCACGCATAAACTGCTCGACGTTAATACCATCGTCCTCAACAAGGGCGGCGGCAATGGCGCCGAAGCCTTCCTCGACATGAAAATGAACAAGGGCGATGCCGAGAAACTGGTGATCGGCACCAACAACATCTACTTGTTGCCGCTGGTGTCCAAGCTCGGTTACCAATGGCAGGAGCTGACGCCGATTGCCGCCGTGGCCGAGGATGACTTCATTCTCTGGAGCTACAAAGGCGCGCCGTGGAAGGATGCAAAAAGCTTCTATGAAGCGGTCAAGGCCGACCCATCGAACCTGCGCATGGGTGGCAGCCAGTCCAAGGATGTCGACCAGACCCTGACCTTGCTGCTGAACCAGACCACCAACAGCAAACTGGTGTACATCCCGTTCAAGAGCGGCAGCGAAGCCGCCACCCAACTGGCTGGCAAGCACATCGCCGCCAACGTCAACAACCCCAGCGAAAGCATCAGCCAATGGCGCGGCGACCAGGTCGAACCGCTCTGCGTCTTCAGTAAAGAGCGCATGGCCTACACTGAAAAAGTCGCCGGCGACAAGTCCTGGGCCGATGTGCCGACCTGCCACGAGCAAGGCCTGGGCATCGATCAATACCGCTTCCCGCGCACCGTGTTCATGCCCGGCGACGTTTCCGCCGAGCAACGCGCGTTCTATGTCGAGCTGATGCGTAAAGTCACCGAAACGCCGGAGTTCAAGGCCTACGTCAAGCAGAACGCCCTGGTGCCGACCTTCCTCGAGGGCGAGCCGCTGACTGCCTACATCGAAAAAGACACCGCCCGCGTCACCCCGGTATTCAAAGAAGCCGGTTGGTTGAAAAACTGACGTTGTCGCGGCCGCTCGCTTGCGGGCGGCCGTCATCTGCTGGAGGTGTCTGCATGTCCCATTCTTCGGATTCACCCGCGCTGGTCGGCACCCGTTGGGTCGAACTCGGCCTGACACTCTTCACCGCGCTGATCGGCGTAGTGGTGATGTTCGGCAGCGTCGAACAAGGTATCGGCTGGGGTGATGCCGGCCCCGAGCCGGGTTACTTCCCCTTCTACATCGGCCTGATGCTGAGCGCCGCAAGCGTGGCCAACGGCGTGTTGACCGTGGTGCGCTGGCAAGCGCTGAGCATTGCATTTGTCAGTCGCAGTGCATTCAGGCAAGTGCTGTCGGTATTCATCCCGATTGCGCTGTTCGTCGCAGCCATGCCACTGACCGGCATCTACGTCGCCTCGGCATGCTTCATCGCCTGGTTCATGTGGCGTGACAGGGTCCGCGCCAAGCCTTACGGCAAATGGATGATCGCCACGGTATCCCTCGGCGCGGTCCTGGCCAGCTACCTGATTTTCGCGCTGTGGTTCAAGGTTCCGCTGGATGCAGGCCCGTTGGGCGACTGGATTGCCCTGGCCGGGAGAAATTTCAAATGAGCGAATTCGATTCCCTGTTGCAAGGCATGAACCTGATCCTGACCCCGGGCCACATCGGCCTGATGGTGATCGGCGTGCTGCTGGGCATCCTGGTCGGTGTGTTGCCTGGCCTCGGCGCCCCCAACGGCGTGGCACTGTTGTTACCGTTGACGTTCACCATGTCGCCCGTGTCGGCGATCATCCTGCTGTCGTGCATGTATTGGGGCGCGCTGTTTGGCGGCTCGATCACCTCGATCCTGTTCAACATCCCCGGTGAGCCCTCATCGGTGGCGACGACGTTCGACGGCTACCCGATGGCCCGCGAAGGCCGCGCCGCCGAAGCCCTCACCGCCGCGTTCAGCTCGGCACTGATCGGTGCGCTGGCCGGGGTGTTGTTGCTGACGTTCCTGTCGACCAAAATCGCCGCCTTCGCCATGTCGTTCAGTTCGCCGGAGTTCTTTGCGGTGTACCTGTTGGCGTTCTGCACCTTCATCGGCATGAGCAAGAACCCGCCACTGAAAACCGTGGTGGCGATGATGATCGGTTTCGCCATGGCGGCGGTCGGCATGGATACTGTGTCCGGCAACCTGCGGTTGACCTTTGACCAACCGATCCTGATGACCGGCATCAGCTTCGAAGTGGCGGTGATCGGCCTGTTCGGCATCGGCGAAATCCTTTGCACAGTGGAAGAAGGCCTGGTGTTCCGCGGCGAACATGCGCGCATTACCCCGATGGTGATCCTGCGCACCTGGGCCAAGCTGCCGCGCTACTGGTGGACCATTGTGCGCAGCACCCTGGTCGGTTGCTGGATGGGCATTACGCCGGGCGGGCCGACCGCCGCATCGTTCATGAGCTATAGCCTGGCGCGGCGTTTTTCGAAGAACCGCGACAACTTTGGCAAGGGTGAACTCGAAGGCGTGATCGCCCCGGAAACCGCCGACCACGCGGCCGGCACCAGTGCCTTGCTGCCGATGCTGACCCTGGGCATTCCCGGTTCAGCCACCGCGGCGGTGATGCTCGGCGGTTTGATGATCTGGGGCCTGCACCCGGGGCCAACGCTGTTTGTCGAGCAACATGACTTCGTCTGGGGCCTGATCGCCAGCATGTACCTGGGCAACGTGGTGAGCCTGTTCGTGGTGTTGGCCACCGTGCCGCTGTTCGCCTCGATCCTGCGCATTCCGTTCTCGATCATCGCGCCGATCATCATCATGGTCTGCGCCATCGGTGCCTATTCGGTGCACAACTCGTTCTTCGACGTGGTGCTGATGCTCGGGTTCGGCGCGCTGGGATATCTGTTCAAGAAACTTGGCTACCCGATCGCGCCGCTGGTATTGGCGGCCGTGCTCGGCGACAAGGCTGAAGATGCTTTCCGTCAGTCGATGCTGTTCTCTGACGGGCACCTGGGAATTTTCTGGTCCAACCCATTGGTTGGCAGCCTGACCACGGCGGCGTTGTTGATGCTGTTCTGGCCGTTGATTTCCAAGGCGCTGCAAACCCTGATGGGCCTGCGCAAACCCCAGGTCGCCAAGGCAAAATCGGTGCTGTGACACAGCAATGCTGGCAACGCCTGGCATTTGTTGTCAGGCTTGCCACAGTTTTGTTTGCGAGTACGGCCCATGTCCCGAATTCCCGATGCCAATGTAATCCACAGTCGACTGCGTCTGCGCCAGCTGCGGCTGATGCTGGCGCTGGAGGAATTCGGCTCGTTGCGCCGCGCCGCCGACCACATCGGCATGACTCAACCGGCAGCGACCAAGATGCTGCACGAGGCTGAGGATTTGCTCGGCGTCGAACTCTTTGAACGCCTGCCTCGGGGCATGCGCTCGACCCCATTCGGGGAAACTGTCATCTACTACGCTCGCATGGTCTTCGCCGAGCTCAGCGGCATGCGCGAAGAACTGGTGGCCCTGCAATCAGGCAACCTGGGGCGAGTCGCCGTTGGCGCGATTCCGGCGCTGGCCTCGGGGCTGTTGACCCGCACCATCGCGACCTTGAAGCAAAGTCATCCACGCTTGTCCATGAGCATTCAGGTCGATACCAGCGACGTGCTGGTGCAGGCGCTGCTGCAGGATCAACTGGACATTGTCCTGGGCAGGATTCCGCCCGGAGCACGGGCCGAAGAACTGCTGTTCGACAGCCTTGGCGAAGAAGCCCTGTGTGTGATCGCCGGTGCACAGAATCCGCTGGCGAAGGAGAAGCAACTGGGTTGGGCAGAGCTGCAGAACATGACCTGGGTGCTGCAACAGCAACCCAGCCCGATGCGCGCGATCATCAATCAGGTGTTCCATAATGCGCGGGTCGATATCCCCAGCAGCATCGTCGAAACCACCTCGATCATGACCTTGCTCTCATTGATTCAGCAGACCGATATGCTCGGCGTCACGCCGGTGTCGGTGGTCGAGGATTATCCTGGTCGTGACCTGCTGGCGGTATTGCCGATCACGTTCGAAGCACGCTTGCCACCGTACGGGCTGATTACCCGTCGCCATCGCATTCAGTCGTCGGCGATGCAGGCGTTCATGAACTCGGTGCGTGCCGAGCAGGCGTTGAGCAAACTGTAGGAGCTGCCGAGTGCAACGAGGCTGCGATCTTTTGATCTTTTAAAGCAAGATCAACAGATCGTCCGAACGCGGCCCGAGCTTCCGGCAGCTCCTACAGGGAAATGCGTTTACGCGTGTTTACGGAACACGAACACCAGGCCGACGATAATCAGCAACATGCCGAGGATGCTCAACGTCGCCAGCCGATTGCCGAATATCAGGTAATCCATCACGGCCGTCACGGCGGGTACCAGATAGAACAGGCTGGTGACATTCACCAGATTGCCCCGGGCGATCAGGCGGTACAGCAACAAGGTCGCCAGCACCGACACCACCAGGCCCATCCACAACACGGGCACGATGAAACCGCTACCGTATTCGAAATGAAAGGGCTGGAACGGCACGAAAATCCCGCAAAGCAACAGCCCCGCCAGGTACTGCACCGGCAGCGTGCCGAGGGGATTGTCGGTGATGCGTTTCTGCATGATCGAACCGAAGGTCATGCTCACCAGCGCCAGCAAGCCAAAGAGCATCCCGGCCAGCGACATACCGGCCAGGCCGATGCCCTGGTAGACCACCATGATCAGACCGGTCAAGCCCAGCGACAGGCCGAACATTCGGCTGGCTGAGCGCTGACGCTCCATGAGCACCACGGTGAGAATCGGTTGCACGCCCATGATGGTCGCCATCACACCGGGCGTGACCTTGAGGTCGAGCGCCAGCAGATAAAAAATCTGGTACGCCCCCAGCAACACCATACCGGTGGCCATCGCATACCGCATCGCCTTGCCGCCCTTGGGCAACTTCAACTTGAGCAACGGCATCAACAACACCAGGCCGCACAAGGCGATGACGAAGCGAATCAACAGAAAGGCAAAGGGTGAGGCATGGGCCAACCCCCATTTGGAGAAGATCGCCCCGCTGCTCCACAGCAGAACGAACAGGCTCGTGGAAGCCGCCGCGAGCGCGGATTTTTTCGAAAGGACAAACATGAATACCACCTGTAGTCAGGCAAGAAGCCAACTCAGCCGAAGCTGAAATCCAGTAGTTTTTTGCGGGCGTATTTGCAGGCAGGGAAACAGCCGAAAACGCTGATCAGCCCGAAATGCCAACACCCGGCGGCGCTACGACTGCGCACACCGACGTGCTACTGACAGGTGGAGGGTAATGACTGATCTGCACAGGCTGCTGGTTCCCGCACGGCACGACGCCAGCGTTGACCGCTGAATCGACTACCGCGTTGATGAGGGATGCAGGCATTGGGCTGATCTTTTTCGAGGATTAAGAAAGCAGGTCATGAGGACCTGCTTGTGTTGACTATACCCAGAGCGCGACACCCTTGGCAATGCATTGGAAGGCGTGACAGGCATCAACCCGCTTGCAAAAGACGGTTGAGGTACTGGCCATAACCATTTTTTGCCAGGGGCGCCGCCAGTTTTTGCAACTGATCGGCATCGATCCATTTCTGCCGGAAGGCAATCTCTTCAGGGCACGCGACTTTCAGGCCCTGGCGACGTTCGAGCGTGGCAATGAACAGACTGGCATCGAGCAGCGAGTCGTGAGTCCCGGTATCCAGCCAGGCATAACCGCGCCCCATGATTTCGACCGACAGATTGCCCTGGTCCAGGTAAAGGCTGTTGATATCGGTGATTTCCAGCTCGCCACGCGCCGATGGCTTGATGCTCTTGGCCATCTCGACCACGTCCTGGTCATAGAAATACAAGCCGGTGACCGCAAAGTTCGACTTGGGCTTGAGTGGCTTTTCTTCCAGGCTGATCGCCTTGCCCTGGCCGTCGAACTCGACCACGCCGTAACGCTCCGGGTCATTGACGTGATAGGCAAAGACACTCGCCCCGGACTGGCGCGCCATGGCGCTTTGCAGGATGTTGATGAAGTCGTGGCCATGATAGATGTTGTCACCCAGGACCAGGGCGCTGGGGTCGTTGCCGATAAAGTCTTCGCCGATGATGAAGGCTTGCGCCAGGCCGTCAGGCGAAGGCTGCACGGCATAGGTAATGTTCAGGCCCCAACGGGCGCCATCCCCCAGCAGTTGCTCGAAACGCGGGGTGTCCTGGGGTGTGGAAATGATCAGGATATCGCGGATACCCGCCAGCATCAGGGTGCTCAGTGGGTAGTAGATCATCGGCTTGTCGTAAACCGGCAGCAGCTGCTTGGAGATGGACAATGTCGCCGGATGCAGACGTGTACCGGAGCCGCCGGCAAGGATGATGCCTTTACGATTGAGCATATTCATTTCTCCAGTATTTCTGTGAGCATCCGTGTCACGCCGACTTTCCAGTCAGGCAAGCTCAGCGCAAAGGCCTTTTGCAGTTTTCGCGTATCGAGTCGGGAGTTGCCTGGGCGTCGTGCCGGCGTCGGGTACGCCTCGGTGCCGATCGCCTCGACCATTGCCGGGGTTACCTTGAGGTTCATGCCTGCGCGCTCGGCTTGTTCGAGTACAAATCGAGCATAGCGACACCAGGTGGTTTCGCCAGTGGCGGCAAGGTGATAGATCCCGGCCAATTGCGGGTCGGCCAGTACGCTGCGGATGACATGGGCGGTCACATCCGCCAGCAATTCGGCACCGGTTGGCGCGCCGAACTGGTCATCGATCACGGCCAGGCTTTCCCGTTCACGGGCCAGGCGCAGCATGGTCGTGGCAAAGTTGTTGCCCCGCGCGGAATACACCCAGCTGGTTCGCAAGATCAGATGCGCACAGCCGCTGGCGGCAATCGCCTGTTCGCCGGCCAGCTTGCTGGCGCCATAGACACTCAATGGCGCCACCGGATCGGATTCCTGCCAGGGTTGGTCGCCAAGCCCTGCGAACACATAATCGGTGGAGTAATGCACCAGCAGAGCCTTGAGCCGTAGCGCCTCTCGAGCCAGCACTGCCGGCGCATCGGCATTGATCCGATAGGCCAGCTGCGATTCGCTTTCGGCCTTGTCGACCGCAGTGTAGGCCGCGGCGTTAACGATAACGTCTGGCGCGAAGCGTTGCACGGTAGCGGCCAGCCCCGGCAGATCATTCAGGTCCCCGCAGTACGCCTGGCTTGCGGAGTCCAGCGCCAGCACTTCTCCAAGGGGCGCAAGGCTGCGTTGCAGCTCCCACCCCACCTGGCCATTCTTGCCAAGCAAGAGCAGCTTCATGCGCGGCGCCCGGCATAATTTTTCTCGACCCATTCGCGGTAGGCACCGGACTGGATATTGCGCACCCACTCCTGGTTGTCCAGGTACCACTGGACGGTTTTGCGAATGCCCGTCTCGAAGGTTTCTGCCGGCTTCCAGCCCAGTTCACGTTCGAGTTTGCGGGCATCGATGGCATAACGACGGTCGTGCCCTGGCCGATCGGTCACGTAGCTGATTTGTGCATGGTAGGGTTGGCCGTCGGCGCGCGGACGTAGCTCATCAAGCAACGCGCAGACGGTGTGCACGATTTCCAGGTTGGTTTTTTCGTTCCAGCCACCGACGTTGTAGACCTCACCCACGCTGCCGGCCTCCAACACACGGCGGATGGCGCTGCAGTGGTCCTTGACATACAACCAGTCGCGGATTTGCTGGCCATCCCCATAGACCGGCAATGCCTCACCGGCCAGCGCGTTGACGATCATCAGTGGAATCAACTTTTCCGGGAAATGATATGGCCCATAGTTGTTCGAGCAGTTGGTGGTCAGCACGGGCAGGCCATAGGTGTGATGATAGGCGCGCACCAGGTGATCGCTGGCGGCTTTGCTCGCCGAGTAGGGGCTGTTGGGTTCATACGCGTGACGTTCGGTGAACGCCGCCTCGTCCTTGGCCAGCGAACCATAGACTTCATCGGTAGACACATGCAGGAAGCGAAAGGCCTGCAACGAATCGCTCGCCAGCCCTTTGACGTAGGCGCGTACGGCTTCCAGCAAACGAAATGTGCCAACGATGTTGGTGTCGATGAATGCCTGTGGCCCGTGGATGGAGCGGTCGACATGGGACTCGGCGGCAAAATTGAGAATGGCACGGGGCCGGTGCTCTTCGAGCAAGCGTTCGACCAAGGCGCTGTCGCCGATATCGCCTTGCACGAATACATGCTGCGTATTGCCCGTCAGGCTGCTGAGGTTATCCAGGTTGCCGGCATAGGTCAGCTTGTCCAGATTGACTACGGTTTCGTCGGAGTGAGCGAGCCAGTCCAGTACGAAATTTGCCCCAATGAAGCCTGCACCGCCAGTTACCAGGATGGTCATTGATTCAGACCTTTTTCAGTAAGGTTGCGAGGATCGGGCCCAGGTTCTCAAAGACGCATTGCCCCTTCAAAACCGGCAGGCTTGAAAACCGTGCAGCCCGGTTAAAACCCAATGGCGTTACGGCCAAGGCAATTGTGCTGTCGCAAGGGTTTAATTAGGTTTTGAACATTCAGCGCACGCCAGTTCTGCGACCGGCTCCATATACTCTCTGGGCGCCCTGACGGCATTTACGGGCGACATTTGTAATATAGCAAAGCTCCAAAGAATAAAAAAAAAGATCGCCTGGTGGCGATCTTTTTTCCTGTCATTGTGGCCAGCAGTTTGTTCAGCCCAGCAGCCAATGAGCCAGCAAAGCCAGCACGCCGATCGCCAATACCGGCCGCATGACCCGGTACGCCTTGGGATATCGACGTTTCCACTGCTTGATCGCCCCACTGAACCTGTCGCTGAATCGCTTGCTCCAGGCATAGGCCTGGTTGATTCCGCCTACGCGTTCATCCGCAAGGTTCTGCGGCGCGGTGGCGCGTCCCAGCAGGCCGCTGATCCAGCGGTTGATTCCCGTGATCAGGCGATTGCTGAGCGGTCGCTCGATGTCGCAGAACAGGATGACCCGGGTCTTGTCGGTTTCGTTCTTGACCCAGTGCACATAGGTTTCGTCGAACATCACGTCTTCACCGTCACGCCAGGCGTAGGCCTGACCGTCGACGTAGATGCGGCAAGCGTCGCTATTGGGCGTCGCCAACCCCAGGTGATAGCGCAGGGAGCCGGCGAATGGATCGCGGTGCGGATTAAGATGGCTGCCCCCCGGCAGCAGGGCGAACATGGCCCCCTTGACGTTGGGAATCGCACTGACCAGCGCCACGGTTTTCGGGCACAGCAGTTCGGCCGAAGGCAAGGGTTTGTCGTACCACTTCAGGTAAAAACGCTTCCAGCCCTTCTTGAAAAACGAACCGAACCCGGCGTCGTTGTTTCTTTCCGCAGCGCGAATGTAACCCTCATCAAACAGGTGCATCGCTTCGTCGCGGATAATTTCCCAGTTGTCCTTGAGCACATCCAGTTCGGGAAACTTGCTGCGGTCCAGGTAGGGTTTTGAAGGCACGCCGGAGAACAGGTACATCAGGGCGTTGTAGGGGGCAAACAGGGCCGAGTGGTTGACAAATTGACGCAAGACCGGCAACCGCGCCTTGCCGCGCATATGCACATAGTAGGTACTGCCCAGAAACAGCAGCAACAACGACGCTTTCGCGGCAATCGAAACGCTCATCAACAACTCCTTGATCGATAGACATCTGCGCAACGCCATTCCCCGACGCGGCCATTGGCATGATAACCACTACCAATCACGGGGAAAACCCGCGGAACCCGAGATACAGTGTCAAGCAATGCGTAACAAAGCATTTCTTAACACAGCGTGCCTGAACGCTTGCTGATCCACGTCATCCACACTCGATGAAGAAGGGAAGGCCCCTCTCCATCGTTTGAAGCTTTGCTGCCCGTTACTGCTGATTCTCCTGCTCGGTGAAGAGATCGCTGAACAGCATGCTCGACAAGTAACGTTCACCGGAATCCGGAAGGATCACGACGATGGTCTTGCCCTGCATTTCCGGGGTCTCCGCCAGGCGCACCGCCACTGCCATCGCGGCGCCGCAGGAAATGCCGCACAGAATGCCTTCTTCCTGCATCAAGCGCAGGGCCATGGCCTTGGACTCCTCGTCGGTGACCAGCTCAACCCGGTCGACGATCGACAGGTCGAGGTTTTTCGGCACAAAACCGGCACCGATGCCCTGGATCTTGTGCGGGCTCGGTTTGATTTCTTCACCGGCCAACGCTTGGGAAATCACCGGTGATACAGCGGGCTCCACCGCCACCGAGACGATAGGTTTGCCCTGGGTATTCTTGATATACCGCGAAACGCCGGTAATGGTTCCGCCTGTTCCGACACCTGCAACCAATACATCCACCGCACCGTCGGTATCGTTCCAGATTTCGGGCCCGGTGGTCTTTTCGTGGATGGCGGGGTTGGCCGGGTTGTCGAATTGCGCCGGCATGAAGTATTGGGCCGGATCACTGGCAACTATTTCCCCAGCCTTTTCGATCGCACCTTTCATGCCCTTGGCCGGCTCGGTCAGTACCAGCTCTGCCCCCAGCGCCTTGAGTACCTTGCGACGCTCGATGCTCATGGAGGCCGGCATGGTCAGTATCAATTTATAGCCTCGCGCGGCGGCCACGAAGGCCAGGCCGATGCCGGTGTTGCCGGAAGTCGGCTCGACAATGGTCATGCCCGGCTTGAGCCTGCCTGTGCTTTCGGCATCCCAGATCATGTTGGCACCGATCCGGCACTTGACCGAGTAACCGGGGTTGCGTCCCTCTATCTTGGCCAGGATGGTGACGCCGCGCGGCGCGATACGGTTGATCTGCACCAACGGCGTATTACCGATGGAGTGGGCATTGTCAGCGTAGATACGGCTCATGGCTGGGTCCTTAACGACAGCATTGAAATAGGGCACCAAGGTAAGCCTCTTGCCCGTAGGCGTCCAGTCAGGTCGAACGTCCGGATGTGACTGTAGTCAATGCTTTAGAACGCCAGAGAATTACCACCATGAAACGTCGATACCGCTGGCCGTTGTGGAGCTTCACCGGCCTCGTTGTGCTGCTGGTTGCCCTGCACTTCGCCCTGCCCTACCTGGTGCGCGACTACCTCAATGACAGGTTGGCGAACATGGGCGCCTACCGCGGCCAGATCGCCGACGTGGACCTGGCCCTGTGGCGCGGAGCCTACAAGATCAACGGTTTGAAAATCGTCAAGGTCGAGGGCAAGGTGCCGGTGCCCTTCGTCAACGCGCCATTGATCGACCTTTCGGTCAGCTGGCATTCCCTGTGGTATGACCACGCGGTGGTCGCCGAAGTGAAGTTCGTCAAGCCTGAGGTCAACTTCGTCGATGGCGGACCCAACAAGCAAAACTCGCAAACCGGTGAAGGCACCGACTGGCGCGCCCAACTGGGTAAATTGCTGCCAATAACCCTCAACGAAGTAAAAATCGATGATGGCAAGATCAGCTTTCGCAATTTCAACTCCAAACCACCGGTGAACCTGAATGCCACCAAGGTCGACCTGAACATCTACAACCTGACCAACGTGGCCGATTCCAAAGGCAAGCGCGACGCCCGCTTCGAAGGCAAGGCCCTGCTGCTGGGGCATGCGCCCCTGGAAACCACGGCCACTTTCGATCCACTGAGTAACTTCGAGGACTTCGAGTTTCGCATGCGAGCCCGGGACATTCAGCTCAAACGCATGAACGACTTCGCTTCGGCCTATGGCAAGTTCGATTTCAATGCCGGCCATGGCGACGTCGTGATCGAAGCACAAGCCAAAAAAGCCAAGTTGACGGGTTATATCAAACCGCTGCTCAGGGATGTCGACGTGTTTAACTGGCAACAGGACGTGGAAAACAAGGACAAGGGGATTTTTCGTTCCATCTGGGAGGCGCTCGTCGGCGGCACCGAAACCGTGCTGAAAAACCAGGGCAAGAACCAGTTTGCGACCCGTGTCGAGCTAAGCGGGAATGTGCATCAGAAAGATATCAACGCGTTCGAGGCGTTTTTGCAGATTTTACGCAATGGTTTCATTCAGGCGTTCAATGCTCGCTATGAACGACCCAAGCCGGACGCCGGTTAACGTTGCCGCCAATACTGAGTCAAGATGTGACGCTCCATTCAGAGACTGAATAAGCCGTCTGCGTTCACAGTCGACCGGACGTCGCGTTATAGTCGAGGTTGACCATTTTATATTACCGCCCTGCCTCGCTCAGGCCGGCGTTACCGTTCGAGGATTAGCAGATGAAGTTCGAAGGCACCCAGGCCTACGTCGCCACCGATGACCTTAAGCTGGCGATCAACGCCGCCATCACCCTGGAGCGGCCGCTGCTGGTCAAGGGCGAACCAGGCACCGGCAAGACCATGCTCGCCGAGCAACTGGCCGACTCCTTTGGCGCCAAGCTGATCACCTGGCACATCAAATCGACCACCAAGGCGCACCAGGGCCTGTACGAGTATGACGCGGTCAGCCGCCTGCGCGATTCGCAGCTGGGCACGGAAAAGGTCCACGACGTTCGCAACTACCTGAAGAAAGGCAAGCTCTGGGAAGCCTTCGAGTCCGAAGAGCGGGTGATCCTGCTGATCGACGAAATCGACAAGGCCGACATCGAGTTCCCCAACGACCTGTTGCAAGAACTCGACAAGATGGAGTTCTACGTCTACGAGATCGACGAGACCATCAAGGCCAAGAAGCGCCCGATCATCATCATCACCTCCAACAACGAGAAAGAGCTGCCGGACGCCTTCCTGCGCCGCTGCTTCTTCCACTACATCGCGTTCCCGGATCGCACCACGATGCAGCGGATCGTCGATGTGCATTACCCGGACATCAAGAAAGACCTGGTCAGCGAAGCACTGGACGTGTTCTTCGACGTGCGCAAGGTGCCAGGCTTGAAGAAGAAGCCCTCGACCTCCGAGCTGGTGGATTGGCTGAAGCTGCTGATGGCCGACAACATCGGCGAAGCGGTGCTGCGCGAACGCGATCCAACCAAGGCCATCCCGCCGCTGGCAGGTGCGCTGGTGAAGAACGAACAGGACGTGCAATTGCTTGAGCGCCTGGCGTTCATGAGTCGTCGCGGTAGTCGTTGATCATCTGGGGCAAATGCCATGCTGCTCAATCTGTTCAATGAAATGCGTGCAGCCAAGGTGCCGGTCTCGGTGCGCGAGCTGCTGGACCTGATCAACGCGCTGAAGCAGCGCGTAACCTTCGCCGACATGGACGAGTTCTATTACCTGTCCCGGGCGATTCTGGTGAAGGACGAAAAGCATTTCGACAAGTTCGACCGGGCCTTCGGGGCCTACTTCAATGGTCTGGAAAAGCTCGATGATCATCTTCAGGCGTTGATCCCGGAAGACTGGCTACGCAAGGAATTCGAGCGCTCCCTGACCGACGAAGAGCGGGCGGCGATCCAGTCCCTCGGTGGCCTCGACAAGCTGATCGAAGAATTCAAGAAACGCCTGGAAGAACAGAAGGAACGCCATGCCGGTGGCAACAAGTGGATCGGCACCGGTGGTACCAGCCCGTTCGGTTCCGGCGGCTTCAATCCGGAAGGCATTCGGGTCGGCGATGCCGGCAAGCGCCAGGGCAAGGCCGTGAAAGTCTGGGATCAGCGCGAGTACAAGAACCTCGACGATTCGGTCGAGCTGGGCACGCGCAACATCAAGGTCGCCTTGCGCCGCTTGCGCAAATTTGCCCGCCAGGGTGCAGCGGAAGAACTCGATATCGATGGCACCATCGACCACACCGCGAAAGATGCCGGGTTGCTGAACATCCAGATGCGCCCGGAACGACGCAACACCGTCAAGCTCTTGCTGCTGTTCGATATTGGCGGTTCGATGGACGCCCACGTGAAGATCTGCGAAGAGCTGTTCTCGGCGTGCAAGACCGAGTTCAAGCACCTGGAGTACTTCTACTTCCACAACTTCATTTATGAATCGGTGTGGAAGAACAACATGCGTCGCACCTCCGAACGCACCTCGACCATGGACTTGCTGCATAAATACGGCGCAGATTACAAAGTGATCTTCATCGGTGACGCCGCCATGGCGCCCTACGAAATCACCCAGGCCGGTGGCAGCGTCGAGCACTGGAACGAAGAAGCCGGCTACGTGTGGATGCAGCGGTTCAAGGAGAAGTACAAGAAGCTCATCTGGATCAATCCTTACCCGAAGGATACCTGGGGCTATACCTCGTCGACCAATATCGTCAGGGATTTGATTGAGGACCAGATGTATCCGTTGACCCTTCGCGGTTTGGAGGAAGGGATGCGGTTTTTGTCCAAATAAAAATGCATCGCCTGCAAGGGCCTCTTCGCGAGCAAGCGCGCTCCCACATTCGATCGCATTTCTATTGGAAGAACGCGGTCGAATGTGGGAGCGGGCTTGCTCCGGGCGGCGTTCCGACGAAGCTTTTAGCGGTATATGAATCGCTGCAGATATTCGACCTGTTCGCGATGCGCCACCTCCTGCACTACCGGTCGCAACCGCACCTGCGCCCCCGGCAAACACTGCGCCAATCGCGCCAACGCCAACGGCGTCAATGCCCCCAACCGCGGATAACCGCCAATGGTCTGCCGATCATTGAGCAGCACGATCGGCTGACCATCCGGCGGCACTTGCACAGCGCCCAATGGAATGCCTTCGGAAATCATCGGCTTTCCCTGGTATTGCAAGGATGTGCCCAACAGCCGAATACCCATCCGGTCGGCACGGCTGTCGAGGGTCCACACGCTGTTGAACGCATCGAACAGACTCTGCCCGCTGAACTCACCGATCTGCGCACCGAGCACCAGGTCCAACGGCGCATCAAGCTTCAGGTCCGGCCGCTGATCGGCGGTCAATTCGCGCAGCAACATCACCGAATTGCCCGAATAGCTCAAGCTCGCGCCTTTGCTCAGCGCATGGCCCATGCCATCCAGTCCGCCGAGTTCCTCACGGACCACCGTCGCGCAGCTGCCCAAGACCTTCGGCGCATCAAAACCACCTGGCGCGGCCAGATAGGCCCGGGCGCCGAGCAAGGGCTGGCTGAACTGCAAACGTTGACCTTTGTTCAGCCGGAAACTGCGCCAGGGTGCCAGCGGCTCGTCGTCCACCCGCGCACCAAGATCCGCCCCGGCCAGCGCGAGCACGCAATCGTCCTCGGCCACTGCGGTGAACCCGCCGAGGGTGATTTCGATCACCGGCGCATCCAGCCCGTTACCCAGCAACCCATTGGCCCACGACATCGAACGCCAATCTGCCGCGCCGCCCTGGGTCACGCCCAGATGGCGCACGCCGAAACGGCCGGCGTCCTGCAACAGGCACAGCGGTGTACTCGCTTCAATCGTCAGACGGCTCATGCCTGGGCCTCCAGTGGCGTGTCGTCACCGCCCAGGTTAATGAATTCGGCATGGCCGACCGCTTCGAAACGCACGGTGTCGCCCGGCTGCATCAAGCTGTAGCCGTCACGGTTGCGGTCGAACAATCTGGCCGGTGTGCGGCCGATCAGGTTCCAGCCGCCGGGCGATACCACTGGATAGGCGGCCGTCTGTCTTTCGGCGATGCCGACACTGCCGGCGGCAACCTTCTTGCGTGGCGTGTTCAGGCGCGGTGCGGCGAGTGCCTCGTCCACCAGGCCCATGAACGCGAACCCCGGTGCGAAACCCAGCGCGAACACCTGATACTCATGTTCGCTATGACGACGGATCACCTCTTCCACCGCCAGCCCACTGCGTTGCGCCAACAAGCTCAGCTCCGGACCGACGCTCAAGTCGTACCACACCGGCAACACGTGACATTTGCCACGAGTGCGCGCATTGGGCGACAGGTCGATAAGCGCTTCGCCAATCAATTCCCGGGCCTGGCTCGGGCTCAACGCGGTCAGGTCGTAATGCACCATCAAAGTCGTATAGGACGGCACCAGGTCGATCAGATCCTTGCCGAACGCCGCCCGCAGGCTTTCGCTCGCCGCCAGCATCCATGGCATGTTGGCTTCAGCGATTTCATCGAACAGACGCACCATCAGGCAATCGAGCGCGACCACTTCTACCCGCAGTTTCATGACGCGCCCTGCTGGTTCAAGGCTTCACGAATGCGCTGCACGGCCGCCACCGAACTGGCATTGTCGCCGTGCACGCACAGGGTGTTGGCCTGCAAGTGCAAGGCGCTGCCGTCGCTGGCGGTGAGGTGATCGCCACGGGCGATGATCAACGCCTGCTCGATGATTTTCTCCGGTTCGTGATGCACCGCTCCCGGCAGTTGCCGCGAAACCAGCCTGCCGGCGCTGTCGTAGGCGCGGTCGGCGAAGGCTTCGAACCACAGGGTCACGCCATATTCCTCGCCCAATTGCTGCGCGGCGCTGTTGTCGCGGGTGGCCATCAGCATCAACGGCAGGCTGCGATCGTAGAACGCCACCGCTTGCAGCACGGCGCGCAATTGCGCGGGGTTGGCCATCATGTCGTTGTACATCGCACCGTGGGGTTTGACGTAGCTGACCCGACCGCCCTGGGCCCGGCAGATGCCGTCGAGGGCGCCGATCTGGTAATGCAGGATGTCCTGCAGTTCCTGGGCTCCATAGGCCATGGAACGACGGCCAAAACCGACCAGATCCTGGTAAGCCGGATGCGCGCCGATCTGTACACCATGGCTGAGGGCCAGGCTGACGGTCTTGCGCATGATGCTCGGGTCGCCGGCATGGAAACCACAGGCGATGTTGGCGCAATCGATGAAGGGCATGACTTCCGCGTCCAGACCCATGGTCCAGTTACCGAAACTCTCGCCGATGTCGCAGTTCAATAGCAGGCGGCTCACGCTGAACACTCCTGTAGGCTTTATTCTTTTTAACTGTGGGACATATCCGTATGACACGCCCGCAGATTATCAGTTACTGGGCGTCGAGTTGCTTGCCACGGGTTTCCGGCAAGCTCAGGGCCGCCAGAATCACCACGCCGTAGGACACCGCCGCAAAGGCACCGATGCCAACGCTCAATGGCACCGTCTGGCTGAGCAGGCCGATCAGCAGTGGGAACAACGCCGCCAGCGCGCGGCCGATGTTGTAGCAAAACCCCTGGCCTGAACCGCGAATGCGGGTCGGGAACAATTCGGTCAGGAACGCGCCCATGCCGCTGAAAATCCCCGAGGCAAAGAATCCCAGCGGAAAGCCCAGCCACAGCATCACACCATTGCTGACCGGCATTTGCGTGTACAGCAGCACAATGGTGAACGAGCCGACGGCGAACAGGATGAAGTTCTTTTTGCGACCGAGGATGTCGGTCAAATAGGCGCTGATGACGTAACCGACGTACGAGCCGACGATCACCATCGCCAGGTATCCGCCGGTGCCGAGTACGCTCAAACCACGCTCGTTTTTCAGGAACGTCGGCAGCCAGGACGTGATCGCGTAGTAACCGCCCAGCGCGCCGGTGGTCAGCAGCGAAGCGCGAATGGTGGTGAAGAGCATGCCGGGGGCAAAGATCTCGTAGAACTTCGACGGATTGCTCGGCGCCTCCTTGGCTTTGGCTTCGCGGTAGATTTCCGGGTCCTTGACCAGGCGGCGAACGAAGATCACGAAAATCGCCGGCACGATGCCGAGGATAAACAGTGCGCGCCAGGCGTCTTCCGGCGGCATGACCGAGAACAGCAGCGCGTACAGGATCGCGGTCAGGCCCCAGCCCAGCGCCCACCCCGATTGCACCATGCCCACGGCCTTGCCGCGGTCCTGGGCGCGGATGACTTCGCCGATCAACACCGCGCCGGCGGTCCACTCGCCGCCAAAACCGAAGCCCATCAAGGTCCGCGCAATCAGCAGCTGTTCGTAACTCTGGGCGAAACCGCAAAGGAAGGTGAAGAAGGCAAACCACAGCACGGTCAGTTGCAGGGTGCGCACGCGACCAATGCGGTCGGAGAGAATGCCCGCCACCCAGCCACCGATGGCCGAAGCGATCAGCGTGCTGGTGTGGATCAGCCCGGCCTGGCCGGTGGTGATGCCCCACATGGCAATCAGGGTCGGCACCACGAAGCTGAGCATCTGGGTGTCCATGCCATCCAGGCCATAACCGATCTTGCAGCTCCAGAAGGTGCGGCGTTCCTGCTGATTGATGTTGCGATACCAATCGAAAGGTCCCGGGCGAGCCGTGGCTTTCGAAATGACGGTGGTGTCGGGCGCACTCATGGCAAATCTCCGCGCTGGTTTTATTGGTATTGTTCTGAGCCCCGACGACGCCTATCGTGGGAACCGGATGTGTCGATTCTTGGACGCGCCAGCCCTCTGCGTCCAACTAATAAAAACCCGCCCTAGCCATAAGAAAAACTTGATCACATGAACCTGAAGTTTCTCGAAACCTTCGTCTGGGTCGCCCGGCTCAAGAGTTTCCGCCTCACCGCCGACAAGCTCTTCACCACCCAGGCGTCGATTTCCAGCCGCATCGCCGTGCTCGAAGGCGAGCTTGGGGTGAAGCTGTTCCTGCGCGACTCGCGCGGTGTGAGCCTGACGCCGGAAGGCTTGAAAGTGCTCGAGTACGCCGAGCAGATGATGGACACCATGCAGGCGCTCAAGCATTCGATCGAGACCCGTTCAAGCAAGGCCGGCCGCGTGCGCATCGGTGTCATGGACACGGTGATCCACACCTGGCTAAGCCCGCTGGTGGCGCAGATGACCGATCACTACCCCCTGGTGGAAATCGAACTGGTGGCCGATACATCGCTCAACCTCTGCGATCAGCTGCAAAAAGGCTTTCTCGATGTGATCCTGCAAACCGACCTGCTGCGCCAGGAAAGCGTGCGCAGCCTGGAACTGGCCAGCCACCCCATGGGCTGGATCGTCGCCAGCAATTCGCTTTACAACCGCAACTACTCAGGCATCGCGGACCTGGCGAACGAGCGGATCATTACCTACTCGAAAAACTCCCACCCCCATCAGGAAGTGCTCGCACTGATGCAGGCCAACGGCGTCATTGCGCCACGGTTGAACTGCGTGAACTCGGTCTCGGCGATCACCCGGTTACTGCGCGACGGTTTTGGCATCGGTGCATTGCCGCCGGTGTTGGTGGCGGAGGAACTGGCACGGGGTGAATTGACCTTGCTGGACATCGACCAGCGACCACCAGACCTGCAAGTGGTGGTGTCGTGGCGGGTGGGCGTGGAATGGGTCGAGGAGATTGTGACGTTGTGTCAGCAAGTGCTTAAGGACTATGCGCGGCGGGTGGGTGAAAACTACATCGTTTTGGCTGGTTGATCGTTCCCACGCTCTGCGTCACTAGTGTCCGGTAAACATGTTTCATAGCTGAAGGCTGCCTTGGGCAGCCTT
>NZ_JASCAE010000053.1:0-116522 GCF_029967975.1 Pseudomonas sp. V98_8
GCAGGCTGCGATCTTTTGATCTTGTTTTTTAAGATCAAAAGATCGCAGCCTGCGGCAGCTCCTACAGGGTGCGGGTCAGCTCTGGTTCTTGAGGAGGCGGCCCAGGGTCTGCAGTGCCTCATCGATCCTCGGTGAATACGGCGCTCCACAGCCGATGCGCACAAAATTCGTGAAACGCTTGGCGTTGGAAAAGATATCCCCAGGTGAAATCTGGATGCCGAGGCTCAGCGCATCATGAAACAGCCCCATGGACGAATGCCGAGCCGGCAACTCTACCCATAGCAAGGTGCCGCCCTGAGGGCGGGTCACTCGGGTGCCCTCGGGAAAATAGCGCATGATCGCCCCGCTCATTTGCTCGCGCTGCTGGGTCAGGGTTTTTCTCAAGCGACGCAGGTAGCGTTCGTAGGAGGGCGTACCCATGAATGCACTGACGGCCAGTTGCGACAGCTTCTCGCAGCCACGGGTTTGCGTGTGCTTGAGCATTTCCACGCGATCGTGCCATTTGCCAGCGCTGATCCAGCCCAGGCGCAGGCCCGGGGCGAGGGTTTTGTTCAGCGAAGCGCAATAGATCACATTGTCGGTGCGGTCCCAGTGCTTGAGGGTGGACAGCGGTTGCTCGGTGTCCACCAGGTCACCGTAGGTGTCGTCCTCGATCAGCACTGTTTCGTGCTCGGCACAGAGCTTCACCAGCCGTGCCTTGTGGGTGTCGGGCATGATGCTGCCCAGCGGATTGTGCAGGTTGGGCATGACGATCAGCGCCTTGATTGGCTCTGGTCCATGCAGCAGGTGTTCAAGGGCCGGCAGGTGAATCCCGGCATGGGTCGAGGCCGGGACTTCCAGCACCCGCAGGTTCAGGCTTTCGAGAATTTGCAGCAGGCCGTAGAAGGTCGGTGACTCCACGGCCACGGTATCGCCGGGACGGGTCACGGCACGCAACGCCAGGTTGATCGCTTCGGTGGCGCCGTGAGTGATCACAATGCGTTCGGCCGTCAGGTTGGTTTTGACTGTCAGCATCCGGCGGGCAAGGACGTTGCGCAGTGCACTGTTGCCGCAGGTCGAACTCGTGGTATCGAACAGATGCTGGTCCAGGCGCAACGCCTTGATCATGTTGTCCTGCAAGGTCTTGAGCGGATAGAGCTGCGGCGCGCAATAGGCGCTGGCAAAATTGACCTTGACCGTGGCGCGCTGACTGGCCTTCAGGACCGAGGAAACCTTTTCATGGATGCCCACGTAGACCCCATTCTCCAGTGCCGGGGGCAGGGCGATCGGCGTGGGTCCGGGCGCAGTGTCGGGCTGACGAATGTAGTTGCCGGAGCGCGGTCGGGCTTCCAGCACGCCATGGTCTTCGAGCTCCCGACAGACCTGTACGGCGGTGGACAGGCTGACGGCGTGTTTTTCCATCATCAGGCGGATCGAGGGCAGGCGCTCGCCGGTCTTCAGGGTGCCGCTGCGGATTGCGTCCAGGTAGTGGTTGGCCAACTGACGGTACAGGGGTGGCGTGTTCATGATGACCTCAGCAGTCGCACCACTGAGGTCTTGGGCTGGAAAGTGAGTTGACGCTCCCCGCAGGCGGCCCCGTGGTGCAGGTGGGTGAAGGGAAGTGTTTCTCTGGCCTTGATACTGGAACACTAAACGCGGTTTTGCAGGAATCGCGGGCAATAAAAAGCCCCGCACGGGGGCGGGGCTCTGAGGATGCCGGCGCGGCTTACTGGGCGGCGATGCTGTAGCCGTCGAAGGCGGTCTGCTGTTGCAGGGCGGTGATGATGTTCTTGCGGTTCACGGCCTGTTCGGCGCCCTGGTTGTCCAGGAACGTCTCGCTTTGCAGCTCTGCCTCGTCGCCTTCGCCAACGAAGCTGAAACCGAGGAACTCCAGGGCTTCACGGTCGACGTTCAGGCGCGAGCGCGGGGTGCGCAGCGGCAAGGTGACGCTCATGCCGTCCTTGCTGATGGTGAACACTTCGACTTCTTTTTTCGCCTTGGCGGCCTTGCTCTTGCCGCCACTCGGGTTGCTGATGGCCTGGTGCGTCTGGTTCAGCACCTTGAGGGCCAGGCCGTAGACGATTTCCTGGAAAGCCGGGTCGTCCTTGAAACTGGACAGGATGCGGCTGATCGGGAATTTGCTGCTCAAGTCTTCGAGGGCGGCGATGTCGGCGGCCTCGGCGTCCTTGAGTTGCTTGAGTTCACCCATCAGTTCGTAGGCTTTATCGTCGTCGAAGCTGTCATGGGCCTGGCGGATCGCGGCGCGTAGCTCGCGGATCTGCTCGCTTTCGCGGGTGGACTGGAAAGCGTCCAGGACCATCTCGCTGATGGTCTTGGCCTGGGGCACATGCTGTGAAAGATTGATGGAGTTTTCGTATTCCGCTTTGGACGACAAGGTGACTACGGATTCAGCGGTGTTGGAATCGGACATTGAAATTTCACTACTTCTTTGAACTTGAATAGGGGCGAGAAAGCCCGGGGGCTTTTTCAGGCCGACTAATCTATTGGACCGGGGCGCGGATGTCACGGAGCAACAGGCAGCTGGTCATTTTTTTGCCTTTCTGTGGGAGCGAGCCTGCTCGCGATGGACGACAGAACACCGCGGGGTGTCAGGCTGCCAGCGTTATCGTTGACGTCCATCGCGAGCAGGCTCGCTCCTACAGAAGATGCAAAAAAGCCCCACGGTCATGACAAACGCGGGGCTTTCCGTCCGGTAGTGTGTTTATGGATGCAACAGTTTCTGCGCGCGTTTTTCCGCCAAGTGTTGAGCCACCAACCGCCCGATCAGCACCAGCAAGGTCAGCGAGATCAGCAGCACCGAAATCGCCGCCACGCTCGGATCAACGTTATCGCGCAAGCCGCTCCAGATCCGCTTGGGCAGGGTGTCGACGTTGACGCTGGTGATGAACAACGTCACCGCCACTTCTTCCCACGACAGCGCGAAACCCAACAGGGCGGTGGACGCCAGCCCCAGCTTGAGGTTCGGCAGGATCACCATGAAGGTGGTCTGCATCAGGCTGGCGCCGAGGTTGCGTGAGGCCAGTTCAATGCGTCGGTCGATCTGGCTGAGGGCAACCAGCATGGTCACCACGCCGTATGGCACCACCATGATCACGTGGGCGATCACCACGCCGGTCAGGGTGTCGTAGCCCATGCCGGGTGCGAAGCGGCCGAGCTTGGTTTCCATGAAGTACAGCACCAGCGCGGAAATCACCGGCGGAATCGCCATCGGCAGCAGCACCAGGCCGATCAACGCCGTGGCCCATTTGGAGCGCATGTACCAGATGCCGAGGCTGAAGCTGGCGGCCAGCAGGGTCGCGATGATGCTCGTGGCGAAGGCGATGGTCAGGCTTTGGCTGATGGCATGGAACCAGTCAGGGTTGCTCACCAGCGCTTCGTAATGCCGCAGCGACCAATTGCCTTGGGGCATCGACAGGAAACGCTTGCTGGTGAACGACACCGGGATGACCGTCAGCAACGGGAACAGCATGAAGGCCATGGCGACCACGGCCAGCAGGCGGGTACTCAGGCTTGTACGATGGGTGTTCATAGTGATCTCAGCCTACCAGTCGGTTCACGCGGGTCATTTTCAACAGCACCCAGATCAATGCGCTGACCAGGGCCAGCAGCACCACGCTCAGTGCCGCCCCCAGACCCCAGTTGCTGGTCTGGAACATCTGCAGGAACACGTATTCGGCGATCATCACCGTTTGCCCGCCACCCAACAGCACCGGTGTGATGAAGAAGCCCAGGCAGAACACGAAGACCATGATGAACGCGCCCAGGATGCCCGGCAGGGTCTGTGGCAGCAGCACTTGCCAGAAGGTGCGCAAGGCACCTGCACCCAGCCCGCGCGAGGCCATGAGCACGCGTTGATCGAGTTGACGCATGGTCGATAACAGCGGGAACACCGCATACGGGATCATCACGTGGAGCATGCCGATGACCACGCCGATTTCATTGCGGCTCAGTTGCAGGGGTTGATCGATCAGGCCCATGCCCAACAGGCTTTCGTTGAGCACACCATTGCTGCGCAGGGCGATCAGCCAGCCGAAGGCGCGTACCAGCACGGAAATCCAGAACGGGATGAAGATGCAGATCTCCACCACCCGCTGCCAGAACGGCGGGCTGAACACCCAGCAGTACGCCAGCAGGTAACCGATCATCAAGGCCAGGCCACTGACAGTCAGGCACAGGCGCAAGGTGCGCCAGAGCATCTCGTGGATCGCCGGGTCGGTGGCGATGCGCTGGTACTGCTCGATGCCTGGAGTGGGCAGCGAGAAGCTCCAGCCGACCACGCCGAGAAACGGCAACACGTAGAAGACCAGCAGCAGCAACGGCAGCGGAAACAGCAGCAAGCCACGCTCCAGGCCCGGCGAGCTGACGCGCGGCTTGGGGGCGGCCAGGGTTGAAGTCAGGGTCGTAGTCATGGTCGATGGCTCACTTGGACAACCGCGTCAGGTACTCTTCCAGGGCTTTGGAGTAGTTATCGGCGTACCACTGGGCATTGAGGGCGATCTGTTTTTTCAGGTTCGCTTCGGAGCCGCAGTTGGCTTCCAGCTGCTCGGCCGACATCAGTTTTTCGGTCGCGCTGTTCGACGGACCATTGCCCAGTGCTTCGAACAACTTGAGCTGGCCTTCAGGCTGCATGGCTTGCTGAATGAACTGCATGGCCGGCTGGGTGCCCGCCGGGTTGCCGTTCAGCACGGCCCAGCTGCTGGAGTTGATGAAACCGTTGTCGAAGCTCCAGCGCACGCGGTTGTCGGTGTCTTCGCTGAGCAGTTTGGCGCGGGTGTGCCAGATCGCCCCCACCGACACTTCGCCGTCGACCATCAATTGCTGGCTCTCGGCGCCCGAGCTCCAGAACGACAGCACGTGAGGCTTGATCTCGTCGATCTTCTTCAAAGCCCGCGGCACGTCCAGCGGGTAGAGCTGATCAGCGGGAACGCCGTCGGCGAGCAGGGCCGCTTCGAGCATCCCGTTCATCCATTTGTACAGCGTGCGCTTGCCCGGGAATTTCTTTACGTCCCAGAAATCCGCCCAGGTCTTTGGCCCGTTGTCGCCGAATTTTGCGCTGTCCCAGGCCATCACGTAGCTGAACTGGTAGCTGGCGATGCCGAAGTCAGAGCTGAGCGCCGGGGCTGCCTGATCGCGCTTGATGGTGGTGTAGTCCAGCGGTTGCAGGATCTTCTCGCGACCCAGCACAATGGCGCTGTAGCTCTCGACGTCGACCACGTCCCAGCTCGGTTGTCCGCTGGCCAACTGCGAGCGGATCGCGCCCTCGGTCGGGCCGGCGCCGTCGATGCGCACCTGGATGCCGGTGTTTTTGGTAAAGGTGTCTGTCCATGCCGAACGGAACGCGTTCAAGGCATCACCGCCCCAGTTGACCACCACCAGCGGCTTGTCCGCCGACCAGCTGATGCCACTGCGCATCGCCAGCGGTACTGCCGCCAACAGGCCCATGGCCTGGATGAAGGTGCGACGATTGATCTGACCGCCACGGGCTTTTTCGATTAGCACTTCGATGCAGTCTTGTTGGTGATCCTGGCGCATTGGGCAAGTCCTCAGTCGGCGGATGCCTGCGTGGGCACCGGCCTTTTTGTTGTCATTGGAAGAGAGCTTTGTGACGCAATGTGTTGGGGGGGAATCAGGCCTGGAGCAGGAAGCTTTGCTGCACCGGCCAGCTCAGCCAAACCGGCGCACCGCTGGGCATCAGCGCGCCCGGGTGATTGCCCGGTACGGACAGGTTGATCGGCAATGTATCGCCGCCGACTTTTAGCGCCAGGTGGGTGCTGGAGCCTTGATAGACCTTGTCTGTGAGCTGCGCGGGCATCACGTTGTAGCCCTCCGTGGTCGGGCAATCGCTGTGCAGTTCCATGTGCTCTGGGCGTACGGCCAATACGATCGGCGCATTGCTCAATGCGTTCGGTGCAACGGCGTGTAACACGCTGGTGCCACAGCGGCCGCTGGCGGTCTGGCCGTTGCGGGTCAGGTTGTCCAGCGGGAACAGGTTCATCTTGCCCAGGAACTCGGCGACGAAACGGCTCTCGGGGCGGTTATAGATGTTTTCCGGCGTGTCGACCTGGGTCAGCTTGCCGTGGTTGAAAATCGCGATGCGCGAGGACAGCGCCAGGGCTTCGTTCTGGTCGTGGGTGACGAAGACGAAACTGGTGCCGACCTGACGGTGGATGCGTTGCAATTCGGTTTGCAGCTGTTCGCGCAGGTTCTTGTCCAGGGCTGACAGCGGTTCGTCGAGCAGCAACAGTTCCGGTTCGAACACCAGCGCCCGGGCAATCGCTACGCGCTGCTGTTGGCCACCGGACAGCTCGGCGGGCTTCTTGTGCATGTGCGCTCCGAGGCCGACCACTTCAAGGATGTGCTTGACCCGGCGATTGCGTTCTTCGGCCGCGACTTTGCGGATGCGCAGCGGGTAGGCGACGTTGTCGGCCACGCTCATGTGCGGGAACAGTGCATAACCCTGGAACACCATGCCGTAGTTCCGCTTCTCGGCGGAGCGCCGGATGATGTCGACGCCTTGCTCCATCAGCTTGCCTGAGGTCGGGCTGAGGAAACCGGCCAGGATCATCAGCAAGGTGGTCTTGCCCGAGCCGGAGGGGCCCAGCAGGGTCAGGAATTCGCCTTGGCGAACATCCAGGTCGACGTTATCCAGCGCCGCGAAACGGCCGTAATACTGGCTGATACCTTGAGCGCTGAGCTGAATCGCTGAACGGCTGGACACAATGAGGTTCCTCTTTTTATTGCCCATAAGACGTACGAGGACGGATGCGAATCCGAAATGGGCTTTGGGCGTATTATTGTTAAAAATATCGCTACATCAATGGAATTATTTTGCCCGTATTGGTTAGTTTTTTTACTCATTTGCCGGTGTCGCCCAGACGGCTTTTCTGTAGGAGCCGGCTTGCTGGCGATAGCGTTCTTCAGGCCGCCATCGCCAGCAAGCCGGCTCCTACAGATCTGCGGTGGTCAGGCATCCCGCTCTGTCCTCAGAGGGTGTCCTGCCAGGTCTGGTGGGAGGACTGCAGCTGCGTCTTGACCCAGTTGCTGAAGGCCTGGACCACTGCGCGCTCGGCCTTTTGCGGATCGGCGGCGAGGTAGTAGCCACGGTGCAGGTCAATGGTGATGTCGAAGGGGCGTACCAGCAGGCCCTTGGACAAGGCATCGCCGCTAATCAGGTTGTCGCCGATCGCGATACCCTGGCCGGCAATGCACGCCGACTGCGCGCAGTGCGCATCGGAGAACAGGATGCCGCTCGTCGCGTTGACCCCCGAAGCCCCCGCGGCGGTCAGCCAGACGCGCCAGTCCGAATAATCGGTCATGTGCAACAGCGGGTAGTTGCTCAGTTCCTGCGGGTTTTTCAGGCCGCTCAGGGCGTTGATCAGGCGCGGGCTGCACACCGGGAAGAAGCGCAGCGCAACGATTTCTTCGACCACCATCTCCGGCCAGTCGCCAATCCCGTAGGCGATGAACAGGTCGGCGCCGGGGTTGTTGATATCGTCCGGTGTGCGTGGGGAAATCAGCTGCAATTGCACCTGCGGATACTGGCGCAGGAACGCGCCGATGTGGTGGCACAGCCAATAGGTGGCAAACCCCGGTGCGCAACTGACGCACAGCCGGCCGGAGATTTCCTGGTCGTCGACCAACTGCCCGGCATCGAGCAGGTTCAACAAGATCCCGTGCACCTCCCTGGCGTAACGTTCGCCCTGGTAAGTCAGGCCAATGCCGCGGCCAATGCGCTCGGTGAGGGGGAAGCCGACACATTCCTCCAGCTTGCTGATCTGGTGGCTGATGGCGCTACGGGTCAGGTTCAGCTCACGGGCCGCAACCGACACGCTGCCGGTGCGGGCGACTGCGTCCAGCGCGCGAAGGGCGGTCATCGAAGGAAAACGCATAAATCATCCCGGTCTTGTTGTGAGCTCGTATGGTGACGTAAATCGAACAGTCAGGCCAAAAAAAATCGATTGTTGTATCGGTTGATTCAACAATACTAGCGCCAATTGTCCTTGGGCCGATATCGCCCATCATCAAAGAGGTGCTGCATGACCCGTTGTGCCCAGGCGCTCGTTCAGTTGCTGGAAGGTTATGGCGTTGAAACCGTCTTCGGCATTCCCGGCGTGCACACCGTCGAGCTGTATCGCGGCTTGCACGGCAGCCGCCTGCAACACGTCAGCCCACGCCACGAGCAGGGCGCCGGGTTCATGGCCGACGGTTATGCCCGCGCCAGCGGCAAGCCGGGGGTGTGTTTCATCATCACCGGTCCCGGCATGACCAACATCATCACCGCCATGGGCCAGGCGTATGCGGACTCGGTACCGATGCTGGTGATCTCCACCTGCAACCGTCGCGAGCACTTGCGCCTTGGGCACGGTCACCTGCATGAACTGCCGGACCAGCGTGCGCTGGTCGCCGGTGTCTGCGCCTTCAGCCATACGCTGCAGCACCCGTCGCAGTTGCCGGAAGTGCTGGCGCGGGCCTTTGCCCTGTTCGGCTGCACGCGGCCACGGCCGGTGCACATCGAGATTCCGCTGGACGTGCTGGAAATGCCTGCCGATGGCCTGGACTTGCGCCCGCGGGCATTGCCGGCAGCACCGGCCCCGGCAGCCACGGCCATCGCCGGCGCAGTCGAATTGATCCAGGCGGCGAAGCGTCCGTTGATCCTTGCCGGTGGCGGCGCGCGCCGCGCCAGCGAGGCCCTGACTGCACTCGCCGAACGCTTGCAGGCCCCCGTGGCATTGACCACCAACGCCCGTGGTTTGCTGGCTCCCGAGCATCCGTTATTGCTCGACGGTGTGCAGTCTTCGGCCCTCGGCCGCGAGCTGTTCGCCGAGGCCGACGTGGTGCTGGCGGTCGGCACTGAGCTGGGGGAAACCGACTACGACTTTTTCGGCCTTGGCCCCTTGCAGTTCAAGGCGCCGCTGATTCGCCTGGACATCGACCCGCTACAGATACTCGGGGTGCAGGCGGCTACGGTCGGCTTGTTGGGTGACGCCGAACAAGGCTTGCTCGCGTTACTGGCGCAACTGCCGCAACGCGAGGCCGATGGCGCCTGGGCCGCTGCGCGGGTGAGTCGGGTCAACGCCCTTGAACAGGCCGGCTGGACGGCGAAACAAAATCGCATGCAAGCGCTGCTCGATACGCTGCGCGATTGCCTGCCCCAACCGCTGATCGTCGGTGATTCGACCCAGCCGGTGTACCAGGGCGCCCTGGGCTACCGGGCGCCAACACCCAACAGCTGGTTCAACGCCGGCAGTGGCTACGGCACCCTCGGCTACGGCTTGCCCGCCGCCATCGGCGCCAAGCTCGCGCAACCCTTGCGTCCGGTGGTGGCGTTGGTGGGCGACGGTGGCTTGCAGTTTTCCAGCGCCGAACTGATCGCCGCCAGGGAAGCCGGCGTTGGCGTGATCCTGCTGCTGTGGAACAACAGCAGCTACGCCGAAATCCGCGACTACATGAACGCCAGGGCGGTGCCCTTGCTCGGGGTGGACATCCTCACGCCGGACTTCGCCGCTCTCGCGCAAAGCTGCCACGTCTCCCACCACCGGGCGAGCACTCTGCAAGCGCTGCGCGAGCTGCTGGGGCAACTCGGCAATTGCCATGAACCGGTGATGATCGAGGTCGATGCGGCAACGTTTCTGGCTGATTAAAACAACAACAATTTTTTCAGGCCCCCGATGCGCCCGACGCCCGGTGGACCTTTCAATCTCCTGAACTCAAAGGTGGCTTACATGGCTGAGTCCGATAACTTTTCCTCTACCCATTCCGTGCAGGGGACCTATGCCGACCTGATCCTGGCCAACGGTCGTATCTACACCCAGGACCTTGCCAACCCGTGGGCCGAGGCCGTGGCCATTCGCGACGGCAAGTTGATCGGTGTTGCCAGCCTTGGTCAGATCGAGATGTTCAAGGGCCCGAACACCCGCGTGCATGACCTGCAAGGTGCGTTCTGCATGCCGGGCCTGCACGACATGCACACCCACCCCGATCTCGCACTGGCGCCGCGCTACGCCGATGACCTCGACGTCGGCATCGAAGACCCGACCCCGGAACAGCTGCGCGAAAGCATTCTCGCCTACGCCGACAGCCATCCCGGCGATGGCTGGATCTACGGCCAATACTGGGTGCGCTACACCTTCCGCGAAGCGGGCCTGACCCCGGGGCGTGCCTGGCTCGACAGCGTCATGCCTGACCGTCCCGTGGCGCTGCTCGACCGCATGTGGGGCACCATGATGGTCAACTCCAAGGCCCTGGAACTGGCTGGGATCGATGGCAACACCTCAGACCCGCGCAACGGCTATTTCGAGCGTGACGAACTGACCGGCGAACCCACCGGCCTGATGATCGATGGCGCCTACGCGATGATCCACGCCGCCATGCCGCCGACACCGGTCAGCGTGCTGCGCCGCGCTTATCGCGATGGCGTGCACTTCCAGAGCTCGCGCGGGGTCACGGCAAGCAAGTATGTGCACGTCTGCGAACAGCGCTTGCAAGCCCTGAAGGCGCTCGATGACAGCGGTGAACTGACCGTGCGCATCGAAGCGGCGATCAGTTGGCAGGACGACATCTTCCCGGTGCGTCGTCGCTGGGAATTGCTGGCGGGCGAGCGTCACTACTATCGCAGCGCACGCCTGAGCGCCAACGCGGTGAAGTTTCACTTCGACGGTACCGTGGAGCCAAAGTCTTCGTACCTGCTGACCCCATGGCCAGAGGAAAAGAGCTGGCGCGGCAAGCTCAACCTGACACCGGAGCACATCACCGACATGGTGGTGGACATGGACCGCAAGGGCATCCGCGTCATTGCCCATTGCACCGGCGACGGCGCCTCCGACGTGTTCCTCGATGCCGTGGCCGAGGCGCGTCGGCGCAACGGCTTCAGCGGTGTGCGTCACCAGTGCGCCCACAGCACCTTGCTGCACCCGGGCAACCTGCCGCGTTTCAAGGAACTGAATGTCATCGCCGAATTTTCCCCGGCGGCCTGGTACCCGACACCGTTCGCCAGCGGTGCGCGTTCCGGTTACGGCCAGGAACGGCTCAAGCGCATCTACGACTTCAAGGGCGTGCTCGCCGCGGGTGGCACCGCCGTGATGGGCACCGACTGGCCAGTGGCGTCCATCGACCCGTGGCTGGCGCTGGAAACGATGATCACCCGGCAGAACCCGTGGAACGACGACCCGGCCTGCTTCGGCGACCCGATCAGCCTCGAACAGGCGCTGACCGTGATTACCAGCAACGGCGCCGTGGCCATGGGCCTGGAGCACAGCACCGGCAGCCTGCAAGTGGGCAAGTCGGCGGACCTGATCGTGATCGACCGTGACCTGTTTGCTGCACCGGCACGCAACTACATCCACAAGACCCAGGTGCTGCTGACCTTCGTCGAAGGGCAACTGGTCTACGACCGCCATTCGACGCTGGAAGCCGTTGGCCTCAAGGCGGTCTGGCAGGGCGAACCACCGGTGCTGGAGGGCAAGGCGCAATGACCACGCCACGTATTGCCGTGACCGTCGTCTCGGGTTTTCTCGGGGCTGGTAAAACCACCTTGCTCAACCGCATGGTGCGCCGTGCCGAAGGCAGCCGCCTGGCGGTGATCGTCAACGATTTCGGCGAGCTGAACATTGATGCTGCGATCGTTTCGGAGGTGACCGACGCGGTGTACAGCCTGCAAAACGGCTGCATCTGCTGCACCGTGCAAGAAGACCTGCTGGCCCAACTCGGCAGCCTGGCGCAATTGCAGCCGCGGCTGGAGCGCATCGTCATTGAGTGCAGCGGCGTGTCCGATCCGCAGCGCATCGTGCAGACCCTGGCTTATCCACAGCTGCGTAGCCAGATGCAACTGGACATGGTGATCACGGTGGTCGATGCCACTCGCCATCTGCAACTCGACGGCGAGTACGCGCGACTGGCGCGGGCGCAAGTGGCCGCTGCCGATTTGCTGCTGTTGAACAAGACCGATCTGGTCGACGAGACGCAGTTGCAGGCATTGCGCGAGGCGTTGGGGCTCAGGACCCGCGTGCATGAAAGCGTGCAGGCGCAGTTGCCGGATGCGCTGTGGCTGGATACCGAACTGGAGCTTGAACCTCGCAAAGTCAAACCGCTGACACGGGTGTCCGATGGCGATCACGGCGAGATGTTCAGCAGTTGGTTGTGGCAGAGCAACGCGGCCCTGGATGCCGACGGATTACGCGGCTGGTTGCAGGCGCTGCCCAGCGATGTGTTCCGGGTCAAGGGGCTGGTGAAGCTGGCGCAGGGCAACAAGGCGCACTGGCTGCAACACGTCGGTACCCGCAGTCAGTTTTTGCCGGCGACCGACGAAGCCGGCGTCGATACTACCCGGCTGGTGTTCATCGCCCGTCGTGGCTTCGACGGTTGGGAGGCCTTGGGTCAGGGACTTGAGGCCTCTACCGTGAAGGTGAACGCATGAGCCCGACCGAACAACGTTTGCGCGAAGAACTCGCCGCCTGTTATCGCCTGGTGGCGCATTTTCGCATGACCGATTTGATCTTTACCCACATCTCGGTGCGCATTCCGGGGCCGGAGCATCACTTCCTGATCAACCCCTACGGGCTGATGTTCGATGAGATCACCGCGTCCAACCTGGTGAAAATCGACCTCGATGGCAACGCGGTGGAACCGTCGCGGTACCCGGTGAACCCGGCCGGTTTCGTGATCCACAGCGCCATTCACGGTGCTCGTGAAGACGCGCAATGCGTGTTGCATACGCACACCAAATCCGGTTGCGCGGTGGCGGCGTTGAAGTGCGGGCTGTTGCCGGTGAACCAGATTTCCATGGAGTTCTACAACCGTGTGGCCTACCACGACTACGAAGGCGTGGCGCTGGACATGAGCGAACAGCGGCGGCTAGTGGCGGACATGGGCGACAAGCCGGTGCTGATGCTGCGCAATCACGGTTTGCTGACGGTGGGGGAGACGGTGGGGCAGGCGTTCATGCGCATGTATTACCTGGAAAAGGCCTGCGACATTCAGTTGGCAGCCATGGCTGCCGGGGAGTTGGTGTTGCCGTCGCCCGAGGTTTGCGCGCATACCGAGCGGCAGTTCAATGAGCCGGGACGGGCGCTGGAGGAGGGTGAGCTCAATGATCCAGATGCCATGCAACTGGCCTGGGCGGCGTTGCTGAGATTGCTGGAGCGGGTGGCGCCGGATTATCGGGACTGACCTGAGTTCTATATTGTTTGAGCTGGCCTATTCGCGAGCAGGCTCGCTCCCACAGTTGATTTGGGTTGCCACAAATTCTGTGTACGACGCAAATCCCCTGTGGGAGCGAGCCTGCTCGCGAAAGCGGTGTGTCAGGCGCCCTGACTTTTCAGACTTGCCCCGGCGTATTCAGGTTCATCGATCGCTCCGCCAATCCCGCCGCAGTCTGTTCATCGATCGGCAACAAAAACCGAAACGTCGCCCCACGCCCCGGCCTGTCGATCAACTGAATCTCAAGCCCATGCAATTGCAGGATGCGGTGCACAATACGCAACCCCAGCCCGCCATCGCGCCGTGCGCCACCGATATTGAACGGCCGCAAAAACAGACCCTCGCGCAGTTCGGGAGCGATACCAGGGCCAGTGTCGCTGACAGTCACTTCAATGAACGAGCCTTGTGGACGCAATCCCAGTTCGATCTCGCCACCTGGCGGCGTATGGCGCAACGCGTTGTCGAAAAGATTGGTCAACACCCGCTCGATCAATCCCAGGTCAGCGCAGGCTGCAGAAACGTTGGGGGCGAACGTGGCCTTCAATTCAACCTGCCGCGCCTCGGCCGTCAGTTCGAATTTCTGGAAAATGTCCTGGACCAGGTCGGTCAGCGAAAAACGCTCCAGCACCGGTTGCACAAAACCATGTTCCAGGCGCACAAGTTCCAGCAGCGACTGCGCCAGCCCACCGACCTTGCGGCTTTGATCCAGGGCGATGCCCAGGTAGCGGCGGCGGTCGGCGGCGGACAGTGTGGCGTCCTTGAGCGACAGGGTTTCCAGATAGCCGTGCAACGAGGCCAGCGGCGTACGCAGATCGTGGGAGATGTTTGCCACCAGTTCGCGGCGTTCCTGGTCCTGGCGGGTCAATGAGCGCCATTGTTCGCCCAAACGCGCCTGCATCTGCCGGAAGGCGGCGTCGAGAACAGCAATTTCATCGTGGCTGGCGACCTTTTCCAGGGGAACGGGCAGGGCCGGCGTCACCGGGACGCCATCGATGTCGAACTGGCTGACGGTTTCGGTGAGGCGGCGCAATGGCCGGGTGATCAGCGCAAACGCGGTGAGACCGGCAATCAGGCACAACAGCGCGACCAATCCAATGGACATCAGGGCGGTATTGAGCGCAGCACTGGTGGCGCCCCGTTCGGCCAGGCGATCATGGTCTTCACCCAGCAGCACCACGTAGAGATACCCGACGGCCTTGCCATTGACCTTCAACGGTGCGGCGCTGAACACCTTGCGCGCGTCGACGCTGCGCGGATCATCACCGGTAATCGGCAAGGCGTCGCCCCTGAGCAGGCGCTGGATTGGCGCCAGGTCGACACGCTCGCGTCGAATCCGGCCTTCGGGCGCGGCACTGCCGACAATCTTGCCCTCGGTGTCCAACAGGTACACCTCGACACTGGGGTTGACCTGCATCAGCTTGCTGAACAGATCCCGCACGGCATTGGGCATCAGGCCCTGGGTGTCCATCAGCACCGTGTCACTGGCGATATGCTGCGCCAGGTCCCGGGACAACCCTTGCACCACTTCCTGTTCATGCATCTGGTTGGAACGCACCTGCAGCCACGCCGAGGTGCCGCAGCACACCAGCAGTAGCACGGCGAACACCAGGGACAGGCGCTGCGTCAGGGTCAGCCTCATGGCGGCGATTCCTCCCCGGTGGCGAACTTGTAGCCGCGGCCCCAGACCGTGAGGATGCGTACCGGTTGCGCGGGGTCGGCCTCGATCTTGGCGCGCAGGCGATTGATGTGGGTGTTGACCGTATGCTCGTAGCCTTCGTGGCTATAGCCCCAGACGGCGTTGAGCAGGTCCATGCGCGAAAACACCTTGCCCGGTTGGCGGGCGAAAAAGTACAGCAGGTCGAACTCCCGGGGTGTGAGGTCCAGGCGTCGGCCGCCCTGGGACACTTCGCGGGTGATCGGGTCAATGGCCAGGCCGTCGATGAGCAGGCTGCCGGCGTCCATCTTCAGGTTGCGTGCCATGGCATCCACCCGGCGCAGCAGGGCTTTGACCCGGGCCACCAGTTCGAGCATGGAAAACGGCTTGGCCAGGTAATCGTCGGCACCGAGCTCCAGGCCGAGGATCCGGTGCACTTCGCTGGAGCGCGCACTGGTGATGATGATCGGCGTGTAGCGGGCCATGGCGCGGGCGCGGCGGCAGATTTCCAGGCCGTCGACACCGGGCAGCATCAGGTCGAGGATCAGCGCATCCCAGTTGCCTTGCTGCAGCAGGCGCATGCCTTCATTGCCGTCGGCGCTGTGCACCACCTCGAACTGCTCGTCACGCAGGTGCAGGCAGATCAGGTCGGCGATATGCAGGTCGTCCTCGACCACGAGGACGCGTTTGGTCTGTTCCATCCAGCTCGATCCCTCTGCGCATTGTGCGTAATGCCACTCACTGTAGGAGCTGCCGAAGGCTGCGATCTTTTGACTTTGATTTAAAAAAACAAGATCAAAAGATCGCAGCCTGCGGCAGCTCCTACAATCAAGTCAGTCAAGTCAGTGAAGTCATTGAAGGGTCCATTGTGCGGGTTTTTCGCGGCGCGAGTTATCACGAATTGTTTAACTTCCCGTGAGGATTTGGCGATCACCCAAAGCCTAGGCTGTGTTCCATGAAACACCCCTGGATTTTTGGAGACGAGCATGTTTTCACGACGACAATTTCTTCTCGCGAGCGGCGGGCTGGGGGTGGCAGCCCTGGCAATCGGCCTGTTGCCTAAGTTTTCCACAGGCACGGCATTGATCAGCGATGCCAGCGCCGCCGAGGCGTTTGAAGTGACCCACAGCGATAGCGAATGGCACGCCATCCTGAGCGACGAACAGTATGAAATTCTCCGCGAAGAAGGCACTGAACGGGCCTACAGCAGCCCGCTGAACAACGAGCACCGCGACGGCACATTCCTCTGCGCCGGGTGCCAGTTGCCGCTGTTCTCATCGGCGACCAAGTTCGATAGCCATACCGGCTGGCCGAGTTTCTGGGCGCCGCTGGACAAGGCCGTGGCCACTCGCCAGGACCGTTCCTACGGCATGTCGCGCGAAGAGGTGCACTGCCGGCGTTGCGGCGGGCATCTGGGCCATGTCTTCGACGACGGGCCGAAACCGACCGGTTTGCGTTACTGCATGAACGGTCTGGCGCTCAAGTTCGAGCCCAAAGCCGTCTGAATTTCTCAGGAGTCTGTGACATGAAAAATCTTTTCACCTGGCGCCGCACGCTGTTGGGGTTGGCCGCTGCGGGCATCATTGGCCAATGCTCGGCATTTTCCCTGGGCGGGGCTGAAGAGGGCGTGCTCCTGCCCCCACCGGCCCTCGACGAAACCACCCAGGCCCGCAGCGAAACCGCGGTATTTGCCGGTGGTTGCTTCTGGGGTGTGCAAGGGGTGTTCCAGCATGTCAAAGGCGTGAAGAATGCCGTCTCCGGTTACGCCGGTGGCAAAGCTGATACGGCACAGTACGAACGCGTCAGCAGCGGCAGTACCGGTCATGCGGAATCGGTGGAAGTGACCTTCGACCCGAGCCAGGTCAGCTACGGCACCTTGCTGCAGATCTACTTCTCCGTGGCCCACAACCCGACCGAACTCAACCGCCAGGGGCCCGACACCGGCACCCAATACCGTTCGGCGATCTTTACCAAGAGCAGCGAGCAGCAACGGGTCGCCCAGGCCTACATTGCCCAGCTCGATGCCGCGCATTCGTTCGACAAGCCGATCGTGACCAAGCTGGAGAGCTTCAACGGTTTTTATCCGGCCGAAGAAGAGCACCAGGACTTCCTGACCGAGCACCCGACCTATCCCTACATCGTGATCAATGACTTGCCAAAGGTGGCACAGCTCAAGCAACTGTACCCGGATCGCTATCAGGAAAAACCGGTGCTGGTGAAGACGGGGATGTGACGGTCGTTATCCGGTGATCACATTCTTGCCGGCGATTTTCGACCGATACAGTGCCTGATCGGCCCTGGCCATCAGGCCGGTCTGTTGCTCCTCCTCGAAGCGCTGGACCACGCCGAAACTCATGCTCACGTGAAAGTCGCCCACCGATGGCATCTCCGATAGACCCTGGCGGATGGCTTCGGCCAGGGTCCTGGCCTCAGCCAGCGAGGTATCGGGCAGGACCGCGATGAATTCGTCGCCGCCCCAACGGGCCAGCACATCCCCCGCACGCAAACTGCGCTTGACTCGTTCGACCACCTGAATCAAAGCGGCATCGCCCAGTGCATGGCCGTAGTGATCGTTGATGCTCTTGAAGTCGTCGATGTCCATGGCGATCAGTGACAACGGCTGGCGAAAGCGCTGGGACCGCTCGCATTCCTGGCGCAGGGTCTGTTCCAGGCGATAGCGATTGGCGATCGACGTCAGGGCATCGGTTTCAGCCAACTTACGATTTTCTTCCAGTTGCTTCTGCAGTTGCTGATTGACCCTGGACAGCTCGCGGGTGCGTTCTTCAACGAGGGCTTCAAGGGATTGATTGCGCCGCTCGAGGGCTTCGAGCAGGCGCTTCTTGTCTTCGATGCTGCGGTGGGCGCCGACCATCCGCGCCACTGAACCGTCGGCATTGCGTGCCAGCACGTGGCCGCGGTCTTCGATCCAGATATAACGGCCGTCATGCGTGCGGCAGCGGTACTCGGCCTGATACACGGGCGTGCGCTGGCTCAGGTAGTCATCGAACAGGGCCATCACCTGCGGGAAATCATCGGGGTGAATGATGTTTTCCCAGGTCAACACGTTGTTATCCAGGGAGTGCGGCGTGTAGCCGAGCATTTCGTACCAGCGGGCGTTGCGGTAGACGAAGCCGGTGTTGGCGTTCCAGTCCCATATTCCGTCGCTGACCAGTTCCATGATGGTGTGCAGCATGCCTTCGTTCATGTCCGAGACATTGAACTTCAAGGGTTCGATACTCGATGCTTCTCCCATCGCTGCTCTCCCTGGCACGCGCCTGATAGCCAATGACCTGCTCAGTCAGGGAGATTAGTCCAAGGGTTGGCGAGGCTGCTAGTGCTTGCCCCACATCTGCACCGCGAAGTCGACGAAACGTCGCAATTTCGGCAGGCGGTAGCGGTCCTGGGCATACATCAGGTGCATCGGCCGGCTCGGTGGGTTGAATCCGGGCATCAAGGCCAGCAGTTTGCCGTCCTGGATGTCTTGCTCGACCAGGACATCGGGCAACATCACGATGCCCATGCCGGTTCGCGCCGCCTGATGCAGCCCTGCCGAGCTGTTGATCAGCATCGGTCCGCTGACCGCTACCGTGACTTCGCCTTCGGGGCCGGCCAGGCGCCATTCTTTCTCCACCGAATGCCAGTCATCGCCAGCCGGATAGGCGAAGGACAGGCAATCGTGGTGGCGCAGGTCTTCAGGGGTTTGTGGCGCGCCGCGACGGGCCACATACGCCGGCGATGCGCACATGGTCAGGGTGTAGTCGAGCAGCGGGCGGGCGATCAGGTTGGACGCCTCGATGGCGCCCAGGCGAAAGGCCACGTCCAGCCCGTTTTCCAGCAGGTCCGGACGCCGGTTGGTGAGCATCACGTCGAGTTTTACCCTGGGGTAGAGCAGGGCGAATTCGCTCAGGGCGGGTGCCAGTTTTTCCGTGCCGAAGGTCAAGGGCGCCGAGATGCGCAACGTGCCGCTGGGTTCATCCAGCGCTTGCTCGGCCAGGCGTTCGGAATCAGCCACCAGCCCCAACACTTCGAGGCAGCGCTGGTAATACGCAACGCCAAATTCGGTCAACCGCTGGCGCCGGGTCGTGCGGTTGAGCAGGCGTACGCCCAGGCGCTGCTCGAGGGCCTTGAGGTGGTTGCCGACCATGGTCGTGGACATTTTGCACTGCGCCGCGGCGCTCGTCATGCTGCCGGTTTCTACCACCTTGACGTAGACGGTCATTGCCTGGAACAGGTCCATTATCAAGCTCGACTTTAAAATGATTGAAGTATTGCAGTATTTATCCAGTTCAGGTGGCTAACCATACTGCAAAAACAACGACCCTTGATGGAGCTTGATGTCATGACCGCCGCCTGCCTGATGAGCACTTACCAACCCTTGGCCTTGAGTTTCAACAAGGGCCTGGGCACGCGCCTGTGGGACCAGGCCGGTCGTGAATACCTGGACGCGGTGGCCGGGGTGGCGGTGACCAACGTCGGCCACTCTCACCCGAAAATCGTCGCGGCGATCAGCGAACAGGCCGGCCTGTTGCTACACACTTCCAACCTCTACAGCATCGACTGGCAGCAACGCCTGGCGCGCAAACTGACCCAACTGTCAGGCATGGACCGGGCGTTCTTCAACAACTCCGGGGCCGAGGCCAATGAAACGGCGCTGAAAATTGCCCGTCTGCATGGCTGGCACAAAGGCATCGAGCAACCCTTGGTGGTGGCCATGGAAAACGCTTTCCATGGCCGCACCCTCGGCACCCTGTGCGCCAGCGATGGCCCGGCGGTGCGCCTGGGTTTCAACAAGTTGCCGGGGGACTTCGTCAAAGTGCCGTTCGGCGACCTCAAGGCACTGGACAAGGTGCGCCAGGATTACGGCTCGCGCATCGTGGCCATCCTGATGGAGCCGATCCAGGGCGAAGGCGGTGTGCAACTGGCACCCCCCGGTTACTTGAAAGCCGTGCGCGAGCTCTGTAACCGGCGCTCCTGGTTGTTGATGCTGGATGAAATCCAGACCGGCATCGGCCGTACCGGGCAGTGGTTCGCGTTCCTGCACGAAGGCATCGTCCCGGATGTGATGACCCTGGCCAAAGGCCTGGGCAACGGCGTCCCGATCGGCGCCTGCCTGGCCCGTGGCAGAGCCGCCGAACTCTTTACCCCCGGTAGTCACGGCAGCACCTTCGGCGGCAACCCGCTGGCCTGTCGGGTCGGCTGCACGGTGCTGGACATCATCGAGGAGCAAGGCTTGCTGGAAAATGCCCGGCTTCAGGGCGAACGCCTGATAAGCAGGTTGCGCATGGAATTGGCGGATCAACCGAACGTCCTGGCGATCCGTGGCCAGGGCCTGATGATCGGCATCGAACTCAAGCAGCCGATCCGCGACCTGAGCCTGATCGCCGCCCGGGACCATGGGTTGCTGATCAACGTGACGCGCGGGCAAACCATTCGTTTGTTGCCTCCGCTGACGATTGATGAGCGGGAGGTGGATATGATTGTCAGGGGGGTGAGTCGGGTGCTGAAAGCAGAACGGTGACTCCCTTCGTAGGCGCTGCCGCAGGCTGCGATTTTTTGTTCTTGATGTGCGGCGGCTCTGGCGTCGTTGAAGATCAAAAGATCGCAGCCTGCGGCAGCTCCTACAGTAAATCGGTGGCGAACACTGTTATTTCCGTCCGATCCGTCAGCCGCATTTTCGTACCGGTAAACCCTTCGAACAGCCGCTGATGGGCCGTATATCCGCTGGAGTCATCGCGCTGGCGATAACTCCCCGCCCACTCCAGCAGGGCGATCAGGCGTTCATCGTCGTTGATTTCACGCTGGCGAATATTGGCGACGCAAACCTCGTCGGCAACGCTCAACCAGATCAGCGTCGTCGTGCGGGGCAGCAGTTCGCTGGCGATCCAGCCATACACGCCTTCGATCACCCAGCGCTCCTGCTCGGCCGCGACCCTCGCCATGGCCAAGGCTTCAGCGCGGGGGCGGGCGATGCTGTGTTCGTCGGACAGCCAGTGAATGCGGTCGAGATCGGTCCATGGCACCTGCAATCGCTCGGCCAGGCGTTGCGCCAGCCAGCTCTTGCCGGAACCGGAGTTACCGATGATCAGGGTTCGGGTAAGGTCCATGAGCGACACCGATCAAACTGTGGGAGCGAGCCTGCTCGCGAAAGCGGTGTATCAGGTAGCATAAATGCTGAATGTTAAGCAGTCTTCGCGAGCAGGTCGGATCGCCGCACCGTCGCTCCCACAGGTTCTCCGTACAGCCCCTCAGTCATCGTTTGCAGGCGCCACCATTCGCGTCTTCGGCGAGCCATTGGCGTTGTGCTGAAAAATATCCCGTGGCTGCCCTTGTTCATTGAAGTACACCTGGCCGATCCCCGCCGAATTCCACAGTCGTTCGCCCGCTTCGGCATGTTCGGGCACGTGCGGCACGATGCGCATGCGCCGGCGCTTGGTCAGCCAGTTCAGCGGCGAGCGTGGTGAATACAGCCAGCGATTGAGGCGGTCGAACCACTCCAGCAGGGTCGGCGGGAACTCGTTCTTGATCCCGCTGCTGGTGATCTGCCAGATGCGCGGGCCGGCCTTGCGGTGGCGGATCAGCACTTCGTAGACGAAGGAGTAATGCACATCGCCGGACAGCACCACGTAGTTACCCGGCGTGCGCGAGTGGCGGAAAATGTTCAGGATCACCTGGGCCGCGCCGCGATGGGCCATCCAGTTCTCGGCGTCCACCAGCAGTGGATAGCCCAGCCAGCTGAACACTCTTTGCACGGTTTCAATCAGTTTGACGCCGAAGATCGGCGCCGGCGACACGATGATCGCCGAGGGGTGATCGAGCAGCTCCTGCTGCAGTTCGCAGAGGGCTTCCCAGTCCAGCAGGCCCGACGGTTGCTTGAGGTTCATCTCGCTGCGCCAGCGTCGGGTGCGGGTATCGAGCACCACCATGGCCGGGGTGGTGGGCAGCACGTAATGCCAGTGCTGGAAGCGCAGCAGCTCATCGATCAGAGCGTCCTGGACATCGCTGTCGAGGTAACGGTCATCTCCGGTGGCACTGAGCAAACGGGTCTTTTCCAGGACAGCGGTGAAGGCATCCGGATTGTTGCCCCAGCCCTGGCAAAGCATGTAGGCCAGCAGCGCGTTGCCGATGATGCGTTTGGAAAACGGATGGCCGTAGGCCGTCTCCTCCCACTGCGCGGAAAGATTCCAGTCGTCGGTAATGTCGTGGTCGTCGAAGATCATCAGCGTCGGCACGTGCGCCAGGGCTCGGGCGACCTTGTCCAGGCCGGCCTTGAAGGCATCGATGCGCGTCTGCTCCAGGGCATAACGCTCGCGTCGCTCCTTGATCAGTTTCGGCGGTTTGGGCGCGATCAAGGCCCAGGGCGTCGGCGACCAGACCAGCAGGTACATGGCCATGACTTCGGCGAAGGTCACCAGGTGATTGTCGGCACTGCTGCTGGTGAAAATCGGCTTGCGCGCGCCGCCGAAAAAGCGCTCGCGCAGGGTTTCGTTGCTCTGTAGCGCCGGCAACAGATCCGCGCGGTGGTAATAACAGGCCGCGTGCCCGTAAAGCTCGGCGCTGTCGCTGACCACGGCGCCTTCCAGATGCTCACCGAACAACCCCAGCCGTTCGATCAGGGCGTGGATCGCCCGCAGGGTCGGCCCGGCTACATCGTCGGCGTAGACCTGATCGCCGCTCATCATCAGCAGCGCCGGACGGTCCGTGGCCGGGTGGTCTTGCGCCAACAACCCGTCGACGCACAGCAGGCCGTCGGTCGCCGGATGATGGGGTTTGCGGCAGGAGCCGTGCAGCAACTGCTCGATGCGGCTGCGCAGGACGAAGTTCGGCGCAGTTGCATCGCCGTACAACAGATGCGGCGCCCAGGTGGCGATGCCGGTGCCGTCATCGATCAGCAGGTCGTACTCGATCAGTTCATCGCAGGGCAGGGCAACGTCCAGCGCCACATCAATCAGATGCACAAATGCATGGGTACCCACGGCAATCACCGTGCATTGCCCGGCATCGAGGCGAATATCGCCCACGCCCTGCAAGCGCAGCGTCAGCTCCAGCGCCCGCGAGCCCACCAGCCACAGCACCAGCCGCGTGGGTTCCAGGCGTCGCAACAGCGGGCCGGCCAGCACGGGTGGCAGCGATTGAGGGGCATCGGGTATTGGCAGCGCTTGGGACATCCGGGATACAAACTCTTGAAGATACAGAGGCGGGCGATGATAGCGCAGCTGACGGCGACACAGGCTAAAGTGAAGTGGCCATTGCGTCTGTCACGAAATGATCCGCCGCCCCCAGGATACCCATGACATGAAGCCCACCCATACCTCGCACATCCGTCGAGCGTTCTACAAAGCCGTAGGTTACTACCTGCGAATTGTCTGGCCGATCTTTTCCACCATGCTGGTCGTCATCGTCACCTGCGGCCTGATCATCAGCTACCTGGAAGGCTGGGACGCTTTCGACGGCATTTACTTCGGTTTCGTGACCGGGTTGACCATCGGCTACGGCGAACTCGTGCCGAAACTGCCGATGTCGCGAATACTCGCGATATTGCTGGGGTTCAACGGCGTGCTGCTCACCGCGATCTTTGCGGCGATCAGCGTGCGGGCGATCGAGAGTGCGGTACGCACGACCGGCGGAGAAAAGTAAGGCAGGCCCGATGGCATGAAGTCGTGCTTAGATGCTCTTTTTGACAATCAGGGAGAGGCCAATGATCGACTTCAACAACAAGGGATTCTTCAAGCTCAAGCAAAATGCGGAATACGCCGAACGCGTTGCCGACCTTTTGCTCGACGGCGAACAGGTCATCGATTCCTACAAGTCCATGCGCGACGGCGTGGTGTTCACCAACAAGCGCATCATTGCGGTGAACGTACAAGGCATCACCGGCAGCAAGAAAGACTTCACCTCGTTGCCATACAAAAACATCGTGGCATATTCGGTGGAAACCTCAGGGACGTTCGACCTGGATTCCGAGCTGGAAATCTACTTTTCGTCATTGGGCAAAGTAAAATTCGAGTTCACCGGCAAGACCTCGATGGTCGAGATCTCCAAGCTGATCTCCCAACACTTGCTCTAACCCCCCCCTGCAGGTACTGAGCCCGCAGGCATAGGTCACCGCTTCATCCCACCCATACTGTTCGCAGCCATTGGCCAAGTTGTTGATCAATAAGAGGGCAATCATGAAAAAAATCATCCTGCCAGTGCTGGCAATCCTGCTGACCGCGCAATCCCCGGCGTTTGCCATCAACGACAAGTACCGCAAGCAACTCGAGCAATCGGGTTGCACCCAGGTCAGCGAGACCCAGGGCTGTGATATCCACAAGAGCAAGGCGGAAAACGCCAAGGCCGGGTTCACCAACCCCGCCACGGACAACTCGACGACCCAGACGCCCTATGCCGGCCAGTGGGTAGCCAAAAGCGATGCAGGCGCGACAGTGGCCACCATCCGCATCGATGCCAAGGAACAGGTCTGGGTGAACGGCAAACGGGTTGACGCCAAACGCACCGACGGCACCCTGCAATTTCACCAGGGCAAACTTACCTTCACGTTGCAAGGTGATCGGCGGCTGACGGGTGAGGATTACTGGACGGACAGTGATGCCGGGACCAAGGGGCCGATTGAGATCGAGTGATCCAAACAGGAACTCGAGAGCGACGCTCCCATAGGGGGTGTGGTGAATTTTAGGTTTCTTCATTTCCTACAAAAAAAACAGAAAGCGGAGTGTCCCAGCGTCCCACTTGGCCCATTTATGTTAGTCGCTCAAAACTTCAAGGTCGTCACTGCGTACACCATCAATATCGTCAGGGAAGATCAAATGACTATAGGTTCAAGCTACAACTACCCTTCATACGCAGCCACGCTAACCACCAGAAAAAAGCGCTCGACTGACAACAAATGGGCCGCCCGCTTTCCCAATCCACCCGACCTGTGTTTCGACTATCGATCACTGGTTGAACAGGCAAATGGTATAGCCAAGACCGCTGCCCCGGATCACCGAATTTGTATCGTCGGCGCGGGGGTGACCGGACTGACGGCAGCCCGAGAACTGTATCGCTGCGGTTTCACCAATATCACCCTCATAGAACAGTCCTCTCGAATAGGGGGCAGGCACTTAACCATTCCAGGAAGTCGTAACTCCACGGAAAGTCATACGCCGTTTGAAATGGGGGCCATGCGCATGCCCTTTTTCAATCGGGCAGACGAGCCACCGACAGAGGGCAGATCGCTCATGGCTTATTACGCGAAGGCGTTTGACCTTTCGTTTTCAGACTTTGCGAATCCCGGAAGCCAGTGGGTCCGTTCGACTGGTATTTACCTAAGAGAAGGCAGCATGGGGAACAGTGGCACCCCGGAGATGTTGATCTGGAAAAATGCCGATGGACTCACCCCTCCTCCTGGTGAGGAACTGCAAAAGGTTTATGCAAAGTGGAAGGATTTTGCCGATCGCATGACGAAACATGTTTCGGAAATTTACGCGAGTCCGCAATGGGAAAGCATGTGGGCTGCGATCGTAAACAAGTACGAGAGCGTTTCATTTCGCGATCTGGTCAGTATGCCGGCCCTTACAGCCTGGGATGAAAGCGCTCCCGGGGACTTTGGCGGAATGGGAATGTCCGCGGAAGAATCCGCAATTTTCTATGCGATAGGTATAGGTGACGGGAGCTGGGGGGCTTTTTACGACGTCTGCTGCCTTTACCCACTGCGAACTGCTATTTTTGGATTTAGCAGTCAATTGCAACTGATCCATGGTCGGGTAAACGCAAATGGAGACCCACTGGCCTCGCCGTACCTACACAGCAAAGCTGTTTTTGACTCGGCTGGATTGAATTTCGACGTTCCGCGCTATATCGGACTCGCCGCTTTAGACGAATGCCTGATGTTTCTGAAGACCGTCGAAACCGGGAAGTCGGTTTACGAACACAGCATTGAAAGAAGCAATGGCCTCCTCACGGACTCATCCGTCACAAAACTTGAAAAACTGACTAACCAGAAAATACGCGTCTACTTCAACTGGCAGAACAGTCGACCCGAGCATGCCGAGGAACGGTTCGACGAATTTGATTCGGTCATCATGACCCTACCGTCCTGGTTAATCGAGACTCGAATCGAACTGAAAAATTTCTCTCAGGAGATGCTGCCATTCGAGATAATCAACGCCTACAAAACGGCGCACTGGGAAACCAGCTGTAAAGTCTATGCACCGCTGAAAAAATCATTTCTTTCGAAGAACCACAAAATCCCGCAAACCATCGTCACCGACAGCTTTATCCACGATGTCTACACCTACCGCTACAACGATAACTATACATACGACTGCATCCTCTTGAGTTATACATGGGAGGATGACGCAACAAAACTCGCCTCATTCACCGACAAAGAACTGGTTACCAAGTGCGTCAAAGAGCTGGATCGCATCCTCATGAACTCCGCCAATATTCAGGAGAAAATCTCTCCTTACGTTGGGATTGATCAAGCGGTGGTCCAACGCTGGATAACCGACAAAAACGCCTTGGGTTGTGCAAAGCTCTACCGGCCCGGCACTTATTACGACGCAGTGAGCCTGATGAAGTACAACAGAGACTTCGCGCGTTCATCAGGCCTGTATTTTTCTGGGGAGTCATTTTCAGTCGATGCTGGCTGGACTGAACCTTGTTTCCGGGCGGCCGTCGATGCGGCGATTCACATCTGCGACAAAACCGCAGCAAAATTCAATGGCGGTTTTTCCATGAGTGACTATCCACACTACAAACTTAAAACCTGATGCCTCCGCCAGAGCCATGCACCTCTGGCATGGCTCTGCTTTCCCGCCTGACCAGGCCGACGAACAAAACACTCGCTCATGCATCTTCGGACAAAGGCTACAGCCTTATCGGAAACGTCTGACTTACGTCGGTTGGCTTTTCGAGTCTTATAAACACGCAATTAAACAGCGTGAATAAAAATAAAAAGAGGTCACCCGAAATGAGCGAGCCAACAAGCCCTGTGCGTGTAGCAGTCGTGCAATTCGATCCACAAGTCGGCATTGAAAACTGTGATGCAAATCTGTGTCGCAGCCTGGAATTGGCGCTGGAGGCGGTCAACGGCGGTGCGAATCTTATCGTGCTGCCTGAACTGTCCAGCACCGGTTATTTCTTCAGCAGTCGGCAGGATGCCTTTGCACATGCGCAGTTGATACCCGGCGGACCAAGCGCGCAACTCTGGATCGATTTTGCCTGCAGGCACAACGTCTACCTCGTGGCCGGCCTGGCGGAGCGCGACGGCATGCGACTGTTCAACACCGCGATGCTGGTCGGCCCTGACGGTTTTATCGGCAAGTATCGAAAGACGCATTTGTGGAACCTGGAGAAACTCTGGTTCACACCCGGCGATCTGGGTTTTCCGGTTTTTGATACGCCGATTGGTCGAATCGGCATGTTGATTTGCTGGGATATCTGGTTCCCCGAGGTGCCACGCATCCTGAGTCAACAAGGCGCCGACATCATTTGCAGCGTCAACAACTGGGTCTGGACACCGCCGCCGCTGTTCGACGATGCCGGCAAATGCATGGCGTCGTACCTGACGATGACAGCGGCGCACGTAAACAATGTGTTTATCGCCGCTGCCAGCCGGATCGGTGAGGAACGAGGTGCACGCTACCTCGGATGCTCGCTGATCGCCGGCACCAATGGCTGGCCGATTGGCGCCGTAGCCTCGGCAGACCAGGAGGAAATCCTGTATGCCGATATTGACCTGACCAGCTCCCGCAGCGCCCCCATCTGGAACAACCTGAACGATCTGCATCGTGACCGTAGAGCCGACCTCTACGATCAGATGCTCGGCTACACCCAACACCCATGTCTCCCACGCTGATAGGGGAGACCTGACATGCAAACGACTACCGACAAAAACCGCATTGCCCACAGATCGCCATTTGATATGGCGGTCATCCTGATGCTGGTCGGCGCGACATTGCTGATCATCTGGCTTTCATTGACCTATCGCTCGCTCTGGGCCGCGCATTGGCCGAGTTACAGCGACATGGTGTCGAGCCTTTCCCAGCCGAGTGCCTGGTTGCGCTGGCTGCTTGGCGACATCAGCGAGGTGGCGTTCTACAAACACGAGTTCGCCTCGATCGGACTCTTGGCCGGCGCCTATCTCGCCTATTGGGCGAATCGAACGGGCAGAGCCTGGCAAGGCTTCAGCATTGCCTATGGCACCGGGTTATGGCCGTGGCTGATCACCAGTTCGTTACTCGGGTTGTTGCTGAGTAACGTGCTGTGGGGCTGGACGGTGACCGCCACCAGCTGGCAACCCACCTTCGCCGCGTTCGTTTCGCTGCCAGCGGCGATGGTGCTGATGTTTGGCAGGGGCTGGAAGGTCACGATCAACGGCGCAATCATGGGGGCCGTACTCGTCACACCCATGTGCCTGTTGATTGTCAATTACCTGTGTAACCCGTTGGGGTTGCCAGCGGTGATCGGTAATGTTCTGGGCATGGCGGTCGCCAGCGTCGTGGCATTTTTGCTGTGTCGCTACCGGCCCGGCCTGATGAAGTCCGGACAGACGGAGATATCACCTGGCAAGCCTCCCGCACCCGTCACCAAAGCGCCCGACTACGGGGTCGTCTGGAGCCTGCGCCGGGTCTTGGCAGACTTTTCCGAAGCGCCATTCTTTGGCAATGAACTGGCCAGTCTTGGCTTGTTACTGGGGGTATTGCTGGCGTACGCGATGAACCCGATCAGCCCGGCGTACGGGTCGGGACTATTGCTGCATATCATCGCTGCACAAGCGCTGAGCTCGGCCATCGGGGTGCTGGTCTGGCGTCGACAATGGAGGCTGCGCGGCTGGTACCCCACTTACGTGCCTCTGGTGTCAGTGGTGCCCGCTGCGATCCTGACCCATGGCGGCAGTGGGCTGGTGATCGGCTCGAGTGCGTTGCTGGGGGCATTGATCGCACCGCCCCTGGCCTGTGCGATCGCCAAGCGATTGCCGGCCGACATGCATGCCTACATCGGCAATGTCCTGTCCATGGCCATCAGCACGTTGTTGATCCTGCCGCTGATCGGCGTTCTTGTCGCGGAGTAAATGCCCCAGCCCCTTCGGCTGTCCCCGTCTTGAACCGGGTACAGCCACCTCTCTTCCTGAACACGTGAGGTATCACATGGATCTGCCCAAACTAGCTATCGCGGCGCTTGGTGGCACAGTGAGCATGCAAGCCAGGAATGCTGGCGAAGGCGTTATCCCGACCGTCAGCGGCGAGACTCTACTGGCATCCGTTCCGCAATTGACGACGCTTGCCCGGGTGACCGTTGAAACCCTTGGACTGCTTCCCAGCGCTTCACTGGATTTCGAACTTTTACTGACCGTATTGTCTTGGGCAGAATTTCAAATCAAACAGGGCGCCGTGGGTGTCGTGTTGATCCAAGGCACCGACACACTCGAAGAAACGGCAGTTTTTTTCGATTACCTGTGGCCTCACGACGCGCCACTGGTGCTGACCGGTGCGATGCGCTCGGCAGCACAGCCAGGGGCCGAGGGGCCGGCGAATCTGCTGGATGCATGCCGCGTAGCGCTGTCCGAGAACAGCCGGCGGCGGGGCGTTCAGGTCGTTATGAACGGGGAGATTCATCAAGCGAGAAGCGTGCGCAAAACCGATTCGCTGGCGCTGCAGGCGTTTACCTCTCCAGTCGTGGGGCCTACAGGCTTGATCATGGAAGACCGCGTTCACTACCTTCGTGCGCCGGCTCAGCGCAGGGTTTTGCCTTTACCACACCAGACAACACAGAAGGTTGCGATGCTCGAGGCATCCCTCTCGGCCGACACGCTGTTTCTGGAAAGCACTCTCACCCTCGGTTATGACGGGCTGGTGATAGCCGGTTTCGGCGCCGGACATGTCTCGCAGAGCTGGGCGACCGTGATTGAGCACGTCGCCGAAAATATCCCGGTCATCATCGCGACTCGCACCGGTTCGGGCTCTACCGCGCAAGCCAGCTATGGTTTTAACGGCAGTGAGATGGATTTGATTCGCAAGGGTGCATCGATGGCGGGATTTCTATGTCCGCGTAAAGCCAGGGTTCTGCTTTGGCTGTTGCTTGGTTGTCAGCGGCAACATGAGTTGTCGCGCTACCTCAAAGACGAAAGCTGCATTCAAAATTGATACTTAACCTTGTAGGAGCCGGCTTGCTGGCGATTGCGGGCATCCAGACGACACAAATGTCGCCTGACGAACTGCAATCGCCAGCAAGCCGGCTCCTACAGGAATTGCGTTTTTCAGTCGCTACCAGCCCGCTCCGCTGACCGCCTCCTGCGCCAGCGGGTGCATATCCGCGCCCTGATGCTCGGTCTGCCAGGCCAGCAGCTCCTTGCGCATGCCCGGCGTCCAGTACATCTGCAGATGATTACGCACACCCAGTACTGCCTGTTGCCGGTCCGGTTCGGTGGCGAAGTACTGGGCGATCTGGTTGGCCATCTTGATCAGGTTTTCGGTGCTCATCGGCGCACCTCTGCCTTATCGCCACGGGCCTGGCGGCGCTCCTTGAGCAAGCGGTGCTGTTCTTCGGTGAATTCCTGGAAGCGTTTTTGCCACTCCGAAGGGTGGTACACGCGGCTGACCTCCACGGCCGTGACCTTGTACTCCGGACAGTTGGTGGCCCAGTCGGAGTTGTCGGTGGTAATCACGTTGGCCCCCGATTCCGGGAAGTGGAAGGTGGTGTACACCACGCCCGGCGCCACCCGCTCGGTGACCCGCGCGCGCAGCACGGTCTGCCCGGCGCGGCTGCCGATGCCGACCCAGTCGCCTTCGTTGATGCCACGGCTCTCGGCGTCGGTCGGGTGGATTTCCAAGCGGTCTTCATCGTGCCAGGCGACGTTTTCGGTACGCCGGGTCTGGGCGCCGACGTTGTACTGGCTGAGGATGCGCCCGGTGGTCAGCAGCAGCGGATAGCGGCTGTTGACCTTCTCCTCGGTGGGCACGTAGCCGGTGAGCATGAAGCGCCCCTTGCCGCGCACGAATTGATCGATGTGCATGGTCGGCGTACCGTCCGGTGCCTCGGCGTTGCACGGCCATTGCAGGCTGCCGTGGCGCTCGAGTTCGGCGTAGCTGACGTTGGTGAAGGTCGGCGTCAGGCGGGCGATTTCATCCATGATTTCCGATGGATGCTTGTAGTTCATCGGGTAACCCAAGGCATTGGCCAGCGCCACCGTGCCTTCCCAGTCGGCCTTGCCGCCCAGGGGATCCATGACCTTGCGCACCCGCGAGATGCGCCGCTCGGCGTTGGTGAAGGTGCCGTCCTTCTCCAGGAACGAAGCGCCCGGCAGGAACACGTGGGCGAATTTGGCGGTTTCGTTGAGGAAGATATCCTGCACCACCACGCACTCCATGGCCGACAGGGCCGCGGTGACGTGCTGGGTGTTCGGGTCGCTCTGGGCGATGTCTTCGCCCTGGCAGTACAAGCCCTTGAAGCTGCCGGCCAGCGCCGACTCGAACATGTTGGGAATGCGCAAGCCCGGATCGGGTTGCAACGTGACGTTCCACGCCTGCTCGAACTGCGCCCGCACCACTTCGTTGGAAATGTGCCGGTAGCCGGGCAATTCGTGGGGGAAGGAGCCCATGTCGCAGGAGCCCTGCACGTTGTTCTGCCCCCGCAGCGGGTTCACGCCCACGCCTTCGCGGCCGATGTTGCCGGTGGCCATGGCCAGGTTGGCGATGCCCATCACCGCGGTACTGCCCTGGCTGTGCTCGGTGACGCCCAGGCCGTAATAGATCGCGGCATTGCCGCCGGTGGCGTACAGGCGTGCGGCCGCACGAATATCGGCGGCGTCGACCCCACAGACTGGGGAAAGGGCTTCCGGTGAGTTCTCTGCACGGCTGACGAACTCGCTCCAGCGGGCGAAATCGTTGCCTTCGCAGCGGGCGTCGATGAAGGGCTGGTTTTGCAAGCCTTCAGTGATGATCACGTGGGCCAGGGCGTTGAGCATGGCGACGTTGGTGCCGGGGCGCAGCGCCAGGTGATATTCAGCGCGAGCATGCACTGAGTCCACCAGATCGATACGCCGTGGATCGATGACGATCAGCCGCGCGCCTTCACGCAGGCGGCGCTTGAGTTGCGAAGCGAACACCGGGTGCGCATCGCTCGGGTTGGCGCCCATCACCAGGATCACGTCGGCCTGCATCACCGAGTCGAAACTCTGGGTGCCGGCGGACTCGCCGAGGGTTTGCTTCAAGCCATAACCGGTCGGCGAATGGCAGACCCGGGCACAGGTGTCGACGTTGTTGTTGCCGAAGGCGGCGCGCACCAGTTTCTGCACCAGGTAGGTTTCTTCGTTGGTGCAGCGGCTGGAGGTGATGCCGCCGATGGAATCGCGGCCATATTTCTGCTGCAGGCGGCGGAATTCGCTGGCGGCGTAGGTCACCGCTTCATCCCAGCTGACTTCCTGCCACGGGTCGTTGATGTGCTTGCGGATCATCGGCTTGGTGATGCGATCCGGGTGGGTGGCGTAGCCCCAGGCAAAGCGCCCTTTGACGCAGGAGTGGCCGTGGTTGGCCTGGCCGTTCTTGTCCGGGACCATGCGCACCAGTTGGTCGCCTTTCATCTCGGCACGGAACGAGCAACCCACACCGCAGTAGGCGCAGGTGGTGATCACGCTGTGTTCGGGCTGACCCAGTTCGACCACGCTTTTTTCCATCAGCGTGGCGGTCGGGCAGGCCTGTACACAGGCGCCGCAGGACACGCATTCCGAATCGAGGAAGTTATCCCCGCCAGCCGCCGCCACCCGGGATTCAAAACCGCGCCCGGTGATGGTCAAGGCAAAGGTGCCCTGGGTTTCTTCGCAGGCGCGCACGCAGCGGTTGCAGACGATGCACTTGCTCGGGTCGTAGTCGAAGTAGGGGTTGGAAGTGTCCTTCACGTCGGCCAGATGGTTGTCGCCTTCATAGCCGTAACGCACCTCCCGCAGGCCGACCTGACCGGCCACGGTTTGCAGCTCGCAGTTGCCGTTCGCCGAGCAGGTCAGGCAGTCCAGCGGGTGATCGGAGATGTACAGCTCCATGACGTTGCGCCGCAGGGTGGCGAGCTTCGGCGTCTGGGTATGTACGGTCATCCCTTCGGTGACCGGCGTGGTGCAGGACGCCGGATAGCCGCGCATACCGTCGATCTCCACCAGGCACATGCGGCAGGAGCCGAAGGCTTCCAGGCTGTCGGTGGCACAGAGTTTGGGAATGGTGGTGCCCAGCAACGCGGCTGCGCGCATCACCGAAGTACCTTCGGGCACGCTGATGGTTTGGCCGTCGATGTTCAGGGTGACCTGCACCTGGCTGTCGCGGGCTGGCGTGCCCAGATCCATGTCGGTTTTCGGATCGAATACAGTGATCATTGCTCGGCCTCCGAGGGCTGCAAGCCGAAGTCGGCGGGGAAGTACTTGAGGGCGCTGGCGACCGGAAAGGAGACCATGCCGCCCAAGGCGCACAGCGAACCGTATTGCATCGTGTCGCACAGGTCCTTGAGGATGATCACTTGCTGATCACGACCGGCCTGATCTGGCGCGGCCAGCAAACGGTCGATCACCTCCACGCCCCGGGTCGAGCCGATACGGCACGGCGTGCATTTGCCACAGGATTCCTCGGCGCAGAACTCCATGGCGAAACGCGCCATGTGGGCCATGTCCAGCGTGTCGTCCGCCACCACCACGCCACCGTGACCGAGCATCGCGCCCATGGCGGCGAAGGCCTCGTAATCCAGCGGCGTGTCGAATTGCGCCGGCGGCACCCAGGCGCCAAGCGGGCCACCCACCTGCGCAGCCTTCAGCGGCCGGCCACTGGCAGTGCCGCCGCCGTAGCCTTCCACCAACTCGCGCAGGGTCAGGCCGAAGGCCCGTTCCACCAGGCCGCCGTGACGAACATTGCCCGCCAACTGGAAGGGCATGGTGCCCAGGGAACGGCCCATGCCGTAGTCGCGATAGAACTGCGCACCCTTGGCCAAAATCAGCGGCACCGAGGCCAGGGTCAGCACGTTGTGCACCAGCGTCGGCTGGCCGAACAGGCCCTGCAACGCGGGGATCGGCGGCTTGGCGCGAACGACCCCGCGCTTGCCTTCGAGCGAATCCAGCAGGGCGGTTTCTTCACCGCAGATGTAGGCGCCGGCACCGACGCGTACTTCCATATCGAAGGCCTGGCCGCTGCCGCCGACATTGGCGCCCAGGTAACCGTTCGACCGGGCAATCTCCAGCGCGTTGCGCAAGGTGGCCACGGCATCCGGGTATTCCGAGCGCACGTAGATATAACCGTAGGTGGCCCCGGTGCAGAGACCGGCAATGGCCATGCCTTCGATCAGCAGGAAGGGGTCGCCTTCCATCAACATGCGGTCGGCGAAGGTGCCGGAGTCGCCTTCGTCGGCGTTGCACACGATGTACTTTTGCGCCGCCTGGGTGCCGCGCACCGTGCGCCATTTGATCCCGGCGGGGAAGGCGGCGCCGCCACGGCCACGCAGGCCCGAATCGAACACCGCTGTGGCGGTTTGCTCGCCGCCGATGGCGACAGCCCTTGCCAGGCCTTCGAAACCGCCGTGGGCGCGGTAGTCGTCCAGCGATAGAGGCCGGGTAATACCGGCGCGGGCGAACAGCAGGCGTTGTTGGGTCTTCAGATAAGGCAGCTCTTCTACCAGGCCCAGGGACAGAGGATGTTCGGTTGAGCTGTGTAGGGCTTCGAGGACGGACGGCACATCGGCAGCGGTCATCGGGCCAAAGCCGATCCGGCCTTGTGGCGAGTCCACTTCCAGCAATGGCTCCAGCCAATACAGGCCGCGCGAACTGGTGCGCTGCAACTCCAGCGGCAGGTTGCGCTCCCTGGCCTGAGTGATCAGCGCCGCGGACACCTCATCGGCCCCCACGGCACGGGCCAGCGAGTCGGTCGGCAGATAAAGAGTCGGCATCATGCATCCTCCCGGCAAGCGTCGAGCAAGGCATCCAGACGCTCAGCGCTCAGCCGCGCATGCACCCGGCCGTCCAGCTCCAGGGCCGGCGAGCAGGCACAAGCACCCAGGCAATACACCGGCCGCAAACTGATGCTGCCATCAGCGCTGCTGCCGTGATCATCCAGCTGCAGACGCTCACGCAATTGCGCCGCCAACTGCTCGGCACCGCGACTCTTGCACGACTCGGCGCGGCACAGCCGCAGGATATGCCGGGCAGGCGGCGCAGTACGGAAGTCATGGTAAAAACTGATCACCCCACGCACCTCGGCCTGACTCTGGTTCAGCGCGTGGGCAATCTCGGGCACGGCCGCATCGGGGATATACCCAATGCGCTCCTGAATATCATGAAGAATCGGCAACAGAGCACCGGGAGTGCCCTTATGGCGCTCCAGCAGGGTATTGACCACAGACAGGTGCAACTCAACATCAGGCATTCAGCAATCCTCACGGTCACGGACAAACCAGAAGGTCGTCGGTCGTCCGAAAGTGTCGGCTGCGGCACTCACACCACGTCACGGCATCGTGGCATTGACAGGCCGTTGGCCAGGGCACCCTGAGCGGGCATCTTGTTGTGCCCGGCACGGTCTTCGCCGCACCTCAACTGGGCATAAAGGGCAGCTTGCCACGCCGCTATTGATCAAACCGCACCAAAGCGACGTGCTCGGTTCTGCCTACGACTATGCAGTAAGTCTAGATGAGCGCCACAAGGGGCGTTCACACACTGACCTAACGGCCTGAAGGCTTGTCGATGAGGGATGTATAACAAGCATTACAGGTGGAAAGAAGCCTCAGAACCGTAGGCAATTCTGCGGCGCAGATGGGCAAAACCATTCCGCGAAAAGCAGCGGTCCGCTCAACCAAAGCCCGAAACTCGGGGCTAATCCAACCGAACGGCACGCAAAACCCCTGTGTGCCCCCCCTGTGGGAGCGAGCCTGCTCGCGAAAACGCCAGCCCAGCCAACACAAATGCCAAATGGGGTCCTGCATCAAAAAGCAACTCACCCACCAGGGCCAAACAACACCCACCAGCCCCCGCAATACCCTGTAGGAGCTGGCTTGCCAGCGATAACGCCAGCCCAGCCAACATCACTGCTGAAGCTAGCCACTACCCCTCAACCTCCGCCGCCACCCGCACGGGTGTCACCAAAACCAGTGTTCAATGCGAAATCGAAATTGCCACATCATCAGACTGGCTCAGTCCGGCATTCCATTCGAGCCTTCTTGTTAACGAACCACGAAGATTGCCCATACCAGCTTCCTGTAGGAGCGAGCATGCTCGCGAAAAACCCAAGGCAACCCCCACGCCCACAGAATGCCCAAGCCCCCGCAACCAAACCCATCCCTACAAACGTCATGCCTGGCGTCTAAAACGCAAAAACTACCCTCCAGCCTCCGCCGCCCGCTTGCCCATCGGCCCAACCACCCGATCCCGCTCCAACACCTTCACCGCATCATCCACCAACGCCTTACTCATCGACGTCAAATAATGCGCAGCCCAGGCATGCCGGTCGGTATCCCTTGCATAGGCAGCATCTTCAGTCAGCGTCTTGGCCAGAAACAGAAAATCAGAAGCCATCGACAACGCATCACCGAGCGGAACACCGCGAGTGACGTGGAACAGTGGTTGATCGGAGCAGTAGATGGCGGGGGTTAAGCCGATGGTTTTGAGTTCAGGTTGTTCAGTCATTGGCCACCTCCGAGGATGGAGAGGCAATGGGGGAGGGCGTTACGCGATTGGGAATTACGTCGTGGGAAAAGCCAAATTTCAAACGGATTTATCTTGTTCATGGTCAACATCCTTGATTTGAGGAGCTGCCACGAGCCTTCTCACGGGCTTGGGTGACAGCCGTGCGCGGGGTGAGAAACCGGCAATCAAGGCAACCGGCAGACCCGAAGGTCTCCCACGCACAGCCGCCATAAAGCCATATCGCAGACGAAAAAAACGCCACGACAGGTTTTTGGGCGCTTAGCGCCTTGATTTCCACGGGTTCTCACACCCGGTCGCTGAATTGGCAGCGACGGCGGAAGGGTATCGTGCAGTCACCACTGGTGCAACCATCAATCGAGCAGTACATGACCTGCCGCCGAGAAGATAATGGGGCGAAGGACGACTAAGTTATTAATGTATGTTTTTTTGACGTTTTTACGAATTAAGGACGAATTTGTATTTGTCCTGTCTACATTTTCTTCGGCTTTTTCCGCATGGTTTGTGGGATCTTTCCTGATTTTCTCGACCATCTTGAGTTTCCTCTCTGTCCACGTACTTTGCGTTAAGCCACTCACCCCGAGTCGGCTTATCGATCGTTAACCGTGGTGCGCTATCTGGGGCGCCAGCAGAGAGGGAGATCAACAATGGCACAAGGACATTTCATTCGCCTGGGTGACAAGACCACTTGCGGTGGCCAGGTTTTAGAGGCCGACACACGCGTCATGATGTTTGGTATCGCCCATGCTCGTGAAGGCGACCGTGTTTCCTGCGGGAAAAACGACGAAACCTACACCATCGTGGGAGGCGTCTCCTACATCAACAGTCATGGCAGGATCGTGGCGGGCTCGCTGGACAGCTACAGCACCTGCCCGTGCAGAGCCAGGTTGATCCCCTCGGTTTTCACCGCCACTTACGAATCGCGTAGCAGTGCTGCGCCCCAGGCCACAAGGGCCGCGCCCCAACCGACCACACCTCTCGCCGGCAATCCGGCACCACGCTCAGCCAGTTTCGCATCTGAGTCGAACACTCCCAAGCCAGTGTCCTTGGGCAGTGCAGCAGCCCAGGAACCAGGCTTCTACATCGTGCCCAAGAGTACCACCCGCGAACAGCTCGAAGCCTCCTTGTTCACCCTGCGTGACCCGGCGGTGATGGGTAAATTCAAGCTGCTCAATCCTAACCTGCGCGATGTCAAAGCCGGTTCGATGATCGTGCTGGGCGACCCCAACAACTACCAGTGCACCCGTGAAGAAGCCCTGCTCATGGACGTGGCAGCCAAGACCAACCAGATCATTCAAACGCTTAGCCCCGAAGAGGCGGATTTCATGGTGCAACACCGAGACGTCATTCAGGCTTTCCTGACCTATGGCTCAGACGCTATCGGCATTGGCGCGAGCGTTTTCAAGAACAACCTGGACAACGTAGGCAATGCCTTGAGGGATATTGAAGCGTTGCAACAGAATACGCTTCAGAGAGATGGGAACCTGCGCTCGCCAGCGTTCTTTGCAGAGCGCCAGCGTCTGCTCGCACAACTGAACACCCATATGACGACACTGACCCGCAAGGGAATTGGATTCCCTGACCATATCAACTTGAAAAAAATGTTAGGGATTTCCAGTCAAAGCCTGGTTCATCTCTGGACGGAGGCCAGTCCTGGGGGCCAAATACCGGGTCATGCCACCCATCTTGAGGGTGTGGCGAAGGCTTCTAAATACGTCAAATACGGCGGTTGGGTCGGGACGGCGGTCGGAGGAGGAGCATCTGCCGTAAAGGTTCAAGACGTGTGTACAGCGGGGGATGCTGAGGCCTGTAAAAAGGTGAAGTTCACTGAGGGAGGATCTTTTATAGGGGGAATAGTCGGTGGTAGTGCCGCAGGCGTGATCTTTGGCGCTGGTACGACAGGTATTATCTGCGCAGCTTTAGGAGTACCCACAGCAGGCGCAGGGACCCTGATATGTGGACTCGTAGTGGTGGGAGCAGGTTCTTTGGCTACAGGCTATGCCCTCGGCAAGACGGGTGAAAAAACCGGCGAGATAATTTACGAGACCCTGAAATGAGCGTGAGTGTCGCGCAAAAGATATTTCTGTGTATCAGCATAATTGGTTTTAGCGGTCTTCTCATTTTCCTTGGCGTTGCGCTGCATTTGGCCTACACCAGAATGGATATGATGCTGGATCACTTGAAAAACTGCCCATCTATTATGGTTAGGGCTCAATTTAAGAATGGGGGGGCTTGGGGAAGGTTGTTCGTTCTGGCTGCAATAATGGGCGTTATGACTATGCCTAATGTGTATCTTCGCGATGGCGGAGCCAACGCTAAGGATCTGCAAAGCTTTCCTGGGAACCTCAGGCGCAAACTAATTGTTTTGCATTGGAGTGGGGTGGTTTTTATCGTTATATTGCTTGGGCTTTTTGCAGTCAGTGCACTTGGCCTCGTTTAGTAGTGTCCGGGGTAAGGTTGTAGAGTTGTTCCAAAGCGCACGGCAGTACTAGGAGTGGAAAAAGGAAAAAGGGGGGTAAATCTTCCCCCTTTTTATTAAAATAAATCTGTCCCATTTTTATTCCATTCTTGTTACTGGATCGTGGTCTTGGGCATTTCTATGCGCAGGCTTTGGCGATGCTTTGCTAGCGCTTCGTGGGTGACCACGACAGGGGCGTCGTGGTTTTCTCTAGTTACAGACTCCGTCTCAGCAACCTCCGCACGGAAGAACTTCCGTCCTAAGACGCCTATGCTGCCTTCTTGCGTCTTGCCTCTAAGTCATCTCGCCATTGCTTCAGCGACTCAATGTCGGCTTTAAGCTCTGCCTCCTCCGGTGGCTGGACAGGCATTTCGTCAGACTGGCTGTGCTCATAGCAGCTGAACTTGGTCATGAGATCGTCGATGCGATGAAGGTCTTCACGAGTGATCTCGAGCAGGGCGGGCAAGCGCCCATCGGTCGAAATGCCCCGACGATGACGCACAACGATTTTCTGGAGTAGATCGTCTTCAACGGACCGCTCGATCAGTTTGCGAAAATCGCTACAAATTCCTTGGGCTAGGGAGTAGTACGCCGCTGCACCAGCCGTTTCTCCAATTTTTTTTGCTTCTCTCAGCCTCTCTAGCAGGATGTTGTTCGCTGTCTTCGTCGAGCTATTCCACACTGCTTGACCTGCGGGGTGGCCAGAGACTCCACCGAAGGACTCGATGCACATCTGTCGAAAATTGGCTTTTTTCCATGACTCACCAATTTTCTTGGCCACATCGTCCATCACCCCGTAAAGCGAAAGCCGGTGGGTGAAGATCAGGACCTGGCGTTCTTTGGCCAGCTCGGCAAGACGGCAGGCAACCTTCCACTCGAAATCATGGTCCAGTGAAGAAATCGGATCGTCGAAGATGAACGGAGCAACCCCAGGCTTGTCGGTCACGTCGGCGAGAAACGCAGCCAGAGATATGATTCTCCTCTCACCTTCACTCAAGACCTTGTCCGGGGAGTGGTCGCCGTTTTTCACCGCTTTGAGTTTGAGCTGGTGAAGCACTTTTCCTCGAGATGTTCTCGTCTTTACCAATTCAACCTGAATTCGGGTGGCACCAAGTGCACGGAGTTCGTCATTGAAACGCGCCACATACACCTCGGTAACCACGTTTTCCGAAATTTCTGTAGCCTTAGTCGAGATACGCCGTGAGCTTGCGATGCTCTTCAACGATTCAAGCAGTTTGTAATTTTTAAACCTTTGCTGTTCCTTCCTGACCGCCTCACTTTGCTGTGATACCCATTGTTTGGCTTCGAGAATATTCTTCTCGTCGATCGCCTTTGGTCGGTCAAACTGAAGCGCGTCCTGTTCAAACTGGACGGCATCTGCAGCAAGTTGCTCGCCGTAATTCTCGAGTATAAGTAGATTGGCAGTAACGTCAGGTAAGGCGCCGGCTAACTTCGCGATCTCATGGTCAAATAGCGCCGTTCTCATCTCCGTAACGGCGCTCCAGAAAGCCCAGAGTGCAGCCCTCCATTCCGGGGTAGTCAACGCAGCAGCAGTACATAGCGTCTGCACTTCGGCCTCTGTCAAAGCAATCGGAAGGCTTAGCAGCGCCTGGTTATAAGTTTTTTCGGCAGAATTAGCGTCTGTTTCCAACCTGCCTTGAACAAACTGCTCAAAATCGTTCAGCCGTCGTTGGGCATCAGCGGAAAGGGCTTGTTGGCAAAGGACGCACCTTCCATCCTGCGTCACTGGAAACGTTTGGTGTGGATAGGGCGTAACTGAGTATGCGCGCGCCGCCTCCCACAAGGCTCTCCAGGTAGCCGTACCAACACCTTCGAGAACCGCTGATTTGGCTTGTGCTCCCTCGGTAGCTATACGTCTCTTCTGGACTGCATCTGCTCTTAGTGAGCGGATAGCCTCTATTTTATTAAAGTCAAATGCCTCCGACGCTGCTCTGACTCCTTTGATTATGTGCATGACCTGAACCTTGGTCTCGCGTTTCTGCTTTGCAAGGGAAGCAGGATCAGTGGTTTTCAGCCGCTCATTCAGCGCCTCCAGGCTAGCTAAGTCGTCAGCGGTCCACCTCAGCAGTTGTTCAACAGCTGATGCCGACAATGAGCTGAGGCCTCGATAGGATTTTCCTGCGGGTGATTCCTGATGTATGGCAGGAATGGCGGGAAGGGTACTGACGAGCAAATCCTGCTCTGATTGCAATGACTCTTTAACCTTGTCAGTAGCCGCAGCCAGCTTTTCAAACAGCCCCATGATAGGTGGGCTGTAGGTGGCTGCACTCTCGCTTTTCAGGTAGTGCAGAGCTTCGTCACTGTCAAAGATATCGATCTCGCGCAATTGCTCCACGGGAGGATGAGTGATATGCCACTCAACGCTTCCATGTACGTGGTCCAACTCGAAGTTGAGTGTGCATTTGCTCGACGCCGGCGTGGCCTGAAAAACGTTGGGTTTGAGATCGCTCGCGCGAGCTTTACCTGTAGCCTTCTTCAGGATCCTTGTGTAGCAGGACTTTCCAGAACCGTTGTGGCCATAGATAACTGTCAAATTACCTGTGCCGAAATCTAGCGGTGCGCGAGGACCCAAGCTCTCAATGCCCGTCACGTCCGCAAGGCTCCGCAGTCGTAGCACGGAGCCAGCCGGGGCATGTGTTAGCTCGTCGAAGCTTCTGTGTTTGGAGATGGCTTGGCCTTCCGGGGTTTTAAGCCGAGCCGCGATTTGCGAAATATCATCTTGGGTGAGCGCCCCGTGCTTTAGGAGCCTATCAGCAGTCTCCTGAAGCCAATCCTGCTGCTGAAGCAGCCAAGCGCGAACCTGTCCCTGCGCGTCCATACGATTCCCTACTGGTGTTGAGTCAGATGACGCTAGCAGAGTGCCATCTGTCAGGCAATTATTAGCGCGCGCCTGATTTTGAGCGGGGGATAGCGCCAGGGAAGGAGACTGTCACCTTGCACTGTGTGAGCTTTTATATCAGAGGTCACGACCAGCGTCGGTCCGGATATTGGTCGTACCCGCTTTTTTGGGTCGTTCGCCTTCATTGGATGTCTTTCAGATAATCCTTAAGCGCAACGAGCGGCGCACCAAGCTCCTCCATCCCCCTAACCCCAGAAAACTCCCCCACCAACCTCCCCAACTCCCGCCCCAACGGCTTATCCACACCCCCAACAGCCTCCAACGCCAACCCCACACACTCACCCACCTTCACCTGAATCCCCTCAACATCCCCCCGCCGCACCAGCAACTCAAACACATCCCGCTGGTAATCACCCATGACCAGGTCGTCACGCAAAATCGGGCTTGAATCTTCCGATTCGTAAGCCAATTTGAGGGAGAAGAGGGCGACGGTTTCTAGGTGCAATTCCATGGGGGGAGTCCTTGTGAAATGTTCCGGTGGTGCGGGCGGCTTGGAAAAGGAGGGTCAAAAGCATCGCCAGCAAGCCGGCTCCTACAGGTCGGTGGGGTGCCAGGTGCTTTTCTGCGGGCGAAAAAAAAGGCCTTGCTAAGCAAGACCTTTCTTAATTTGGTGCCCCGAGGGAGACTCGAACTCCCACTCCTTTCGAAAACGGATTTTGAATCCGCCGCGTCTACCAATTCCGCCATCAGGGCAATGGCCGCGGAGTATAAAGATGAGATAACCGTCGGTCAATCAGGTACATGGAGAATTTTTGATATTTCCGCTAGACTTCCCGGCCCTGCTAGACGAACCCCATCATGCGCGTTGCTGACTTTACTTTCGAGCTCCCTGATTCGCTGATCGCCCGCCACCCTTTGGCCGAGCGTCGCGGTAGTCGCCTGTTGACCCTGGATGGGGTCAGCGGCGCCCTGGCACACCGTCAATTTACTGATTTGCTGGAGCATTTGCGCCCTGGCGATTTGATGGTGTTCAACAATACCCGGGTGATCCCGGCGCGGCTGTTTGGCCAGAAGGCTTCCGGCGGCAAGCTGGAAATCCTGGTGGAGCGGGTGCTGGACAGTCATCGCGTGCTGGCCCATGTGCGTTCCAGCAAGTCGCCCAAGCCGGGGTCGAAGATTTTGATCGACGGCGGTGGCGAGGCCGAGATGCTGGCGCGTCATGATGCGTTGTTCGAGCTGGGCTTTGCCGAAGAGGTATTGCCGCTGCTCGACCGCGTCGGGCACATGCCGCTGCCTCCTTATATAGACCGCCCGGACGAAGGCTCGGACCGCGAGCGTTACCAGACCGTCTACGCCCAGCGCCTGGGCGCGGTGGCGGCGCCGACGGCGGGGCTGCATTTCGATCAGGTGCTGATGGAGGCGATTGCCGCCAAGGGCGTCGAGACGGCGTTCGTGACCTTGCACGTGGGCGCTGGTACCTTCCAGCCGGTGCGGGTCGAGAAGATCGAAGACCACCACATGCACACTGAATGGCTGGAAGTTGGCCAGGACGTGGTGGATGCGGTGGCCGCCTGTCGCGCGCGCGGCGGTCGGGTGGTGGCGGTGGGGACGACCAGCGTGCGTTCCCTGGAAAGTGCCGCCCGCGATGGCGTGCTCAAGCCGTTCAGCGGCGATACCGACATTTTCATCTACCCGGGCCGGCCGTTTCATGTGGTCGATGCCCTGGTCACCAATTTCCATTTACCTGAATCCACGTTGTTGATGCTGGTCTCGGCGTTTGCCGGTTATCCGGAAACCATGGCTGCCTATAAAGCCGCCGTCGACAACGAATACCGCTTTTTCAGCTACGGTGATGCGATGTTTATCACCCGTAACCCCGCACCACGTGGCCCCGAGGACAAAGAATGAGTCGCCAATGTCGTATGTCGTTTGAGTTACTTGCTACTGACGGCAAGGCTCGTCGCGGTCGTTTGACCTTCCCGCGCGGTACCGTCGAGACCCCGGCCTTCATGCCGGTGGGCACCTACGGCACGGTCAAGGGCATGTTGCCGCGGGATATCGAGGCCACTGGCGCGGAAATCATTCTGGGCAACACCTTCCACCTGTGGCTGCGCCCGGGCATGGAAGTGATCAAGAAGCACGGCGACCTGCACGATTTCATGCAGTGGAAAGGCCCGATTTTGACCGACTCCGGCGGTTTCCAGGTGTTCAGCCTGGGCGCCATGCGCAAGATCAAGGAGGAGGGCGTGACCTTCGCCTCCCCGGTCGACGGCGCCAAGGTGTTCATGGGGCCGGAAGAGTCGATGCAGGTCCAGCGTGACCTGGGCTCGGACATCGTGATGATTTTCGACGAATGCACGCCGTACCCGGCCGACGAAGACGTCGCTCGCGTGTCCATGGAGTTGTCGCTGCGCTGGGCCCAGCGCTCGAAAAACGCCCATGCCGACAACACGGCGGCGCTGTTCGGTATCGTTCAGGGCGGCATGCACCAGGATCTGCGCATGCGCTCCCTGGAAGGCTTGGACAAGATCGGCTTCGACGGCCTGGCCATCGGCGGTCTGTCAGTGGGCGAGCCCAAGCATGAAATGATCAAGGTGCTGGACTATCTGCCGGGCCAGATGCCGGCTGACAAACCTCGTTACCTTATGGGCGTTGGCAAACCGGAAGATCTCGTGGAGGGTGTGCGCCGCGGTGTGGACATGTTCGATTGCGTGATGCCAACCCGTAATGCCCGCAATGGGCATCTGTTCATTGACACAGGCGTGATCAAGATCCGTAACGCGTTCCATCGCCATGATGATTCGCCGCTGGATCCGACCTGCGATTGCTATACCTGCCAGAACTTCTCCCGTGCTTATCTGCATCACCTGGACAAGTGCGGCGAAATGCTGGGAAGCATGCTCAATACCATCCATAACTTGCGTCATTATCAAGTGCTTATGGCTGGTTTGCGCGAGGCTATTCAACAGGGTACATTGGCCGCCTTTGTCGATGCCTTCTACGCCAAACGCGGGCTACCCGTGCCGCCTTTGGACTGAGTTTTCTGACCCCAAGATTCAACATTTGCAACTGGAGTGCTAAATGAGCTTTTTTATCTCTAACGCCATGGCAGACGCTGCTGCACCTGCGGCAGGCCCTATGGGCGGCGGCTTTGAGTGGATTTTCCTGGTCGGCTTCCTGGTCATCTTCTACCTGATGATCTGGCGTCCACAGGCCAAGCGCGCCAAAGAGCAGAAGAACCTGCTGAGCAGCCTGCAGAAAGGCGACGAAGTCGTGACCACCGGCGGCATCGCCGGCAAGATCACCAAAGTGGCCGACGATTTCGTGGTTCTGGAAGTTTCCGACACCGTCGAAATGAAGTTCCAGAAAGGCGCCATCGCCGCCACGCTGCCAAAAGGCACGCTCAAAGCGATCTAAGTTTCAACTTCTACTCAATCGACGGGGCGCGCAAGGCGCCCCGCGTCATAAGCGGGCGGCGTGATGCTGAACAAATACCCTCTGTGGAAATACATTCTGATCCTGGCGGTGCTGGCGATCGGTCTGATTTATTCCGCTCCCAATCTTTATCCTGATGACCCGGCCATTCAGGTCAGCGGTGCAAGCACTGCGCTGCAGGTCAATCAGGCTGATCTGGACCGTGTGAGCGCTGCGCTCAAGGAATCCGGGATCAACGTCAAGGCTGCCACCCTGGCTGCCAACGGCAAGGGCGGTTTGATTCGCCTGACCAAGGCTGAAGACCAGCTGCCGGCCAAAGACGTCGTGCGCAAGGCATTGGGTGATGACTACGTCGTTGCACTGAACCTGGCGCAAACCACCCCGCAATGGCTGCGCAGCCTGGGCGCGCACCCGATGAAGCTGGGCCTGGACTTGTCCGGTGGCGTGCACTTCCTGCTGGAAGTGGACATGGACAAAGCCCTGGATGCACGCTTGAAAGTGTACGAAGGCGATGTAAAGAGCCTGTTGCGTAAAGAGAAACTGCGCTATCGCAGCCTGCCGCAACTCAACGGCGCCATTCAGCTGGGCTTCTCCGATGAAGACAGCCGTGAACAGGCCCGCAGCCTGATCCGCAAGAATTTCAACGATTTCGACATTGTTCCGGCCGACCTCAATGGCCAACCGGTGCTGCGTCTGGCGATGACCCCGGCCAAGCTGGCGGAAATCCGTGAATACTCCATCAAGCAGAACTTGACCACGGTCCGTAACCGCGTCAACGAGCTGGGTGTTGCCGAACCGATCGTCCAGCGTCAGGGCGCCAACCGCATCGTGGTTGAGCTGCCGGGCGTGCAGGACACTGCCGAAGCCAAGCGTATCCTCGGCAAGACGGCCAACCTTGAGTTCCGCCTGGCCGCCGAGCCTGGCGCTTCGAAGGCCACGTCCGAGGAATTCGAGTTCCGTGAGGGCAAGCGTCCTCCTGCGCTGATCGAGCGTGGCCTGATCATCACCGGTGACCAGGTGACCGACGCCAAGGCTGGTTTCGGCGAGCACGGTACGCCAGAAGTGAACATCCGCCTGGATGGCCACGGTGGCGAGCTGATGAGCCGTGCGACCCGTTCGAACGTCGGTCGCAGCATGGCGGTGATCTTCATCGAGCAGCGTCCGGTTACCACTTACACCAAGCAAGTGGTCAACGGTGTCGAGAAAGACGTCGCGGTGCAGTCGTTCAAGGAAGAGAAGAAGATCATCAGCCTGGCGACCATCCAGTCGCCGCTGGGCGCGCAATTCCGCATCACCGGCCTGAATGGCCAGGGCGAGTCGTCGGAACTGGCGCTGCTGCTGCGTGCCGGTGGCCTGGCCGCCCCGATGTACTTCGCTGAAGAGCGCACCATTGGCCCGAGCCTGGGTGCCGACAACATCACCAAGGGTATCGATGCGTCGCTGTGGGGCATGCTGTTCGTGTCGCTGTTCATCATCGCCATCTACCGCTTCTTCGGCATCATTGCCACCGTCGCACTGGCGGTGAACATGGTGATGCTGCTGGCTTTGATGTCGCTGCTGGGGGCCACGCTGACCCTGCCGGGCATCGCCGGTATCGTGTTGACCATGGGTATGGCGGTCGACGCCAACGTGCTGATCTTCTCGCGGATTCGTGAAGAGATCGCCGCGGGCATGACCGTGCAGCGCGCAATCAACGAAGGCTTCGGCCGGGCATTCACCGCGATTCTCGACGCCAACCTGACCACCTTGCTGGTCGGCGGCATCCTGTTTGCCATGGGCACAGGGCCGGTCAAGGGCTTCGCAGTGACCATGTCCCTCGGGATCTTTACCTCGATGTTCACGGCCATCATGGTGACCCGCGCGATGGTCAACCTGATCTTCGGCGGACGTGACTTCAAGAAGTTGTGGATTTAAGGGGCTGCCATGTTACGTACAATCAACTTCATGGGCGTTCGCAACGTTGCGTTCGGCGTCACATTGTTCCTTACCGTGCTGGCCTTGTTCAGCGTCGCCACCAAGGGCATGAACTGGGGCCTGGACTTCACCGGCGGTACGCTCATCGAGCTGACCTACGAGCGTCCGGCCGACGTCACCAAGGTGCGTGAGCAGCTGGTGACCGCGGGTTATCACGAAGCCATCGTGCAGAACTTCGGTGCAACCACCGACCTGCTGGTGCGTATGCCGGGTGAGGATCCACAACTGGGTCACCAGGTGGCCGAGGCCTTGCAGAAGGTCGGCGGCGAAAACCCGGCGACGGTCAAGCGCGTCGAGTTCGTCGGCCCGCAGGTGGGTGAAGAGCTGCGCGACCAGGGCGGCCTCGGCATGCTGATGGCGTTGGGCGGCATCCTGATCTACCTGGCGTTCCGCTTCCAGTGGAAGTTCGCGGTCGGGGCGATCGTGTCCCTGATCCACGACGTGATCGTGACCATCGGTATCCTGTCGTTCTTCCAGATCACCTTCGACCTGACGGTGCTGGCGGCGGTACTGGCGATCATCGGTTACTCGCTCAACGACACCATCGTGGTATTCGACCGGGTTCGTGAGAACTTCCGGGTACTGCGCAAGGCCAGCCTGATCGAGAACATCAACATCTCGACCACGCAAACCCTGCTGCGCACCATGGCCACCTCGATCTCCACCTTGCTGGCGATCGCGGCCCTGCTGTTCTTCGGTGGTGACAACCTGTTCGGCTTCTCCATCGCGCTGTTTATTGGTGTATTGGCGGGTACTTACTCCTCGATCTACATCGCCAACGTGGTGCTGATCTGGCTGAACCTGAGCTCCGAAGACCTGATTCCTGCGGCCAACACCGAGAAGGAAGTCGACGACCGTCCTTGAAGGCCAATTCCTTCGGCGATGTAGTCCAAAAAGGCGCGAGTTGAACTCGCGCCTTTTTTTATACTCCAAGGCTGGGAGAAGCGCAGACGCGCTCCGCATGTGATGTTCAGGAGGTTCATGTGAACAAGTCGATGCTGGTTGGTGCTGTACTGGGTGCTGTCGGTGTAACTGCCGGCGGTGCTGTGGCCACCTACAGCCTGGTTAAGGATAATGGCCCTGAGTACGCGCAAGTACTCGCGGTTGAGCCGGTCAAGACGCAAATCAAGACTCCACGTGAAGTGTGCAAGGATGTAGCGGTCACCCGGCAAGCGCCGGTCAAAGATCAACACCAGATTGCCGGTACCGTGGTAGGTGCGCTGGCAGGTGGCTTGCTGGGTAACCAGATCGGCGGCGGCACGGGCAAGAAGATTGCCACGGTTGCAGGCGCTGTCGGTGGTGGTTATGCCGGTAACAAGGTGCAGGAGGGCATGCAAGAGCGTGACACCTACACCACGACCCAGACCCGTTGTAATACGGTAAATGACATCAGCGACAAGGTCGTGGGTTACGACGTGCGTTATTCGCTCGATGGCAAGGAAGGCAAGGTGCGGATGGATCGCGATCCAGGGAACCAGATCCCTGTGGATAAAGAGGGCAAGTTGATCTTGTCGGAGAATCAGCAGGCGCATTGATCCGCTGAAGTCAGATTCAAAAAGAAGCACCCTGCGGGGTGCTTTTTTGTGCGCACGCTATTTGTGCGCCACCACACATCCCCTGTGGGAGCGGGCTTGCTCGCGAAAGCGGTGTATCAGTCGCCATCTTTATCGACTGACACGGCCTCTTCGCGAGCAAGCCCGCTCCCACATTTGGATTTGTGGTGTTTGGGGGATCAAATTCCAGGCATAAAAAAAGCACCCCGTAGGGTGCTTTTTCTGTCGCTTGGACGCTTAGCGCTTCAGCGAGGCTGGCAGGTGCGGCTGGATGGCCGTCAGTACTGCCTTGAAGCATTTGGTGTTGCCGGCTACGACGTGGCCTTTTTCAAGGAAGTCATGACCGCCGGTGAAGTCGCTCACCAGGCCGCCTGCTTCCTGGATCAACAGGGCGCCTGCTGCCATGTCCCACTCGGACAGGCCCGACTCCCAGAAGGCGTCGAAACGACCGGCGGCCACGTAGGCCAGGTCCAGGCTTGCCGAACCGGCGCGGCGGATGCCGGCGGTCTGGCCGACCAGGGCGCGGAACATGCCCAGGTAGTTGTCGAGGTTGTCCATCTGGTCGTCACGGAACGGGAAGCCGGTACCCAGCAGGGCGCCGTCCAGGCTGGTGCGACCGCTGACGCGCAGGCGACGGCCGTTCAGTTGGGCGCCGCGACCACGGCTGGCGGTGAATTCTTCCTGGCGAACCGGGTCCAGGACCACAGCGTGTTCCAGGCGACCGCGGTATTTGCAGGCGATGCTGACAGCGAAGTGAGGGATGCCGCGCAGGAAGTTGGTGGTGCCGTCCAGCGGATCGATGATCCACAGGTACTCTTCGCCTTCGATGCCGGTGCCGGCGTGCAGGCCGGTCTCTTCACCCATGATCGAGTGATTCGGGTACGCCTTGCGCAGGGCGTCGATGATTTTCTGTTCGGCGGCGCGATCCACCTCGGATACGTAATCCTTGGCGTCTTTTTCGTCGACCTTGATGGTATCCAGGCGCTCGATGGAGCGGAAGATCAATTCACTGGCGCTGCGGGCGGCGCGCAGCGCGATATTCAGCATGGGCTGCATGGATGTGTCACCTAAGGTTGTTAAAGAAAGCCGGGCATTCTATCAGAAAGTTTCTACAGGAGAAGGACGACGTTCGCTTTCATGGCTTAACGGTAGTGGGCGCTGTAAGATTCTGCTCCCGATAATGTGTTCGAGAGCGCCTCCCTTGCTGCAAAACATTCGTGTCGTCCTGGTCAATACCAGCCATCCGGGCAATATCGGCGGGACCGCGCGCGCCATGAAAAACATGGGGCTGTCGCGCCTGGTGCTGGTCGAACCACGCCTGTTCCCGCACCACGAGGCCGATGCCCGTGCTTCCGGTGCCGGTGACATCCTTGAAAAGGCGCAAGTCGTCGCCACCTTGGAAGATGCCTTGGTCGGCTGCAATCTGGTGCTGGGCACCAGTGCTCGCGACCGGCGCATTCCCTGGCCGCTGCTGGACCCGCGCGAATGCGGGACCAAAGTGGTCGAGGAAGCCGGGCAGGGGGCCGAGATCGCCCTGGTGTTCGGTCGGGAAGATTCCGGCCTGACCAACGAAGAGCTGCAGCGATGTCACTATCACGTGCACATCCCATCAGACCCTGAGTTCAGTTCTCTGAACCTTGGGGCGGCGGTGCAGGTGTTGAGTTATGAAGTGCGCATGGCCTGGCTGGCCGCCCAAGGTCAGCCAACCAAGGTCGAGAAGGAGGAAGTGGCTTCGGTCAAAAGCGCTGAGCTGGCGACCATGGATGAGCTGGAGCGGTTCTATGAGCACCTGGAACAAACCCTGGTGGCCATCGAATTTCTCGACCCGGAAAAGCCACGGCACTTGATGGCGCGCCTGCGCCGGTTGTACGGACGCAGCTCGGTCAGCCGGGCGGAAATGAATATTTTGCGTGGCATCCTCACGGAAACCCAGAAAGCGGCCCGTGGTGAGCTTCTTAAGCGGAAGGATTAATGATGTTTGAGCGTTTGCGTGAAGATATCCAGAGTGTTTTCCATCGAGACCCGGCGGCGCGTAACGCTTTTGAAGTCCTGACCTGCTACCCCGGCATGCATGCCATCTGGATCCACCGTTTGTCGGCGATGCTGTGGCGCGCCGACCTGAAATGGCTGGCGCGGCTGGTGTCGAACTTCGGCCGCTGGCTGACCGGGATCGAGATCCACCCGGGGGCCAAGGTCGGGCGGCGATTCTTCATTGACCATGGCATGGGCATCGTCATTGGTGAAACCGCCGAAATCGGCGATGACGTGACCATCTACCAGGGCGTGACCCTGGGCGGCACCAGTTGGAACAAGGGCAAACGCCACCCGACGCTGGGTGATGGTGTGGTGGTCGGTGCCGGTGCCAAGGTGCTTGGCCCGTTCACTGTGGGGGCGGGTGCCAAAGTCGGCTCCAACGCCGTGGTCACCAAGGAAGTGCCGCCGGGTGCCACGGTGGTGGGCATTCCGGGGCGGATCATCGTCAAGCCGGACCAGGAGCTGGATGCCAAGCGCAAGGCCATGGCCGAGAAAATCGGCTTCGATGCCTACGGCGTGACTGAAGACATGCCGGACCCGGTGGCACGCGCCATCAACCAATTGCTCGACCACCTGCAGGCGGTCGATGGGCGTCTGGAGGGGATGTGCGGGGCGTTGAAGGACCTGGGCAGTAATTACTGTGCCAAGGACCTGCCCGAGCTGCGTGAAGAAGACTTCGCCTGTGTGAAGGACAAGGACCAAAGCCAGGCCGGCTGAATCCCCCCCCCTGTAGGAGCTGCCGCAGGCTGCGATCTTTTGATCTTGTCTTATATAAGCAAAATCAAAGATCGCAGCCTGCGGCAGCTCCTACAGGTCGCATTTAGACAATGGCACCGCGCTAAGCGGTGTGCCATTAAGTCGCAGATCCTGATATGATGCGGCCGCTCTTTTGCGGGTAAACCTGACTAAAGTACTAGGTCTTATAGTTGACTTAAATACTCGGGAATTGCATACTCGCCTCATTCCGAACTCCGTGGTAATTGTCCATGCGACTGACTACAAAAGGCCGATACGCCGTGACCGCCATGCTTGACCTGGCGTTGCACGCGCAGCACGGGCCCGTGTCCCTGGCCGATATCTCCGAGCGCCAAGGCATCTCCCTGTCCTACCTCGAGCAGCTGTTTGCCAAATTGCGCCGTAGCAATCTGGTGTCCAGCGTCCGTGGTCCAGGCGGCGGTTACCAGCTGTCACGCGACATGCAAGGTATCCAGGTCGCCCAGGTGATCGATGCCGTGAACGAATCGGTCGATGCAACCAAATGCCAGGGCCAGGGTGATTGCCATCAAGGCGACACCTGCCTGACCCACCACTTGTGGTGCGATCTGAGCCTGCAGATTCACGAATTTCTGAGCGGTATCAGCTTGGCTGACCTTGTGACTCGCCGTGAGGTGCAAGAAGTAGCCCAGCGTCAGGATCAACGCCGTTGCAACAGCAAGGCGCCACGCCTGGACAAGATTGAAGCGTCCGCCGTCGAATGACAGCCAGAGAGCTAGCGGCACGCCAGCCAGCCTGATTTAGGAGATAGTCCATGAAATTGCCGATTTACCTTGATTACTCTGCGACTACCCCGGTTGATCCGCGTGTCGCGCAAAAGATGAGTGAATGCCTGCTGGTCGACGGAAACTTCGGTAACCCGGCGTCCCGTTCCCACGTGTTTGGCTGGAAGGCCGAAGAGTCCGTCGAAAACGCCCGTCGTCAGGTGGCCGACCTGGTCAACGCCGACCCGCGCGAAATCGTCTGGACCTCCGGTGCCACCGAATCCGACAACCTGGCAATCAAGGGTGCGGCACATTTCTATGCCACCAAAGGCAAGCACCTGATCACCACCAAGATCGAGCACAAGGCTGTCCTGGACACCATGCGCCAACTGGAGCGTGAAGGTTTCGAAGTGACCTACATCGAGCCTCGCACCGACGGCCTGGTCACGCCTGAGATGATCGAGGCCGAACTGCGCGACGACACCATTCTGGTTTCGGTCATGCACGTGAACAACGAAATCGGCACCATCAACGACATCGCGGCCATCGGCGAGCTGACCCGTTCCAAGGGCATCCTGTTCCACGTCGACGCCGCCCAGTCCACTGGCAAGGTCGAGATCGACCTGCAGAAGCTGAAAGTCGACATGATGTCGTTCTCCGCCCACAAGACCTACGGTCCTAAAGGTATCGGCGCGCTGTACGTCAGCCGCAAGCCGCGCGTACGTATCGAAGCGACCATGCACGGCGGCGGTCACGAGCGCGGCATGCGTTCGGGCACCCTGGCGACCCACCAGATCGTCGGCATGGGCGAAGCTTTCCGGGTAGCCAAGGAAGACATGGCTGCCGAGAACGTGCGCATCAAGGCCTTGAGCGACCGTTTCTACAAGCAGGTCGAGCACCTGGAAGAGCTGTACGTCAACGGCAGCATGACCGCCCGCGTCCCGCACAACCTGAACCTGAGCTTCAACTACGTTGAAGGCGAGTCGCTGATCATGGCGCTCAAGGACCTGGCGGTTTCGTCCGGTTCGGCCTGCACCTCGGCGTCCCTGGAGCCTTCGTACGTACTGCGCGCCCTGGGCCGCAACGACGAACTGGCACACAGCTCGATCCGCTTCACCTTCGGCCGTTTCACCACCGAAGAAGAAATCGATTATGCCGCGCAGAAAGTCTGCGAGGCCGTTACCAAGCTGCGCGCTTTGTCGCCGCTGTGGGACATGTACAAAGACGGCGTCGATATCTCGAAGATCGAGTGGGCGGCACACTAAATAAAGAAGCCGCCAGATACAGCTCCTGTAGCGACGCGGCGACTGACGCAAGCGCAGCTACAGGGTCTCAAGAGCGGCCCTGATGAGTGAGGATTGAGAATCATGGCTTACAGCGAAAAGGTCATCGACCACTACGAAAACCCGCGCAACGTCGGCAAGATGGACGCGGAAGATCCTGATGTCGGCACCGGCATGGTCGGCGCTCCGGCGTGCGGCGACGTGATGCGCCTGCAGATCAAGGTCAACGACGCCGGCATCATCGAAGATGCCAAGTTCAAGACCTACGGCTGCGGTTCGGCTATCGCTTCCAGCTCCCTCGCCACCGAGTGGATGAAGGGCAAGACCCTGGACGAAGCGGAAACCATCAAGAACACCCAGCTGGCTGAAGAGCTGGCCCTGCCGCCAGTCAAAATTCACTGCTCGGTACTCGCCGAAGACGCCATCAAGGCGGCCGTTCGCGATTACAAGCAGAAGAAAGGCTTGATCTGACTTTCAGTTTTTGGCGACGAGTAAGGAGTCACCGATGGCTATCAGCATGACAGAAGCGGCTGCTCGACACGTGCGACGCTCCCTTGACGGGCGCGGCAAAGGTGAGGGGATTCGCCTGGGTGTTCGCACCACGGGCTGCTCCGGCCTTGCCTACGTGCTGGAGTTTGTCGACGAGGTGGTTGCAGAGGACCAGGTGTTCGAGAGTCACGGCGAGAAAGTGATCATCGACCCGAAAAGCCTGGCCTACCTGGACGGCACCGAGCTCGATTTCGTCAAGGAAGGGTTGAACGAAGGCTTCAAGTTCAACAACCCCAACGTGCGCGGTGAATGTGGCTGCGGCGAAAGCTTCAACATCTGAGGCTTGTCGTGGGTACTCCTTGTCATTTCGCTTTATTCGAGCTGCAACCGAGCTTCAACCTGGATCTCGACCAGCTGGCTACGCGCTACCGAGAGTTGGCGCGCAGTGTTCATCCAGACCGCTTTGCCGACGCTTCCGAGCGGGAGCAGCGGCTGGCGCTAGAGCAATCCGCGAGCCTCAACGAGGCCTACCAGACGCTCAAGAGTCCACCCAAGCGCGCGCGTTACCTGCTCGCCTTGAATGGTGGCGAGCTGCCGCTGGAGGTCACGGTGCATGATCCGGAGTTTCTTCTGCAACAGATGGAGTTGCGCGAAGAGCTCGAAGACCTGCAGGACAGCGCCGACCTCAATGGCGTTGCCGTCTTCAAGCGCCGCCTGAAAGTGGCTCAGGAAAAACTGAACGACAGTTTCGCAGCTTGCTGGAATGATGCAGCGCAACGTGAACAGGCCGAACGCCTGATGCGGCGCATGCAGTTCCTCGACAAGCTGACCTACGAAGTGCGCCAGCTGGAAGAGCGCCTCGACGATTAACCCAGTGCCGCTCCGGTCGCACGCCTGATATACAGATAAGTCCTGATAACGATGGCCCTACTGCAGATCGCCGAACCCGGCCAAAGTCCTCAACCGCACCAGCGTCGCCTGGCTGTGGGGATCGACTTGGGCACTACCAATTCGCTGGTCGCTGCGTTGCGCAGTGGTCTTTCCGAGCCGCTGGCTGATGCGCAAGGGCAGGTCATCCTGCCGTCTGCCGTGCGCTATCACGCCGATCGCGTCGAGGTTGGCGAATCCGCCAAGCTGGCTGCCGCCACCGATCCCTTGAACACCGTGCTGTCGGTCAAGCGCTTGATGGGTCGTGGTCTGTCCGACGTCAAGCAATTGGGTGATCAGTTGCCGTACCGCTTTGTCGGTGGCGAGTCGCACATGCCGTTCATCGAGACGATCCAGGGGCCGAAAAGCCCGGTCGAAGTCTCGGCGGACATCCTCAAGGTCTTGCGCCAGCGTGCCGAAGCCACTTTGGGCGGCGAGCTGGTAGGTGCGGTCATCACTGTTCCTGCCTATTTCGACGATGCCCAGCGTCAAGCCACCAAGGATGCGGCCAAACTGGCTGGCCTGAATGTGCTGCGTTTGCTCAACGAGCCGACCGCTGCGGCAGTGGCTTACGGTCTGGACCAGCACGCCGAAGGCCTGGTTGCCATCTATGACCTGGGCGGCGGCACCTTCGATATTTCGATTCTGCGCCTGACCGGCGGTGTGTTCGAAGTCCTGGCTACCGGCGGCGACAGCGCCCTGGGCGGTGATGACTTCGACCACGCAATTGCTGGCTGGATCATCGAGAGCGCCGGTCTGTCCGCCAATCTCGATCCGGGTGCGCAGCGTCAGCTGCTGCAAACGGCTTGCGCCGCCAAGGAAGCCCTGACCAACGCCTCGTCGGTCGAAGTGACTCATGGCGACTGGAAAGCCGAGCTGACCCGCGAAGCCTTCGATGCCTTGATCGAGCCGATGGTCGCGCGCAGCCTGAAAGCCTGTCGCCGCGCGGTGCGTGATTCCGGTGTAGAGCTGGAAGACGTGCATGCGGTGGTCATGGTTGGCGGCTCGACTCGCGTGCCTCGCGTCCGCGAAGCCGTCGCCGAAGCCTTCGGTCGCCAGCCATTGACTGAAATCGACCCGGATCAAGTGGTGGCCATCGGTGCCGCGATCCAGGCCGATACCCTGGCTGGCAACAAGCGCGATGGCGATGAATTGCTGCTGCTGGACGTGATTCCGTTGTCCCTGGGCCTGGAAACCATGGGCGGCCTGATGGAGAAGGTGATTCCACGCAACACCACCATCCCCGTCGCTCGGGCGCAGGACTTCACGACTTACAAAGATGGCCAGTCGGCCATGGCGATCCACGTGTTGCAGGGCGAGCGCGAGCTGATCAGTGATTGCCGCTCCCTGGCGCGCTTCGAATTGCGCGGTATTCCGGCGATGGTGGCCGGCGCGGCGAAGATTCGCGTGACCTTCCAGGTCGATGCCGATGGCTTGCTCAGTGTTTCCGCTCGCGAACTGGGTTCAGGCGTCGAGGCCAGCATCCAGGTCAAGCCGTCCTACGGCCTGACCGACGGCGAAATCGCCAAGATGCTCAAGGATTCGTTCCAGCACGCCAACGACGACAAGGTTGCCCGCGTTCTGCGTGAGCAGCAGGTCGATGCCCAGCGCCTGATCGAAGCGGTACAGGCCGCCCTGGAAGCTGACGGCGAGCGCTTGCTGGACGCCGACGAGCGCATGGTCATCGAACTGCAAGTGCAGGAACTGACCGAACTGATGAAAGGTACCGATGGCTACGCCATCGAGCAGCAGACCAAGCGTCTGTCGCAAGTGACCGACGCCTTTGCTGCCCGCCGCCTGGACTCGACGGTGAAAGCCGCGCTGGCGGGGCGCAACCTGAATGAGATTGAGGAATAACGATGCCGCAGGTCATTTTTCTGCCACACGAAAAGTTTTGCCCTGAAGGCATGGTCGTCGAGGCTGAGCCGGGTATTTCCATCCTCGAGCTGGCTCACGAACACCATATCGAGATGGAAAGTGCCTGTGGCGGCGTCTGCGCCTGCACCACCTGCCACTGCATCATCCGCGAGGGTTTCGATTCGCTGGAAGAGGCTGATGAGCTGGAGGAGGACTACCTCGACAAGGCTTGGGGGCTGGAGCGTGAGTCGCGCCTGGGCTGTCAGGCCAAGGTCGGCACCGAAGACCTGACTGTCGAAATTCCGAAATACTCGCTCAACCACGCAGCCGAAGCGCCGCACTGATTCAAGGAACTGTCATGAGTCTCAAGTGGACTGATGTGCTGGAAATCGCGATCCAGCTGGCTGAAAGCAAGCCTGAAGTGGACCCTATGTCGGTCAACTTCGTCGATCTGCGTAAATGGGTGATGGAATTGCCCGAATTCGACGACAAGCCTGAGCATTGTGGCGAAAAGATCCTGGAGGCCATTCAGGCCCACTGGATCGAAGAACGCGACTGAGCCACGCAGCAGGTTAGGCAATACCCAAGAACCCGCGTATAATTCGCGGGTTTAATTTTTCGCAAATTACCGTTTCTGGAGTTACACCATGGCTGTTCAACGTACTTTCTCCATCATCAAGCCTGACGCCGTTGCTAAAAACGTGATCGGCAAGATCGTTTCCCGTTTCGAAGACGCTGGCCTGCGCGTTGTAGCTTCGAAAATGAAGCAACTGTCCAAAGCCGAAGCCGAAGGCTTCTACGCTGAGCACAGCGAGCGCGGTTTCTTCGGTGACCTGGTAGCGTTCATGACCTCCGGTCCGGTTGTTGTCCAGGTTCTGGAAGGCGAAAACGCCATCGCTCGCAACCGTGAGCTGATGGGCGCTACCAACCCTAAAGAAGCTGCTGCCGGCACCATCCGTGCTGACTTCGCTGAATCGATCGACGCCAACGCCGTACACGGTTCGGACTCCGAAGCCGCTGCCGCTCGCGAAATCGCATACTTCTTCGCAGCTACTGAAGTAACCACTCGCTAAGCATTGGCTTAAGAGTGAAGGTGAATCCATGACTACATCGACTGTAAAAACCAACCTGCTGGGTCTGACTCAACAGGAAATGGAAAAATTCTTCGACTCAATCGGGGAGAAGCGTTTCCGTGCCGGTCAGGTAATGAAATGGATTCACCACTTTGGCGTCGATGATTTCGACGCCATGACGAACGTCAGCAAGGCCCTGCGCGAGAAGCTCAAGGCCGTTGCTGAAGTTCGCGGTCCGGAAGTGGTCAGCGAGGACATCTCCAGCGACGGCACCCGCAAGTGGGTGGTGCGCGTGGCGTCCGGCAGCTGCGTCGAGACCGTGTACATTCCCCAGGGCAAACGCGGCACCTTGTGCGTTTCGTCCCAGGCAGGCTGTGCCCTGGATTGCAGTTTCTGCTCCACCGGCAAGCAAGGCTTCAATAGCAACCTCACCGCCGCCGAAGTCATCGGCCAGGTGTGGATTGCCAACAAATCCTTTGGCAGCGTCCCGGCAACCGTCGACCGTGCCATCACCAACGTGGTGATGATGGGCATGGGTGAGCCGCTGCTGAACTTCGACAACGTCATCGCGGCCATGCACCTGATGATGGACGATCTGGGCTACGGCATTTCCAAGCGCCGCGTGACCCTGTCGACCTCCGGCGTGGTGCCGATGATCGATGAGCTGTCCAAGCACATCGACGTCTCCCTGGCGTTGTCACTGCACGCACCGAATGACGCATTGCGTAACCAATTGGTGCCGATCAACAAGAAGTATCCGCTTAAGATGCTTCTCGAGTCGTGCCAGCGCTACATGTCGTCCCTGGGCGAAAAGCGCGTGCTGACCATCGAGTACACCTTGCTCAAGGACGTGAACGACAAGGTCGAGCACGCCGTTGAAATGATCGAGCTGCTCAAGAACATCCCGTGCAAGATCAACCTGATCCCGTTCAACCCGTTCCCGCACTCCGGTTACGAGCGGCCTAGCAACAATGCCATTCGTCGGTTCCAGGATCAGCTTCATCATGCCGGTTTCAACGTCACTGTCCGCACCACCCGTGGTGAAGACATCGACGCGGCCTGTGGTCAATTGGTAGGGCAGGTGCTGGATCGCACCCGTCGCAGCGAACGTTATATCGCCGTGCGTGAACTGAGCGCCGACAACGATATGGCGTCGAACGCTGCGAAGTAATCAAGAGAGGATCTCCATGTCCCTGCGCTTTGCGCTGCTTTTGCTAATGGCCAGCCTGTGCGCTGGCTGTGTGCTTTCGGGCGACTACAACCCGATGAAGACCAGCAAAGGCCGTGGCGAGGCGCGTGAGGCGTATGTGCAGCTGGGCATCGGTTATTTGCAACAAGGCATGACCGAGCGCGCAAAAGTGCCCCTGAAGAAGGCGCTGGAGCTGGACGCCGCAGACCCGGACGCCAATGCTGCGCTGGGGTTGGTGTTCCAGGCCGAAATGGAGCCGGAACTGGCTGACCAGCATTTTCGCACGGCGCTGTCTTCCCGTCCCGCCGATGCGCGAATCCTCAACAACTACGGCAGCTTTCTCTACGAGCAGAAACGTTACAAGGAAGCCTACGAGCGTTTCGAACAGGCCGCCGCCGATACCCTGTATCCTGAGCGTTCGCGCGTGTTCGAGAACCTGGGCATGACGGCTTCGATGCTCGGCCAGCGCGAGTTGGCCCAGCAGCAACTGGAAAAAGCCCTGCGTTTGAATCGACAACAGCCTCGGGCATTGCTGGAAATGGCTGAGTTGTCTTACGAAGACAGGCATTATGTGCCCGCGCGTGACTTTTACGACCGTTTTAGCCTGCTTGCCGAGCAAAATGCACGTAGTCTATTGCTCGGCATTCGCCTGGCAAAAGTGTTTGATGATCGCGACAAGGCCGCCAGTGCGGGCCTGCAATTAAAACGACTTTATCCCGGTACATCGGAATATCAGCAATACCTGTCGGAGCAATGATGAAAGCGGCGCATCCCGAAGTTGTAGCAGCGAATCGCGTTAACCCCGGTGAGACCTTGCGCCAGGCCCGCGAAAGCAATGGCTGGTCGCTGGCCGAAGTGGCCCTTAAGCTCAACCTTACCGTCAATTCCCTGAGCAATCTGGAAGCCGGCGATTTCGACAAGCTGCCAGGGCATACCTTCGCCCGCGGCTATATCCGCGCCTATGCCAAATTGCTCGGCATGGACCAGGCCGTCCTGGTCCAGCAGTTCGACCAATCCACCGGTACCGACTCCAAGGGCAGCAGCGTTCACAGCCTGGGCCGTATCGAAGAGCCAGTGCGCGTGTCCCACACCATCCTGCGCATTGTCAGCCTGTTGTTGCTGGTGGCTGTGGTAGGTGGTGGTTTTGTCTGGTGGCAGGACCAGACCTCGCTGCGCACCAAGGACCTGATCAGCCTTGCCCCGGAACACGTGGAAGTCGAAGGTGCCGACGGCACCACCCAGATTCATCCGCTGGATGAGCCGGAAGACCAGGCGGTGGCCGAGGGTGAGGCGCAAAACGCAACAGCCCTGGCATTGCCCCAGGCCGACTCCGCGACCCCGGCTCCGGCTGAAACACCAGCGCCGGCCCCCGTTGCACCGACCGCCGCCGCACCGACCGCCGCCACGCCTGTGACGCCAGCCCCGGCTGTTCCTGCAGCTCCAGCTGTTGCAGCGCCGACGGTGACTGCACCGGTTGCTCCAAGTGTTGCAGCGCCAACCGCTGCGGCACCGGCGCCAGCAGCGCCTGCTGTGGCAGGTCAGGGCCAGGTCCAACTGCAGTTCACCGCCGACTGCTGGACCCAGGTGACCGATGGCAACGGCAAGGTGCTGTTGAGCGGCCTGAAGCGTAAAGGCGAAAGCGTTTCCCTCAATGGCAAGCCGCCGTTTTCCGTACGCCTGGGTTATGCCCGCGGCGCGCAGGTCAGCTACAACGGTCAGGCGGTCAATGTCGCTCCGTTCACCAGTGGCGAGACTGCTCGCCTGAAGTTGGGTCAATAAGTCATGCACGGCGAATCTCCAATCAAACGTCGCGAATCGCGCAAGATCTGGGTCGGTAATGTACCTGTTGGCGGCGATGCGCCCATCGCTGTGCAAAGCATGACCAACAGCGACACCAACGACGTCGCTGCGACCGTTGCGCAAATCAATCGCCTGGAAGCCGCGGGTGTCGATATCGTGCGGGTGTCCGTGCCGGACATGGACGCCGCCGAGGCCTTCGGCAAGATCAAGCAACTGGTCAAGGTGCCCTTGGTCGCCGACATTCACTTCGACTACCGCATCGCCTTGCGCGTGGCCGAACTTGGCGTTGACTGCCTGCGCATCAACCCGGGCAACATCGGTCGCGAAGACCGCGTGCGCGCGGTGGTCGATGCCGCTCGCGATCGTGGCATTCCGATCCGTATCGGGGTGAACGCCGGCTCCCTGGAAAAAGACCTGCAGAAAAAATACGGCGAGCCGACGCCTGCCGCGCTGGTTGAATCGGCGTTGCGCCACGTCGAACACCTTGAGCGCCTGAACTTCCAGGACTTCAAGGTCAGCGTGAAAGCCTCCGACGTGTTCATGGCCGTCGAAGCCTACCGCTTGCTGGCCAAGGAAATCGTCCAGCCGCTGCACCTGGGGATTACCGAAGCCGGTGGTTTGCGTTCAGGCACGGTGAAATCTGCCGTGGGCCTCGGTATGCTGCTCGCCGAAGGGATTGGCGATACCATTCGCATCTCGTTGGCGGCTGATCCGGTCGAGGAAGTGAAAGTCGGCTACGACATTCTCAAGTCCCTGCATCTGCGTTCCCGTGGCATCAACTTCATCGCCTGCCCGAGTTGCTCGCGGCAGAACTTCGATGTGGTCAAGACCATGAACGAGCTGGAAGGGCGCCTCGAAGACCTGCTGGTACCGCTGGACGTCGCGGTCATCGGTTGCGTGGTCAACGGGCCGGGCGAAGCCAAGGAAGCCCATATCGGCTTGACCGGCGGCACGCCAAACCTGATTTACATCGACGGCAAGCCGTCGCAGAAACTGACGAATGACAATCTGGTGGACGAGCTGGAACGCTTGATCCGCGAGAAAGCGGCCGAGAAGGTCGAAGCTGACGCTGCAGTCATTGCGCGCGGCTGAGCCCGATCGAAGCGCCGAACGAATTTAAGGATTTAATGTGAGCAAGTCTCTGCAAGCCATTCGTGGCATGAACGACATCCTGCCCGAACAGACCCCCCTGTGGCGTCATTTCGAAGGCACCGTTTCGCGCCTGCTGGATAACTACGGTTACAAGCAGATCCGCATGCCGATCGTCGAGTTCACCGAGCTGTTCAAGCGCTCCATCGGTGAAGTGACCGACATCGTCGAAAAAGAGATGTACACCTTCGACGACCGTAACGGCGACTCCCTGACCCTGCGTCCCGAAGGCACGGCAGCCTGCGTGCGCGCGGTGCTCGAGCACGGCATCACCGGCGGTGGCCAGGTGCAGAAGCTTTGGTACATCGGTCCGATGTTCCGCCACGAGCGCCCACAGAAAGGCCGCTATCGCCAGTTCCACCAGATCGGTGTCGAGGTGTTCAACCTCGACGGTCCGGACATCGACGCCGAACTGATCGTGCTGACCTGGCGCCTGTGGGGCGAGCTGGGCATCCGCGATGCGGTCAAGCTCGAACTCAACAGCCTGGGCACCAGCGAGTCCCGTGGCCGCTATCGCGAAGCGCTGGTCGAGTTCCTGTCCGGTCACCTGGACAAGCTGGACGAAGACAGCCAGCGCCGCCTGAAAACCAACCCGCTGCGGGTCCTGGACACCAAGAATGCCGATACACAGGCGATTCTGGTCGATGCGCCGAAAATGGCCGACTACCTCGACGAAGAATCCCGGGTGCACTTCGAGGGCCTCAAGGCTCGCCTGGATGCCGCCGGTATTCCCTATGTGATCAACCCGAAGCTGGTTCGCGGGCTGGACTACTACAGCAAGACCGTTTTCGAATGGGTCACCGACAAACTTGGCGCCCAGGGCACCGTGTGTGCCGGTGGTCGTTACGACGGCCTGGTCGAGCAGATGGGCGGCAAGCCTACTGCCGGCGTCGGTTTCGCCATGGGTATCGAGCGCCTGGTATTGCTGCTCGAAACCCTGGAGCAAATCCCGGAAGAAATCTCCCGTCAGGTCGACGTCTACCTCTGTGCCTTCGGTGAAGCCGCCGAGCTGGCAGGCCTGGCCCTGGCCGAGCGCGTGCGCGACCAGTTGCCCAACCTGCGCCTGCAAGTCAATGCCGGCGCTGGCAGCTTCAAGAGCCAGTTCAAGAAGGCCGACAAGAGCGGTGCGCTGTTCGCACTGATCCTCGGCGACGACGAGATGGCCCAGCAAGTGGTAGGTTTCAAACCCCTGCGTGGCCAGGGCGAACAACAAAGCATTGCCTGGGATGCGCTTGCTGCACACCTGGCCACCTGCGTCGTGCAGGGTTGAAGCTGTCATAACAGCCGAATTAGCGATTAAGGAGTATTGGGGTGTCGAGTACCGAAGACGAACAGCTGGCGGATTTTAAGGAATGGTGGTCACGCAACGGCAAGCCCCTGGTGACTGGCGGCCTGTTGGCGCTGGTCATCGTGTTCGGTTGGCAGGCGTTCCAGAAGTATCAGAGCAACCAGTCGCAAGGCGCCTCGATGCTCTATCAGCAATTGCTCGAAACCACGCTGACGCCTGACGGCAAGCCGGATGCGGCGCGTGTCTCGGACCTGGCCGGCAAGCTCAACAGCGAGTTCGGCGGCAGCGCCTATGCGCAATACGGCAGCCTGTTCGTGGCGAAAGTCGCGGTCGACAGTGGCAAGCTCGATGACGCAGCCAACGAGCTCAAGGCCATCGTCGCCAAGCCGGCCAACCCGGCCTTGGGCGAAATCGCCCGTCAGCGCCTGGCGCAGGTGCTGGCCGCGCAGGACAAGGTCGATGAAGCCCTGAAGCTGCTGGAAGGCGATGCCGACAAGGCCTTCCTGGCCACTCGTGAAGAACTCAAGGGCGACCTGCTGGTGCAGTTGGGTCGTACCGACGAAGCGCACGCGGCGTATCAAAAAGCCAAGGCGGCACTGTCGGATGAAGCGGCGGTCGGTGGCCTGCAAATCAAGCTGGACGACCTGGCCAAAGGGGATGCGTGACGTGATTCGTTGGAAGCATGCAGCATTGCTGGCCCTGGCCATTTTGGCCGCGGGTTGCAGCAGCAACAGCAAGAAAGAATTGCCACCGGCCGAATTGACCGACTTCAAGGAAGAAGTGGTCCTGCAGAAGCAGTGGAGTCGTTCGATCGGTGACGGTCAGGGCGAAACCTACAACATGCTGGTTCCGGCCATCGATGGCGATACCATCTATGCCGCCGATGTCACCGGTGTGGTGATGGCGCTGGATCGCAGCAACGGCGACGTCAAATGGAAAAAAGATCTCGAACTGCCTGTTTCCGGCGCTGTTGGCGTGGGTTACGGTCTGCTGACGGTGGGTACGATCAAGGGTGAAATCGTTGCCCTGGACGCCATCAACGGCGAAGAGAAATGGCGCGCGCGCGTGTCCAGTGAAGTCCTCGCACCCCCGGCCAACAATGGCGATGTGGTCGTGGTCCAGACCCAGGACGACCGTTTGATCGGTCTGGATGCCGCCACCGGCAACCAGCGCTGGCTGTATGACAGCACGCCTGCGGTACTGACCCTGCGCGGTACCAGCGCACCGATCGTCACCAACCGCCTCGCGGTGGCTGGCTTTTCGACCGGAAAAGTGGTCGCGCTCGACATTTCCAACGGCGTGCCGGTGTGGGAACAGCGTGTAGCGATCCCGCAAGGTCGTTCGGAACTGGAGCGTGTTGTCGACATCGACGGCGGCTTGCTGTTGTCCGGTGAGACGATTTATGTCGCCAGCTACCAGGGTCGCGTTGCGGCACTGGACCTGCAAAGCGGTCGGCAGCTCTGGCAGCGTGATGCTTCCAGCTATGCCGGTGTCGCCCAGGGTTTTGGCAGCGTCTATGTGAGCCTGTCTTCGGGCACGGTTGAAGGCGTCGACGAGCGTTCCACCACAGCCTTGTGGAGCAACGATTCGCTGGCTCGCCGCCAACTGTCGGCTCCGGAAGTGTTCTCCAGTTATGTTGCAGTCGGTGACCTGGAAGGTTACCTGCACCTGTTGAGTCAGGTGGACGGTCGATTCGTCGGCCGTGAGCGCATCGACAGCGACGGCCTGCGTGCCCGTCCGCTGGTGGTGGGTGACACGATTTATGTATATGGCAACAGCGGCAAACTGGAAGCCCTGACCATTAAGTAAGAACTATGCTTGGGGTTAACCACCCCTGGCTGCTTCACTTGCGGGTATGAATGTGGGAGCGAGCCTGCTCGCGATGGACGTTAACGATGACGTTGGCGACCTGAATAAACGCGGTGCTCCGGCGTTTTTCGTCGGGCCGCCTGGAGCAGGCTCGCTCCCACAGACAAGCGCACAGTGTTGCCCCGAGCACCAGCCGCTGCCCTCGCAGCGGCTTTTGTATTTTCTGAAATAAACGAAGTGGAGAGCCGCATGGTTCCCGTAATCGCCCTGGTGGGCCGACCGAACGTCGGCAAGTCCACCTTGTTCAACCGCCTGACCAGGACTCGCGACGCTATCGTCGGCGACTTGTCCGGTCTGACCCGTGATCGCCAGTACGGTGAGGCCAAGTGGCAAGGGCGTTCCTACATTCTGGTCGACACCGGCGGTATCTCCGGTGACGAGCATGGTATGGACGAAAAAATGGCCGAGCAGTCGCTGCTGGCCATTGAAGAAGCGGATGTCGTTCTATTCCTGGTAGATGCCAAGGCCGGTTTCACCGCCGCCGACCAGATGATCGCCGAGCATTTGCGCAAACGTAACAAGCGTTCCCACGTGGTCGCCAACAAGGTCGACAACATCGACCCGGAAATGGCCCGCGCCGAATTCGCCCCACTGGGTATGGGCCACGCGATCCCGATCGCCGGTGCTCACGGCCGAGGCATCACCCAGCTGCTGGAAATCGCCTTGGGCGACTTCCCGAAAGACGAAGACGAGCCGGAAGAAGGCGAGGAAGAGGACGTTGCCGAAGGCGAGGAAGCCAAGCGCATTCCTGGCCCGAGCGAAAAAGACGGGATCAAGATCGCGATCATCGGTCGCCCGAACGTCGGCAAGTCGACCCTGGTCAACCGCATGCTCGGTGAAGACCGGGTGATCGTCTATGACCAACCCGGCACCACCCGCGACAGTATCTACATCCCGTTCGAACGTAACGACGAGAAGTACACGCTGATCGACACCGCCGGTGTGCGCAAGCGCGGCAAGATCCACGAAGAAGTCGAAAAGTTCTCCGTGGTCAAAACCCTGCAAGCGATCAAAGACGCCAACGTGGTGATCTTCGTGATGGACGCCCGCGAAGGCGTGGTGGACCACGACCTCAACCTGCTGGGCTTCGCCATCGAGTCGGGTCGTGCGCTGGTCATCGCGATCAACAAGTGGGACGGCATGACGCCGAGCGAGCGCGACTTCGTGAAGGTCGAGTTGCAGCGTCGACTGTTCTTCGTTGACTACGCCGACATCCACTTCATCTCGGCGCTGCACGGCACCGGTGTGGGCAACCTCTACGCCTCGGTGCAGAACTCGTTCAAGTCCGCGGTCACCCGCTGGCCGACCAACCGCCTGACCCAGATCCTGGAAGACGCAGTTGGCGAACACGCACCGCCGATGGTCAACAACCGCCGGATCAAGCTGCGTTACGCTCACCTGGGTGGTGCGAACCCGCCGATCATCGTGATCCACGGTAACCAGATCGAGAAGGTGCCGAAGTCCTACGTGCGTTACCTGGAAAATACTTACCGCCGTGTCTTGAAGCTGGTCGGTACGCCGATCCGCATCGAGTTCAAAGGCGGCGAGAACCCGTACGAAGGCAACAAGAACTCGCTTACCGACCGCCAGGTCAACAAGAAGCGTCGCTTGATGTCGCACCACAAGAAAGCCGACAAGAAGCGCCGCGACAAGCGCTGATCTAAGGCTTGCCTCACTCATGTGGGAGCGAGCCTGCTCGCGAATGCAATCTGTCAGTCAACGTTTATCGCGACTGACACACCGCCTTCGCGAGCAGGCTCGCTCCCACAGGGTAGGACGAGAAGAAGGGCGCTTTTGGCGCCCTTTTTTTATGGGCGCCGTTTGGGCTATCCTCGGGCTCTCCCGCGCCGCCGTTAGAGCCGGGTGTAGAGCAGGGAATCCTCGATGATCACCAGTAAGCTGCCGAATGTCGGCATCACCATCTTCACGCAGATGTCTCAGCTCGCGGCGCAAACCGGGGCGCTCAACCTGTCCCAGGGCTTTCCCGATTTTGCTGCACCGCAAGCCCTGTGCGATGCGGTCGGCCGGCATATTGCCAATGGCCACAACCAATACTCGCCAATGACCGGCCTGCCGGTACTGCGTCAGCAGATCGCGGCGAAAATCGCCCGCAGCTATGGCGTCAGCGTCGATGTGGACAGCGAAGTGACCGTGACGCCCGGCGCGACCGAGGCGATTTTCTGCGCCATCCAGGCCGTTATCCACAGCGGTGACGAGGTCATCGTGTTTGACCCGGCCTATGACAGTTACGAGCCTTCGGTTGAGCTGGCCGGTGGCCGTTGCGTTCATGTGCAACTGGGGTTGGATGACTTCAGCATCGATTTCCAGAAGCTCGCCCAGGCACTGAGTCCGCGTACGCGGATGATCATCCTCAACACTCCGCACAATCCCAGCGGCGCACTGATCAACCGTGCGGAGCTGGACCAACTGGCGGCGTTGATCCGCGATCGTGACATCTATGTGATCAGCGACGAGGTCTACGAGCACCTGGTCTACGACGGTGTGCCCCACGTCAGTGTGCTGGCCCATGAAGAGTTGTATCAGCGCGCCTTCGTGGTCAGCTCCTTCGGCAAGACCTATCACGTCACCGGCTGGAAAACCGGCTATGTAGTCGCGCCGCCGGCGCTGACGGCAGAGCTGCGCAAGGTGCACCAGTACGTGAATTTCTGCGGCGTCACACCGTTGCAGTATGCCTTGGCCGACTTCATGGCCGAACACCCGGAACACGTGGAAGAGTTGCCGGCGTTCTATCAGGCCAAGCGCGACCTGTTTTGCGACCTGCTGGCGCCTTCGCGCTTCAGCTTCACACGGGTAAGCGGTACGTATTTCCAGCTGGTCGACTACTCGCAGATCCGTCCGGATCTCAACGACGTCGAGATGGCCCTGTGGATGACCCGTGAACATGGCGTGGCGAGCATTCCCATCTCGGTGTTCTACCAGACCCCCCCGGTCGGCCAGCGCCTGGTGCGCCTGTGCTTTGCCAAGCGTGAGGAGACCCTGCGTGAAGCAGCGGAAAAACTATGCGTGATCTGAGTGCGTTACCCAACCTGACCGTAGCGCTGATCCAGACCACCCTGGCCTGGCACGATCGCCAGGCCAACCTGGAGCATTTCGAGCATTTGCTGGAACAGGCTCGCGGTGCGGACCTGATCATTCTGCCGGAGATGTTCACCACCGGTTTCTCGATGGAGTCCGAGACCCTCGCCGAAGCGGAAAACGGACCGACCAGCAAATGGTTGCGGGCTCAGGCGGAAAAATTCGATGCAGTGATCACCGGTAGCGTGATTGTGCAGGCCGCTGATGGCAGCCATCGTAACCGCCTGTTGTGGGCGCGGCCGGATGGCGAAGTGTGGCACTACGACAAACGTCACCTGTTCCGCATGGCCGGCGAGCACAAGCACTTCACCCCCGGCGAACGCCAGGTGCAGTTCGAACTCAAGGGCTGGCGAGTGCGGCCGCTGATTTGCTACGACCTGCGCTTCCCGGTGTGGAGTCGCGATGCGCAGGACACTGACCTGCTGCTGTACACCGCCAACTGGCCGGGCGCACGGCGCCAGCACTGGAACCGCTTGCTGCCGGCGCGGGCCATCGAGAACTTGTGCTACGTGGCAGCGGTTAACCGCATCGGCACCGATGGCAAAGGCTTTGCCTATACCGGGGACAGCCAGGTGCTGGATTTCCAGGGCGAGACGTTGCTCAGCGCGGGGGAGGCGGACGGGGTGTTCAAAGTGGTGCTGGATGCGGCGGAACTGGCGGCCTATCGCACACGTTTTCCGGCGAACCTGGATGCCGACACCTTCGAGTTCACCTGAGACTTGCACTGCCTGAGCTGGCCCCTTCGCGAGCAGGCTCGCTCCCACATTGGAATGCGTTCTCCTGTGGGAGCGAGCCTGCTCGCGAAGATGGCATGACAGGCACTACAAAAACTACAGGCAAACAAAAAGGCCCCGAGATCGCATCTCGGGGCCTTTTGTATTTCAGCGAAGGCTAATTACGCCGCTTTCGCTTCCGGCTGGCTCAGCGAGCGGTTCAGCGCGCTGAACAGGGCCTTGAAGCTGGCGGTGGTGATGTTTTCATCGATACCCACGCCGTGCACCGCACGCTCACCATTGACTCGCAGCTCGATGTAGGCCGCCGCCTTGGCATTGGTGCCTGCGCCGATGGCGTGTTCGTTGTAGTCCATGATTTCCACCGGGATCGGCAGGCCGGCCACCAGTGCTTCCAGGGCGCCGTTGCCCTTGCCGCGCCAGTGCAGGTTGGTTTCGCCCTGGCCTTTGCTGGCCACTTCCACTTCGACGGCGCTGTGGCCGTTTTCTTCCTGCAGGCGATGGCTGACCAGCGCATACGGGGTATTGGCCTGCAAGTACTCGCTGTGCAGCAGCGCGTGGATCTGCTGTGCGGTCATTTCCAGGCCCAGGCGATCGGTTTCACGCTGTACGACCTGGCTGAATTCGATCTGCATGCGACGTGGCAGGCTGATGCCGTATTCCTGCTCCAACAGATAGGCGATGCCGCCCTTGCCCGACTGGCTGTTGACGCGGATGACCGCCTCGTAGCTGCGGCCGATGTCGGCCGGGTCGATCGGCAGGTATGGCACTTCCCACAGGGCGTCCGGTTTCTGCTGGGCGAAGCCCTTGCGGATCGCGTCCTGGTGCGAGCCGGAGAATGCGGTGTGCACCAGGTCGCCAACGTACGGGTGACGCGGGTGAACCTGGATCTGGTTGCACTCTTCGACGACCTTGCGCACGCCGTCGATGTCGGAGAAGTCCAGCTCAGGGTTCAGGCCCTGGGTGTACATGTTCAAGGCCACGGTTACCAGGTCGACGTTACCGGTACGCTCGCCGTTGCCGAACAGGCAGCCTTCGACGCGGTCGGCGCCAGCCATCAGGCCCAGTTCGGTGGCGGCAACGCCAGTGCCACGGTCGTTGTGGGTGTGCAGGCTGATGATCACGCTGTCACGACGGTTGATGTGACGGCCGAACCATTCGATCTGGTCGGCATAGATGTTCGGGGTGGCGCATTCGACGGTGGCCGGCAGGTTGAGGATGATCTTGCGCTCGGGTGTCGGGTTCCAGACTTCGATCACCGCGTCGCAGACTTCCTTGGCGAACTCCAGTTCTGTGGCGCTGAAGGTTTCCGGGGAATACTGGAAAGTCCACTCGGTTTCCGGCTGCTGGGCGGCATATTTGACGAACAGCTTGGCCGCGTTTACGGCGATTTCCTTGACCCCTTCCAAGTCCTGGTTGAAGACAATGCGGCGGAAAGAAGGAGACGTGGCGTTGTACAGGTGAACGATGGCTTTTTTCGCGCCGCGCAGGGATTCGAAAGTACGCGCGATCAAATCCTCACGTGCCTGGGTCAATACCTGGATGGTGGTGTCGTCCGGGATATGACCGTCTTCGATCAGGGTGCGTACGAAGTCGAAATCGGTCTGCGAGGCGGACGGGAACGACGCTTCGATTTCCTTCACGCCGACCTGCACCAGGGTTTTCCAGAAGCGCAGCTTCTTGACGGCGTCCATCGGTTCGATCAGCGACTGGTTACCATCGCGCAGGTCGGAGCTGCACCAGATTGGCGCGGCGGTGATGGTCTTCGACGGCCAGGTGCGGTCCGGCAGATCGATGGTCGGGAACGCGCGGTATTTCGAAGACGGGTCTTTGAGCATGCTCATCGGGAAATCCTTATTGTGTTGGCCGAAAAAAGGCGGCCTGCCGGTGGATCAAAATGTTCTTGGAGTAACGCTTGGGATGAGGCGCCGCGATTCAGCCCGGCAGTCGTGCACTGACAAGGCACAAACTGCGGTGCTGACGAAGCTGAATGAGGGTGTGAGAGGTTTTCATGCCTTCAACCCTAACCGCGGGGGGAAAGGATGGCAAGCGGTGGAAAAAAATTGAGAGGAATCCTCTTTAAGGCTTGTTTGGCGAGATTTTATTGCTCTGGAGTACGGTGATCTTCAGGTTGCTTGCTCAAGGTTCGAGCTGTGCGCAATCGACGATGCTGGCATCTTGTTCTGCTGACGAAGCTATTCTTAAGTCTTGGAGGCCCAGCAGGAGTCGGTGATGAACGAGTCTGATTGGAAACAATACTGCGTGTTGCGTCCGATAGCCCATGAGCGGATGTGTGAGCGGATTCTATCGGATGTCGAAAAGACGCTATTGGACAAGAGTATCGCGCCGTACGAGCGGATAGATCGCAGCGAGGAATTGCTCAAGGCTGGGCAAAAGGAGTTGTACTGGGCGTTTGGCGTGTTCAGGTTCTCGCGGCATGAAGCCCGTTCGCATTTGCTCGGGCTGTGCGCGCGGGAGTTGATTACGGCGCAGGAGTTGAGCTGGTTTTCAGTGGAGACTCAGGAGTGGGTCAGGCATTGCCTGGCGGACCGTGAGGTCCATGGGATCGAGGATCTGGATGCGGAGTAGTGGCCTTGAAAGATCGCAGCCTGCGGCAGCTCCTACAGGGTTCAGCGATACGACACGAACCCTGTAGGAGCTGCCGCAGGCTGCGATCTTTTGATCTTGCTTAAGGCTGAAACGCCCCGATAAAGATCGCCGGATCCACCCGCGCATCATTCAGGCTGACATTCCAGTGCATATGCGGCCCGGTCGCCCGACCGGTCGCCCCGACTTTTCCGACCACACCGCCACGCGCCATCTGCTGGCCGACCTTCACGTCGATTTTCGACATGTGGCAGAACATGCTGATGAACCCCTGGCCATGGTCGACAAACACCGTATTGCCGTTGAAGAAGTAGTTGCCGATCAAGATCACCTTGCCTGCGGCCGGCGTCTTGATCGGCGTACCGGCAGGCACGGCGAAATCCAGGCCTGAGTGAGGATTACGCTCCTCACCGTTGAAGAACCGGCGTACCCCGAACTTGCTCGACAGCGGTCCGTTTACCGGTTTGTCCAGCAGCACGTTACTTGGCGAATTCGGGCTGAACGTACGGTAGGCAGCGATCTGCTCGGCCAGTTCGCGCTCGATGCGCTTGAGATTGTCCGGGTCTGGATTGACCTGTTGGGTGTTTTTCAGGGTGATTCGCTGCTCCGGGTATTTCTTGTTGCCGACGGTGAAACCAAGGCTGCGCCCACCACTGCTGATGGCCTGGGCGCCCGGCTTGACCGTCAACGGCACGCCGACAATCGCCAGCCAGTTGTTCTGTTCCTTGATCACCAGAACGGGTTTGCCCTGATAACTGGCTTTCGGCGCTTGCGCGGCAGCGCCCAGGTCGACCACCGCCACGCCGCCCGGCACCGGTTTGTTCAACAGGCGGGTGATGTAGCTGTCGGCGTGGGCGTTGAAGGTCAGGCAAAGCAACAGCAGCGGAGCTAAGAAACGCGGCATGGATCAGTCCAGTAGAGAAAGGGTGACGGGCGTCAGGTGATTGTCTTCGACCCGCACGTGCAGTTCGCCTTCACCCAGTTTGGCCTTCAGGCGCTGGCCGGTGTGGGTCTGTGCGGCGCTGCGGATCGCATTGCCACGCTCGTCGAGCAAAATGCTGTAGCCACGGCCAAGAGTCGCCAGGGGGCTGACCACGTGCAGTGTTTGCATCTGGCTCTGCAGTTGCAGGCGACGGTTTTTCAGGCCCTCGCGGATGGCGCGGGGCAAGCGTTCGGCGAGGCTGTCGAGACGTTGGCGCAGCATCGCCAATTGACGTCCCGGATGCTGCCCGGCCAGGCGGGTTTCCAGGCGGATCAACCGTTCGCGACGGGTGTTGAGGCTGCGTTCGAAGGCCCGACGCATGCGCATGTCCAGATCATCCAGGCGTTGCGCTTGCTGGCGCAGGCGTTCGCCGGGATGGCGCAGACGCCGAGAGATGCCTTCCAGGCGCAGCCGGTCACGCATCAGGCGATCACGCATGCGCATCACCAGGCGCCGATGCAGGCTCTCGACCCGGCGGACCAGATCACTGGAATCCGGCGCCAGCAGCTCGGCCGCGGCCGATGGCGTGGGCGCACGGACGTCGGCGACGAAGTCGCTGATCGATACATCGGTTTCGTGGCCGACGGCGCTGACGATCGGTGTCACGCAGGCATCCACCGCGCGCGCTACGGCTTCTTCGTTGAAGCACCAGAGGTCTTCCAGCGAGCCGCCACCGCGGGCCAGTATCAGCGCGTCGAAACCGCGGGCGTCCGCCAGTTTTAACGCGCGGACAATCTGCGCGGTGGCTTCGCGGCCCTGCACGGCAGTGGGGATCAGGGTCAATTGCACCTGCGGCGCGCGGCGGCGGAACACGCTGATGATGTCGCGGATGACCGCGCCGGTGGGCGAACTGATGATGCCGATGCGTTGCGGATGCGCCGGCAGCGGTACTTTGCGCTCGGCACTGAACAGGCCTTCGGCGCTGAGTTTTTCCTTCAGGGCATCGAACGCCAGGCGCAATGCTCCATCACCGGCCGGCTCCACGGTATCGAGGATCAGCTGGTAATCGCCGCGTCCCTCGAACAACGAGACTTTGCCGCGTACCTTGACGGCCAGGCCATCCTTCAGCGCTTGACGCACACGCGCGGCGTTTTGCCGGAACAGCGCGCAACGCACCTGGGCGCCGCTGTCCTTGAGGGTGAAATAGACGTGGCCAGACGCGGGGCGGGCGAGGTTGGAGATTTCGCCTTCGACCCAGATGTTGCTGAAAACGTCTTCAAGCAACACCCGCGCGCGGCCGTTGAGCTGGCTGACGGTCAGGACTTCGCGGTCCAGGCCGAGTCTTGCAAAGGGATCTTTAATCATGGGGCGCAGTTTAAAGGCATTCTCCAACCGAATGCACGATCCCCTGTAGGCGCGAGCACGCTCGCGATGGAGGTCAATGATGATGCGGGGAGCCTGACACCCCGCGGTGTTCTCAGGTTTTTCGCGAGCATGCTCGCTCCTACAGGGGTAGAGTCTGCTTCGCAATTCATGGATGACTTGGGGAACTCACGTGTTTGAACTGATGAATCAATGGCCCTTTGGCGCTACGGACTGGCTGGTCATCGCGCTGGGCATCGCCCTGGCCTATATCGTGTTCGGCATTGCCGGTTTCGGCACGGCGCTGGTCGCCGGACCGATCCTGATCCTGTTCATGCCGCTGTCGAAGATCGTGCCGTTGCTGGTGTTGCTCGATTTTGTCGCGGCGTTCGGCAACCTGCTGCCCTCGCGGCGTGATGTCGCCAAGCCTGAGCTGCTGCGATTGTTGCCCTGCATGGCCGTGGGTTGCACGCTGGGCGTGATCTTCCTGTTGAACCTCAAGTCGGATTTGTTGCTGCTGTTGATGGGGCTGTTTATCAGCGCCTACGCCATCTACACCCTGTGGATTAAAGCCCGTCCGGCGCAATTGTCTGCCGCCTGGGCCTTGCCGATGGGCACCGTGGGCGGGATGTTCGGGGCGTTGTTTGGCAGTGGCGGCTTTCTGTACGCGATCTATTTGAACAGCCGCTTGCCCAAGGAGGCGGCTCGAGCGACCCAGAGTGCGCTGATCAGTTGCAGCACGGTGGTGCGCCTGAGCCTGTTCATTGTCGCCGGTGTCTATGCCGAGCTACCCTTGTTGGTGCTGGCGTTGTGTTTGCTGCCGGCCATGGCGCTGGGCCTGTGGATCGGTCGACGGTTGACCCTGAAATTGTCACGCGAGGCGTTCGTCCGCCTGGTGACCTGGCTGGTCCTGGCCAGCGGTATCGCCCTGATCGGGCGTTACTTGAGTACTTGACCTCTGAAGCCTTGGGCTTAAGCTGCCGGGCTTCTTTCAAAGCGTTACAGCAGGTCGCCCCATGAATTCCCAAAGCATCATTGTCCCGAAAATTTCCACACTGCCGGTGCATGAGCCGCGGGCCCGGGCGATCGTGCGCTGGCTGGTGCGCAAGAACATCATCAACGAACAGTTGACCACCTGCGGCCGCACCGGCAATCGCATGGCCCACGCCATCGCCGAGGGTGCCAGGGAAGTGGTCCTGCACCCGCAAGCCCTGCCGTTCGGCGAGCCGATCAATGGCCTGGAGATCGTCACCAAGCGCTGCATCTATACACCGGCCAAGGGGTTTCTTGGCGAGGCCGGTTGTGCCGAGTGCCGCAAGGAAATCGGTGAAGCACTGTTTGAAAGCCTCGAAGACTGGATGCCCGGACGGACCGATAACTTCACCTGCCCTGAATGCGGGCATGAAGATGACATCAACGGTTTCCTGTTCCTGCAGGAGTGCGGCTTTTCCAACCTGGGCTTCATTTTCAACAACTGGGCCGAGGCGGGGTTCAAGCAGAGCTTTCTCGACGAGTTTGCCGATTGGCTGGATCAGCCGGTAAGTTGGGTGAAAGTAGAGCTCTGATCGTTGCATCCCCCCTGTAGGAGCTGCCGAAGGCTGCGATCTCTTGATCTTGCTTTTGAAGATCAATGTCAAAAGATCGCAGCCTTCGGCAGCTCCTACAGGGGGCGATATGTTCCGTATATCCATAAGGTCGATAATAGACAGAGTTTTACATTGAACCCGAGGGGGTGTCTGACTATAATGGCGCGCTTCCATTTTCCCGCTCGGGAGCCCCCGCGATGCTGCGTATCAGCCAAGAAGCTCTGACATTCGACGACATTCTCCTAGTGCCTGGTTATTCCGAGGTGCTTCCTAACGAAGTCAGTCTCAAGACCCGCCTTACCCGTGGCATCGAGCTGAATATTCCACTGGTCTCCGCCGCCATGGACACCGTCACTGAAGCCCGTCTGGCAATTGCCATGGCTCAGGAAGGTGGTATCGGTATCATCCACAAGAACATGACCATCGAGCAGCAAGCTGCCGAAGTGCGCAAGGTCAAGCGTTACGAAGCCGGTGTGGTCAAGGATCCGATCACCATCGATGCCGACGCTACCGTGCGCGAACTGTTCGAATTGACCCGCATGAACAACATCTCCGGCGTTCCGGTGCTGCACAATGGCGACCTGGTCGGCATTGTCACTTCCCGTGACGTGCGTTTCGAGAACCGTCTGGAAGCCACTGTCCGTGAAGTGATGACGCCTAAAGAGCGCCTGGTCACGGTCAAGGAAGGCGCCGACAAGAACGACGTTCGTGAGTTGCTGCACAAGCACCGCATCGAACGCGTGCTGATCGTCGACGACAAGTTCGCCCTCAAGGGCATGATGACCGTCAACGACATCGAAAAAGCCAAGGCTTACCCGCTGGCCAGCAAGGACGATCAAGGTCGTCTGCGCGTGGGCGCCGCGGTCGGCACCGGTAAAGACACCGGTGACCGTGTGGCTGCCCTGGTCAACGCCGGCGTTGACGTGGTGGTGGTCGACACCGCTCACGGTCATTCCAAAGGCGTGATCGACCGCGTTCGCTGGGTTAAACAAAACTTCCCTGAAGTGCAAGTGATCGGCGGCAACATCGCCACCGGCGCTGCCGCCAAGGCCCTGGCCGAAGCGGGCGCTGACGCAGTCAAGGTCGGTATCGGCCCTGGCTCGATCTGCACCACCCGTATCGTCGCCGGTGTCGGCGTGCCGCAAATCAGTGCCATCGCCAACGTCGCCGCTGCCCTCGAAGGCACTGGCGTTCCATTGATCGCCGACGGCGGCATCCGTTTCTCCGGTGACCTGTCCAAGGCCATCGTGGCCGGTGCTTCCTGCGTGATGATGGGCTCGATGTTCGCCGGTACCGAAGAAGCGCCAGGCGAGATCGAACTGTTCCAGGGCCGTTCGTACAAGGCTTATCGCGGCATGGGTTCGCTGGGCGCCATGTCCCAGGCCCAGGGTTCCTCCGACCGTTACTTCCAGGACTCCTCCGCGGGTGCCGAGAAGCTGGTTCCGGAAGGTATCGAAGGGCGTGTGCCGTACAAGGGCACCCTGAGCGCCATCATCCATCAACTGATGGGCGGCCTGCGTTCCTCGATGGGTTACACCGGCAGTGCCGACATCGAAGAAATGCGCACCAAGCCTGAGTTCGTGCGGATCACCGGTGCTGGCATGGCCGAGTCCCACGTCCACGACGTACAGATCACCAAGGAAGCGCCAAACTACCGCGTAGGTTGAGGCTTCAAGCAAATCGTTAAGCAACCGGGGCTGTTCTATTCAGCCCCGAGTTGTTTCTGAATCACGACTGTTTCTGAATTACTTAGACGAGACTGAATCATGGCCCTCGACATTCACGCTCACCGCATCCTGATCCTCGATTTCGGTTCCCAGTACACCCAGCTGATTGCCCGCCGCGTGCGTGAAATCGGCGTTTACTGCGAACTGCATCCGTTCGACATGGACGAGGAAGCCATTCGCGAATTCGCTCCAAAAGGCGTGATCCTCGCCGGCGGCCCCGAGTCCGTGCACGAAGCCGACAGCCCTCGCTGCCCGCAAGCAGTGTTCGACCTGGGCGTGCCAGTCTTCGGTATCTGCTACGGCATGCAGACCATGGCCGAGCAACTGGGCGGCAAGGTTGAAGGTTCCGACCTGCGTGAGTTCGGTTATGCCCGCGTAGACGTGGTTGGCAAGAGCCGCCTGCTCGACGGCATCGAAGACCACATCGACGCCGATGGCCTGTTTGGCCTCGACGTATGGATGAGCCACGGTGACAAGGTCACCAGAATGCCGGAAGATTTCCACATCCTGGCCAGCACCCCGAGCTGCCCTATCGCTGGCATGTTCAGCGACGAGCGTCGTTACTACGGCGTGCAGTTCCACCCGGAAGTGACCCACACCAAGCAGGGCGGTCGCATCCTGTCGCGCTTCATCCTCGACATCTGCGAGTGCGAAGCGTTGTGGACCCCGTCGAAGATCGCTGAAGACGCCATCGCCCAGGTTCGCGCCCAGGTTGGCACCGACAACGTACTGCTCGGCCTGTCCGGCGGCGTGGACTCGTCCGTGGTTGCCGCACTGCTGCACAAGGCCATCGGCGACCAACTGACCTGCGTTTTCGTCGACAACGGCCTGCTGCGCCTGCACGAAGGCGAGCAAGTGATGGCCATGTTTGCCGAGAACATGGGCGTCAAGGTGATCCGCGCCAACGCCGAGGACCAGTTCCTCGACAACCTGGCCGGCGAAGCCGACCCAGAGAAGAAGCGCAAGATCATCGGCCGTACCTTCATCGACGTGTTCGATGCCGAATCCTGCAAGCTGGACAACATCAAGTACCTGGCCCAAGGCACCATCTACCCGGACGTGATCGAGTCGGCTGGCGCGAAAAGCGGCAAGGCCCACGTGATCAAGTCGCACCACAATGTGGGCGGCCTGCCGGAAGAAATGAACCTTAAGCTGGTTGAACCGCTGCGTGAGCTGTTCAAGGACGAAGTCCGTCGCCTGGGCCTGGAACTGGGCCTGCCGTACGACATGGTCTACCGTCACCCGTTCCCGGGCCCGGGCCTGGGCGTGCGCATCCTCGGCGAAGTGAAGAAGGAGTACGCCGACCTGCTGCGTCGTGCCGACCACATCTTCATCGAAGAACTGCGCAAGGCCGACTGGTACCACAAGGTCAGCCAGGCGTTCGTGGTGTTCCAGCCGGTGAAATCGGTTGGCGTGGTGGGTGATGGCCGTCGTTACGCCTGGGTCGTGGCCCTGCGTGCCGTGGAAACCATCGACTTCATGACCGCGCGTTGGGCACACCTGCCTTACGAGCTGCTGGAAACCGTCAGCGGCCGCATCATCAATGAAATCGAAGGCATCTCCCGCGTCACCTACGACGTGTCGAGCAAGCCGCCAGCGACGATTGAGTGGGAGTGATCCCGTACCAGCCCTGAGGGGTTGATCGCTGGATAAAAAGCCGTGTGAACGTGAGTTCACGCGGCTTTTTGCATTCATGCCCTGCCTGCGGCCCGGGATCATGCCTGCTTTGCTGTTTCTTTCACAATTGCGGGTGTATCGTATTCGCCTTTTGCGGGCCCAGGGCCTGCCGCGTTCAAGTGAGGTAGTTGAGTTCATGTCCTTTACCCGTCGCCAAATCCTCGGTGGCCTGGCCGGTCTTGTTGTCGTTGGTGTCGGAGCAGGGGGCGCGTCGCGGTACTGGCTGGGCAGGATGGCCGACGCTGAGGCGGGCCATGACTATGAGCTGATCGCCGCGCCGCTGGACGTCGAACTGGTGGCCGGGCACAAGACCGAGGCCTGGGCATTCGGCCCGTCGGCGCCGGGCACCGAGTTGCGCGTGCGCCAGGGCGAATGGCTGCGGGTGCGGTTCATCAACCACCTGCCAGTGGCGACGACCATCCACTGGCATGGCATTCGCCTGCCGCTGGAGATGGACGGTGTGCCGTACGTGTCGCAGTTGCCGGTATTGCCCGGTGAATACTTCGACTACAAATTCCGCGTGCCCGATGCCGGCAGCTACTGGTATCACCCCCATGTGAGCAGCAGCGAAGAACTCGGGCGCGGTCTGGTCGGCCCGTTGATCGTCGAGGAGCGCGAGCCGACAGGTTTCAAGTACGAGAAAACCTTGAGCTTGAAGAGCTGGCATGTCGATGAGCAGGGCGCTTTTGTCGACTTCAGCATTCCTCGCGAAGCCGCCCGAGGCGGTACGGCGGGGCGCCTGTCGACCATCAACGGTGTCCCGCAAGCGATCATCGACTTGCCCGCCGGGCAGATCACCCGGATGCGGGTGCTTAACCTCGATAACACGTTGACCTACCGCCTCAATATTCCGGGTGTCGAAGCGCAGATCTATGCGCTGGACGGCAATCCCGTCGAACCGCGCCCGCTGGGCAAGGAGTACTGGCTCGGCCCAGGCATGCGTATTTGCCTGGCGATCAAAGCGCCGCCGGCGGGTGAAGAGTTGTCCCTGCGCAACGGCCCGGTTCGCTTGGGCACGCTGCGCTCCGTGGCCAACACCGACGCGCCGACTACATGGCCTGCGGCTCTGCCCGCCAACCCGGTGGCCGAACCGGACCTGGCCAATGCCGAGAAACTCAACTTCAATTTCGAATGGGTGGGGTCGGTGTCGGTGAATGTCGACAACGGCAAGCCGCCAAGCCTGTGGCAGATCAATGGCAAAGCCTGGGACATTACGGACAAAACCTGCGCCGACCGCCCGATTGCCAAGCTCGAGAAGGGCAAGAGCTACATTTTCGAATTGAAGAACATGACTCAATATCAACACCCGATTCACCTGCATGGCATGAGCTTCAAGGTCATCGCCTCGAATCGGCACAAGGTCATCCCGTATTTTACCGACACGTATTTGCTGGGTAAGAACGAGCGCGCGCAAGTGGCGCTGGTGGCGGATAACCCCGGGGTGTGGATGTTCCATTGCCATGTGATTGATCACATGGAAACCGGCCTGATGGCCGCGATCGAGGTGGCGTAATGCGTCAGATACGTCCCGCCGCGATCATCGACCGCAGCCGTGATCGCGACTTCATGCGCGAAGCCCTTGCCCTCGCCGCTCAAGGTGCCGCGTTGGGCGAAGTGCCCGTGGGTGCGGTGCTGGTGCAGGACGGTGAAATCATCGGTCGCGGCTTCAACTGCCCCATCAGCGGCAACGATCCGAGTGCCCATGCCGAGATGGTCGCGATCCGCGCTGCCGCGCTAGCCGTCAGCAACTATCGACTGCCGGGCAGCACGCTGTATGTGACGCTGGAACCGTGCAGCATGTGCGCCGGGCTGATCGTGCATTCGCGGATTGCACGGGTGGTGTATGGCGCGCTGGAACCCAAGGCCGGGATTGTGCAGAGCCAGGGGCAGTTTTTTACCCAGGGCTTTTTGAATCACCGGGTGTTGTATGAAGGTGGGGTGTTGGCCGAGGAGTGCGGGGCCGTGCTCAGCGAGTTCTTCAAGGCCCGTAGAGCCAAACCTTCAGACTGAACACTAAACCCTGTGGGAGCGGGCTTGCTCGCGAATGCGATTTAACATTCAACAGAGATGTTGGCTGACTCACCGCATTCGCGAGCAAGCCCGCTCCCACATTTGATCTTCATCGGCAGGGGCGGCGGGGGGTTATTTGCGGGCGACGATGACAGCCCGCATCGGCGCCGGCAGGCCTTCGATGGTCTTGCTGTGATCTTGCGGATCGAGGAAGTCGCTCAGCGACTGATACTTCATCCATTCCGTGCCGCGCTGTTCCTCAACCGTAGTCACGCTCACGTCCACGCATTTCACATCAGTGAACCCGGCACGGCGCAGCCACAACTCCAGCGCCGGCACCGACGGCAGGAACCATACGTTGCGCATCTGCGCATAACGGTCTTCCGGCACCAGCACTTGATGTTTGTCGCCTTCGACCACCAGCGTCTCCAGTACCAGTTCGCCGCCCTTGACCAGGCAATCCTTCAGCGCCAGCAAGTGCTCGATCGGCGAACGGCGGTGGTAGAACACACCCATCGAAAATACGGTGTCGAAGCCTTCCAGGTTCGGCGGCAGGTCTTCGAAAGGAAATGGCAGGTGCCAGGCATTCGGCTCGGCCAGGTAACGTTGCACCGCCTGGAACTGGCAGAAGAATAACCAGTTGGGATCGACACCGATTACGCTGTCGGCCCCTGCGCCGAGCATGCGCCACATGTAGTAGCCATTGCCGCAGCCGACATCGAGGATGCGCTTGCCCTTGAGGTCCAGGTGCGGGGCGACGCGCGACCACTTCCAGTCCGAACGCCATTCGGTGTCGACATGCACGCCAAACAGATCGAAGGGGCCTTTGCGCCACGGCGACAAGCCCATCAGCGCGGTGCGCATCTTCGCACGGGTTTCATCGTCGCAATCGGTGTCCAGCTTCAAACCGTTCAACAGGTCGATTTCGCTTGGCTGGATCTGAGGCAAGGCATCCAGCGCGCTTTGCCAGCGCTCCAGGTCGCCGTGACCTTTCTCCATTTTCTTGTCGAGTTGCGCCTGCAGTGTGTTGGCCCATTCGGCCAGCGGTGTGCCAGCCAGGCGGCGGGCGAGGGGGGACAGATCAATCATGGCAAGGCAATCAACGAGGCAAAGTTAAGACACTGGAACCACGGCACGACTTTCGAGAACCCGGCGGCCAACAGGCGTTCGCGGTGTTCTTCGAGGCTGTCGGGCTTCATGACGTTTTCGATGGCGCTGCGCTTCTGGGCGATTTCCAGTTCGCTATAGCCGTTGGCGCGCTTGAAGGCGACGTGCAGATCGGTGAGCAAGGCGTGCTCCTGCTCGTCTTCAAACCGCAGTTTTTCCGAGAGAATCAGTGCACCACCGGGCAACAGGGACTGGTGGATGCGCGACAGCAGCGCGCTGCGCTGATCCGGAGCAATGAATTGCAGGGTGAAGTTCAGCGCCACCACCGAGGCAGGCTGGAATTCGAGGGCGAGGATGTCACCTTCGATCACTTCCACCGGCAGCAACTCCTGGAACATCGAGTCCTGGCCGTTGAGGTACTCACGGCATCGTTCGACCATTGCCGCGGAGTTATCCACAGCGATGACACGGCAGCCGTCAGTGCGCACATGTCGACGCAGCGCCTGAGTCACAGCGCCCAGGGACGAGCCGAGGTCGTAGAGCACAGTGTTGGGCTGGGCGAATTGTGCGGCAAGCACACCGAGGTTTTCGACAATGGTCGGATAACCCGGCACCGAGCGCTTGATCATGTCCGGGAACACCCGCACCACGTCCTCGTTGAAGGCGAAGTCAGGCACCTGGGCCAAAGGCTGGGCGAAAAGGCGATCGGATTCTTTGCTCACGGCGGTTCCGGCGGTGTCGGTGGAAAAGGCCGGCATTTTAGCCAAGTTGGCGCGGGGATGCGCGGGTTGTCTGATAAACCGACGGGACTGACGCTTTGCTCGCCCCCACGCTCACACAGCGGCTGATACCCATCACGCTATCGGAACACACGAACGACACGGCTCCGTCGGTTACCTGTATTCAAGCTTCCACAGAAAAAGCAAATTTGGCTTGGGATACAAACTCACGGTTTTGTTTGTCCTTGAAGCTGACATTGAATGTGCCGGAGTATTCTTGCTTGTCAGCGTTAACGACCAGATTCATTGCGCCCTTGAATGCCCAGTAACTGGTGTAAGTCGGGAATTTTTCAGTCAAGGCGATTTCTATCCGTTGATCCGGTGAGTTTAATTCGTAGTAACCGGTTTCGATGTTTTTAGGGATGTAGATATCGAAAGCGCGGTCTTCAGGGGTGTCTTTTTCTCCCGCTTTGAAAACAGCCAATATTTCCCGGGAGCCGACGCTGATGTAAAACTCCTCTGAGTTGAACTCCTCGCGATCCTGAAAGGTGGCACTCAGATAATTTTTCTGACAGCACTGGCGGAATTTCATTTCAACATGGATGCGACTGTCGACAAAACTTCTTCGTTGCTGGATATCCATGGGGCCTGTCTCTTCAAGGATTGTTGGAATCTTGAATGTACGGCCTGCGAGCGGTCCGGGCGACTATTCGAACTAACAGGTTTCAAAAGACATTAATGACAATGTATGAATTGATCGTTCCCACGCTCTGCGTGGGAATGCCGTCCGGGACGCTTTGCGTCCCTTCGCGATCTAACGCAGTTTTTGATCGAACGCCGATGCCGTGATGCCCCATTGCCCCAGCCAATAACTGAGGATGATCACGTACGGCGCCGCATCAAACGGCACCACAAAGCGGCTGATACCAATCACGCTATCGGAAAACACGAACGCCACGGCTCCGGCTGCCGCAAGCAGCGCCGAACGCTTGGGCACATCGGTACCCAGGCGCGCCAGTGAGCGCCAGAGCATGGCGCTGATCGCCAGGCCATAGACGATCACCGGAATCAGCAAAGGCCCGAGATCGTGGGCAATCAGTATCCCCAGCAGAACCGCGCCGACCCCGAGGGCCAAAACCAGTGGCAACAGGGCCAACCGTCTGCAGTCCGTTAAATAAGCTTTCAGATAAGCCAGGTGGGCGACGAGAAACGCCCCGAGGCCGAACACAAACAAATCCCCCGGCCATGCCAGCAACACGTCGCCGACCAGGGAGAAAATCAGTCCAAGACTGATCCAGCGCCGATACTCGCCGGGTGGTGCGTCGTGCAGCCAGCCGAGCAGGGCCAGGACAGGCAGCGGCTTGACCAACAGGCAGAGCAGCGCAGCGTGCACGCTCAGGCCATAGAGAAAAGTCACTGCGCCCATCAGCGCCAGAATCAGCCAGCCCATGGTCAGTTGACCGAAATGGCGCAGTCGAAAGCGTCCACCGGAAGCACTTCCGGTGCCCAAGGTTGTTGCGAGGTCAAGCGTAAGCGTCCAGTGCCGGGGGCGAACGCCTGGAATCGCCAGGTCGAAACGCCGGCAGCACCCACGACGCCGGCATCTTCCGGGTTGCTGTAGACCTCAGGGCTGAGCGCGCGCAACACGCCACCGGCCGAGTCCTGGATCGACCAGCGGTAACCCGTAGTCGGATTGCTGGGCAGGGTCAGGATCAGGTTCTGTCCGCTGGTGAGCTGCACCGGGCATTCGCTTTGTTTTTCCACGGTCACGTTGTGTTTCGATTGCGTGGCACAGGCGGCCAGCAAGGCGAGGGCGAGGGGAACAAGCAGGCGGGTGGGGGACATGGGGTCAGCGGCTCCGGCATTCACGACGAACGGCGAGCATAACTGAAGATGAGACAAAATGTGACCAGAGCCGGGTCGAGGAACTGCTAGCGTACAGGCTCTGGCGTCAGTGGTGCGCATATAAGCGGATTAAGTATCTACTCGCTGACGTCGAGCTCACATTGAATGGATTGACCGCCACCAAACAGTAAGTCGAACGATAACTTGTGCTGTTTAGTGAGGTGGTTGAGAGTGGCAGTGTATGTCCCGCTAATGGCATAAGCCAATCCGCTTTCAGTTTGGTAACTCACTGACTTTAGCCATGATTGAGGATCAAACGTTTGCTCCCCGCCAGGGGTGTTGGGATCGATAAGAACTGTCATTATTTTTTGGTTCGAGCCCGCAAAATCGATATAACCGTTAATTTCCATGTTAAGTCTTTCGTGCGTTATATAAATTTGGTCGGTATAGAATTTTTCTTCTTTGATAGTCCATTCGAAATAACCGCTAGCCTTCGTCCCGCGCTGAGTATTATCAGTCGACATAATGTGCTCGTCCCTTGAAGATGGTCGGGTAGTCGAGTGACAGGCTAGGACATTAATAATGGGTTTGACACTGTCATTAATGACAGTTTTTTATATCCGATCGCGATAGCTGTTCAGAAAATCATGTGTGAAGTGGCCAGAGCAGGCTCTGGCCACTTCAGCGTGTGACTAGAACAACACCTTCGCCACATCCGCAAATCGCTTGGCAAAGTGCACGGTAATCCCTTCCTTGAGGTAGTCCGGCAGTTCTTCAAAGCTGCCACGGTTGGGCTCCGGCAAGATCAGCTCGAAAATCTTCTGCCGCCGCGCTGCAATCACCTTCTCCCGAACCCCGCCAATCGGCAGTACATGCCCGGTCAACGTCAGTTCGCCGGTCATGGCCACGCCTTTTTTCGGCGGCTGGTTGCGTGCGAGCGACAACAGGGCACTGGCCATGGTCACGCCAGCGCTCGGGCCGTCTTTTGGAGTGGCGCCTTCCGGCACATGGAGGTGCACGAAGGCTTCGTCGAAGAATTTCGGATCACCGCCAAACGACTTCAGATTGGAGCTGACGTAGCTGTAGGCAATTTCCGCGGACTCTTTCATCACCTCGCCCAGTTGCCCGGTGAGCTTGAAACCGCGATTGAGGGTATGAATGCGCGTGGCTTCGATCGGCAGGGTTGCACCGCCCATGCTGGTCCAGGCCAGGCCGGTGATTACTCCCGTCCCGGACAGTACTTGTTCATTACGGAATACGGGTTTGCCCAATGAAGCTTCGAGGTCTTTCGGACCAAATTTGATCGCCGCGCCTGGATCTTCGAGCAGCTTCACCACGGCTTTACGCACCAGTTTGCCGAGATTTTTCTCCAGCTGGCGAACGCCGGCTTCACGGGCATAACCGTCGATCAGCGCTCTGAGGGCACTGTCGCTGATGCTCAGGCTGCCTTTCGAGACCCCGGCCTTCTCAAGCTGTTTGGGCCATAGGTGGCGTTTGGCGATGGCGATTTTCTCTTCGGTGATGTAACCCGACAGGCGGATGACTTCCATCCGGTCCAACAGGGGGCCGGGAATCGAATCCAGGGTGTTGGCGGTGCAGACGAACAGCACCTTCGACAGGTCCAGGCGCAGGTCCAGGTAGTGGTCGAGGAATTCGACGTTCTGCTCCGGGTCGAGGGTTTCCAGCAACGCCGAGGCCGGGTCGCCCTGGTAGCTTTGGCCCATCTTGTCGATTTCGTCGAGCATGATCACCGGGTTCATCACTTCGACGTCTTTCAGCGCTTGCACGAGTTTGCCCGGCATCGCACCGATGTAGGTACGGCGGTGCCCCTTGATTTCCGCTTCGTCGCGCATGCCGCCGAGGCTGAAGCGGTAGAACGGTCGACCGAGGGATTCGGCGATGGATTTGCCGACGCTGGTCTTGCCCACGCCCGGCGGTCCCACCAGCAGCACGATGGAGCCGCTGATTTCACCCTTGTAGGCACCGACCGCGAGGAACTCGAGGATGCGGTCCTTGATATCGTCGAGGCCGGCATGGTGGTTGTCCAGCACCTTGCGCGCGTGCTTGAGGTCCAGCTTGTCCTCGCCGTACACACCCCAAGGCACCGAAGTCGCCCAGTCAAGGTAGTTGCGCGTGACCGCGTACTCCGGTGAGCCGGTCTCGAGGATCGACAGCTTGTTCATCTCCTCTTCGATGCGCTTCTGCGCCTGCGCTGGCAGCACCTTGCCGGCCAGCCGTTGCTCGAATTGTTCGATGTCGGCGCTGCGATCGTCCTTGGTCAGCCCCAGCTCCTGCTGGATGACCTTGAGTTGTTCCTTGAGGAAGAATTCGCGCTGATGTTCGCCGATCTTGCGGTTCACCTCGGCGGAAATCTCTTTTTGCAGGCGTGCGACCTCGACCTCCTTGCGCAGCATTGGCAGGACTTTTTCCATGCGCTTGAGCATGGGCACGCAGTCGAGCACTTCCTGCAGTTCGCTGCCGGTCGCCGACGTCAGTGCGGCGGCAAAGTCGGTCAACGGCGATGGATCGTTGGGGCTGAAGCGGTTGAGGTAGTTCTTCAGCTCTTCGCTGTACAGCGGATTGAGGGGCAGCAGTTCCTTGATCGCATTGATCAGCGCCATCCCGTAGGCCTTGACCTCGTCGGTCGGCTCGGTGGGCTGGTGCGGGTACTCGACTTCCACCAGGTACGGCGGGCGGTGGTGCTTGAGCCAGGTCTTGAGGCGCACACGGGTCAGGCCCTGGGCGACGAATTGCAATTTGCCGTTTTCGCGACTGGCGTGATGCACCTTGACCAGGGTGCCGTAGAGCGGCAGCGCCGAGGTATCAAAATGGCGCGGGTCTTCCTGGGGCGTGTCCATGTAGAACAGGGCCAGGGAGTGATGCTCGGATTTGGCGACCAGGTCGAGGGTTTCAGCCCAGGGTTCTTCATTGACGATGACCGGCAGCACCTGGGCCGGGAAGAAAGGGCGGTTGTGAATCGGAATGATGTAGACCTTATCCGGCAGGTTCTGGCCGGGCAGGGCGAGGCCCTTGCCGGTGTGGTGGTGTTCGGCGTGTTCCGGGTCGGCGTATTCGCTGGGGTCTTCGGGGAATGCTTGCTGGTCGCTCATGGGGCACCTGCGCAATGGGGTATGGGTCTTAGATGGGGCAGGCCGAGGGTGGTTTCAATGGGGGAGGGGATATTCGGGGAGCGTTCAGGATCTGGACAGGTCCTGGGGATCAGTCTGTAACACGCATGGCGCGCAGGGCAAAACGGGCAGCGTTCCCACGGTATGGGAACGCTCATTCGTCAAATCAAGGGCGAATCTCGATCATCGTGCCGTCCGGTACCAGGTTCCAGATTTCACGCATGTCCATGTTGCGCATGGCAATGCAACCGTCGGTCCAGTCCAGGGTGTGGAACAGGTGCTCGGGGTTTTCCTCGGTGTCGGGGGTGCCGTGGATCATGATCATGCCGCCGGGATCGACGCCTTCACGGCGTGAGCGGGCGGAATCAGTGATATTCGGGTAGGAAATGTGCATCGCCAGGTTGAAGCGGTCGCTGACCTTGCGCCAGTCGATCCAGTAGAAACCTTCTGGTGTGCGTTTGTCGCCTTCCATCAGCTTGGGGCCCTTGGGCCGTTTACCCAGGGAAATGCGATAGGTCTTGAACGGCTTGCCGTCATTGATCAACTGCAATTGATGGGCCGACTTGAGAACCAGGATTTTCTCGATGACCTTGCCATCCAGGGGCTCCATGGCAGTAGCCTGGGACACCGTGATGAACGACAAGCAGAACAGGGCAAGCAACCAGCGCATTGAAACGATTCCCCAAGAGGTGTCGCGACCATATATCTATTTATAGGTGTTTTTGCAGGCGCTGCCGAAGGTCCGGGCCGAGTTCGGACGATCTGTGTGCGCCGGGTGATGATACCAAGATGACATCAAGTGATGACAGACTGAACCAGCGGCGGGATTGATTCGGACCGCACGGGATAGACTTCGGTCTTCCGGTCAGCGAAGAAGCATTCTAAGGTACGGCCCACCGTGCGGAAAGCCAGCTCGTCCCAAGGGATGTCGGCTTCGTCGAATAGTTGCACCTCCAGGCTCTCTATACCGGCGGCAAAATCCAGGTCCGCCAACTCGGCGCGGAAGAACACGTGCACCTGGCTGATGTGCGGCACATCGATCAACGTATAGATGCTCAGGTTGCGCACTCGGGCGCAGGCTTCCTCGGCCGTCTCGCGAATGGCCGCCTGCTCGATGGTCTCACCGTTTTCCATGAAACCGGCGGGCAGGGTCCAATAGCCCCGGCGCGGCTCGATGGCGCGGCGGCACAACAGGACCTGGGTGCCCCAGGTCGCGACGCAACCGGCGACGATGTTGGGGTTCTGGTAGTGAATGGCGTGACAGCTGTCGCAGACAAAACGCAGGCGTGAATCGCCCTCGGGAATGCGTTGGGTCACCGGGTTGCCGCACTGACTGCAAAATTTCATGCTTGGGTTCCTGAATGCTGCGCCTATCTTGGCGTGCGGTGGTGGCTGTCGGCAAGTTGTCGTTTCGCGACATGCCACTGTCCGGGGGGTTGGGCGACCGGAGCGATTGGTGCATGATGCAGGGTAAGGCACTGATCGAGAACACTCATGCTGGACGAGCTACTGCATCGGGTAAGTCACCACACACCGCGTACGTTGGAGACCGACCGACGTTTCCCAGAGGCCGCCGTCCTGGTGCCGATCACCCGCAGTGACGAGCCGGAACTGGTATTGACCCTGCGCGCCAGCGGGCTGTCGACCCATGGTGGCGAAGTCGCCTTTCCCGGTGGTCGCCGCGACCCTGAAGACCCCGACCTGGTTTTTACCGCGCTGCGCGAAGCCGAAGAAGAAATCGGCCTGCCACCGGGCCTGGTCGAAGTGATCGGACCGCTGAGCCCGTTGATCTCCCTGCACGGCATCAAGGTCACACCTTATGTCGGGGTGATTCCGGATTTTGTCGAGTACCGGGCCAACGATGCCGAGATCGCCGCCGTGTTCAGTGTGCCCTTGGAGTTCTTTCGCGAAGACCCGCGCGAGCACACCCATCGCATCGATTACCAGGGACGAAGCTGGTACGTGCCGAGTTATCGCTATGGTGAATTCAAGATCTGGGGCCTGACGGCGATCATGATTGTCGAGTTGATCAATCTGCTCTATGACGCGAAAATCAGCCTGCATCTACCACCTAAAAGCTTTATCAATACCTGAAGCCATCACTCGAATGGCTTGAACACGCCGCTGCCTGAGCCTTGAGGACAACAAGATGAAATACCGCCTGGGCGACGCCCGTGTCGAGACCCATCCACAGAGCTGGGTCGCTCCCAACGCCGTGCTGGTGGGCAAGGTCAAACTGGAAGAGGGCGCCAACGTCTGGTTCAACGCCGTGTTGCGGGGCGACAACGAGCTGATCCTGATCGGCAAGGACAGCAACGTCCAGGATGGCACCGTGATGCATACCGACATGGGTTACCCGCTCACCATCGGCACCGGCGTGACCATCGGCCACAACGCCATGCTGCACGGCTGCACCGTGGGTGACTACAGCCTGATCGGTATCAATGCGGTGATCCTCAACGGCGCGAAAATCGGCAAGAACTGCATCATCGGCGCCAATTCGCTGATCGGCGAAGGCAAGGAAATACCCGACGGTTCGCTGGTCATGGGTTCCCCCGGCAAAGTGGTGCGCGAGCTGACCGAACAGCAGAAAAAGATGCTGGAGGCCAGCGCCGCCCACTATGTGCATAACTCACAGCGCTATGCACGCGACCTGGCTGAGCAGGAAGAATGAGCACTCCCGAACGCCCGGTTGCATCGCCTTGTGTGAATATCTGCGCACTGGACGACGATGACATTTGCACGGGCTGTCAGCGCACGGTAGAGGAAATCACCCGCTGGAGCCGCATGAGCAACGACGAGCGCCGCACGGTGTTGGCGTTGTGCCATGAGCGGGCCAAGGCCAGTGGGTTGGTGTGGATGATCGGCAAGACACCCGGCCGATAAGATCAAAAGATCGCAGCCTGCGGCAGCTCCTACATTTGATCCCGTGTAGGAGCTGCCGCAGGCTGCGATCTTTTGATTTGGCGTTTGGTTGAAGTACCCTGTGCGCCAAATTGACAGGTGCCTCCATGTTCTTCCTGATCGCCTATATCGGCAGCGTCGTGCTGATCAACTACGCCTTCTCCACTGCCCCGCACCTGGACATCATCTGGTCGGCCTGGGGCGGCCTGGTGTTCGTGTTGCGCGACATGGTGCAAATCCGCTTCGGTCACGGCGCAATCGCGGCGATGTTGGCGGCGCTGGTGTTGTCGTACATCACCTCCGATCCCTCTATCGCCCTGGCCAGCGCCACGGCATTTGCCGTGTCGGAGTGCATCGACTGGCTGGTGTTCAGCATCACCCGGCGCCCGTTGCACGATCGACTGTGGATAAGTTCAGCCCTGAGCATTCCGCTCGATACGTTTATCTTCTTCGGCATGATCGACGCGCTGACCCCGGGGGTGATTCTCACCGCACTGGGGTCCAAGTTCGCCGGCGTCACGGCGGTATGGCTGATCATGGCCTGGCGCTTGCGCAAGCAGGCACTCGTCAGCTGAAGCCAAACCCTGCGGTTCATGTAAAATGCCGCGCTTTCTCCCCATGGGAAGCGCGCCAGGCGCCGCATCCCTCGATGATCCGCTTCTTGAGGACTTGAGATGACCCGTATCGGAACTCCATTGTCGCCCACCGCGACCCGCGTATTGATGTGTGGCTGTGGCGAACTGGGTAAGGAAGTGGTGATCGAGCTGCAACGCCTGGGCGTTGAAGTGATTGCCGTGGATCGCTACGCCAATGCGCCGGCCATGCAGGTGGCGCATCGCAGCCACGTGATCAACATGCTTGATGGCGCGGCACTGCGCGCGGTCATCGAAGCCGAGCAGCCGCACTTCATCGTGCCGGAAATCGAAGCCATTGCCACCGCGACCCTGGTGGAACTGGAGTCCGAAGGCTTCACCGTGATCCCCACCGCGCGGGCCGCACAGCTGACCATGAACCGCGAGGGCATCCGTCGCCTGGCCGCCGAAGAGCTGGACCTGCCGACCTCGCCTTACCACTTCGCCGACACCTTCGAGGATTACAGCAAGGCCGTCGAAGACCTCGGTTTCCCCTGCGTGGTCAAGCCTGTCATGAGCTCGTCGGGCAAGGGCCAGAGCCTGCTGCGCAGCGTCGATGACGTGAAGAAGGCCTGGGATTATGCCCAGGAAGGCGGTCGTGCCGGTAAAGGCCGGGTGATCATCGAAGGTTTCATCGATTTCGATTATGAGATTACCTTGCTGACCGTGCGTCACGTCGGTGGCACCACCTTCTGTGCACCGGTCGGTCATCGCCAGGAGAAAGGCGATTACCAGGAAAGCTGGCAGCCTCAGGCCATGAGCCCGGTGGCGCTGGCGGAATCCGAGCGCGTGGCCAAGGCGGTGACAGAGGCCTTGGGTGGCCGTGGCCTGTTTGGCGTCGAGCTATTCATCAAGGGTGATCAGGTGTGGTTCAGCGAAGTGTCGCCGCGTCCGCACGACACCGGTCTGGTGACGTTGATTTCACAGGACCTGTCGCAATTCGCCCTGCATGCACGGGCGATCCTGGGGCTGCCGATTCCGCTGATCCGTCAGTTCGGCCCGTCGGCTTCGTCGGTGATCCTGGTGGAAGGGCAGTCGACCCAGACCGCGTTTGCCAACCTGGGTGCAGCGTTGAGCGAGCCGGATACGGCATTGCGTCTGTTTGGCAAGCCTGAAGTGAATGGCCAGCGCCGGATGGGTGTGGCGCTGGCGCGGGATGAGTCGATCGAGGCGGCTCGTGCCAAGGCAACCCGCGCATCCCAGGCAGTTGTGGTAGAGCTCTAACCGCGGCGCGGCATTCGCGAGCAGGCTCGCTCCCACATTGGATCGGTGTACACCAGAACCATGTGGGAGCGAGCCTGCTCGCGAAGCTTCTGATCGTTCCTACGCTCTTATGAGACTCGATTCAGGTCGTTATTGCGCGTTTCCTTCAGGCACAGCACGGCGATCAGGCTCAGCACCGCCGCCCCCGACACATACCCGCCGACGTAACTCAGTCCGCCCATCGCCACCAGTTTCTGCGCAAAGAAAGGTGCCGCCGAAGCCCCGACGATCCCGCCCAGGTTGTACGCTGCCGAGGCGCCGGTGTATCGCACGTGGGTCGGGAACAGCTCTGGCAGCAGCGCGCCCATCGGCGCAAACGTCACGCCCATCAGAAACAGTTCGATGCACAGGAACAGCGCCACGCTCCAGGTCGAACCTTGCGTCAGCAGAGGCTCCATCAAAAAGCCCGAGAGGATCGCCAGCACACCGCCGACGATCAGCACCGGTTTGCGCCCGTAACGGTCGCTGGCCAAGGCTGAGAGCGGCGTGGCCGCGGCCATGAACAGCACCGCGAAGCACAGCAGGCCGAGGAAGGTTTCGCGGCTGTAGCCGAGCGTCGCCACGCCGTAACTCAGCGAGAAAACGGTCGAGATGTAGAACAGCGCATAACACACCACCATCGAACCGGCCCCCAGCAATACCGGTACCCAGTATTGGCTGAACAGTTCCACCAGCGGGATCTTCACCCGTTCCTGGCGCGCCATGGCGTTGGCGAACACCGGTGTTTCGTGGAGTTTGAGTCGCACGTACAGGCCGACCATCACCAACGCCGCGCTGAGCAGGAACGGAATCCGCCAGCCCCAGGAGCGGAACTGTTGATCATCCAGCGTCATGGCCAAGGTCAGGAACAGGCCGTTGGCCGCGAGGAAGCCGATGGAGGGGCCCAATTGCGGGAACATGCCGAACCAGGCGCGCTTGCCCTTCGGGGCATTTTCCGTGGCGAGCAAGGCGGCACCGCCCCATTCGCCGCCCAGTCCCAGGCCCTGGCCGAAGCGCAGCACGCACAGCAGGATCGGTGCCCAGGCCCCAATACTGTCGTAACCCGGGAGCACGCCGATCAGCGTGGTGCACACACCCATCAACAACAGGGAGGCCACGAGGGTCGATTTACGGCCGATGCGGTCGCCAAAGTGCCCGAACAACGCCGAACCCAGCGGTCGTGCCAGGAAGGCGATGCCGAATGTGAGGAAGGCCGAGAGCATCTGGGCCGTGCCGGAGGTCTGTGGAAAGAACACCGGGCCAATCACCAGCGCGGCTGCGGTGGCATAGACGTAGAAGTCGTAGAACTCGATGGCCGTGCCGATGAAGCTCGCGGTGGCCACGCGGCTGGCGGAGTTCACCGGTGCGGGTGTGGCGTCGTTGTAGGTCGTGCTGGTCGTCATGCGGTAATCCCTGACTGTCATGTGCCCCAGTGGAGCGAATTATTATGGTCGGTTACCCAGGGATGTGGGTGCAGGCGCGGGTCGCCGTTCCAGGTCGGAGCAGGCGTCGGTTTGTAGCGGGCGTGTCTGATGGTCAGGCCGGAACTTGCGATGTGCAGGGTAAGCACGGGACGGCGAGGCTTGGGTAAGCCGTTCGATTATAGGAAGGTGGCTAACGATTCAACAAGTGCAAAAAAGATCGCAGCCTGCGATCTTTTAACGGTTATTGGACTGATGCAACTGCCGGTACAGAACTGTTGTGCCAGATCAGCACCCGCGTGACACGGTTGTCCTCGGTTTCGAGAATTTCCAGGCGATAGCGGCCGATTTTCAGGCATACCGGACAGTCCGGGATGGTTTCCAGCGCTTCGGTCACCAGGCCGTTCAGGGTTTTCGGGCCGTCGCTGGGCAGGTGCCAGCCGAGGCTCTTGTTCAAGTCGCGGATCGAGGCGGCACCGTCGATCACCAGGCGGCCATCGGCCTGTGGATGGATGTGTGGGTTGTCCTGGCTTTGCTGGCTTTCGAATTCACCGACGATTTCTTCGAGAATGTCTTCGAGGGTGACGATACCCAGGACTTCGCCATATTCGTCGACCACCATGCCCACGCGCCGCTGTTGCTTGTGGAAGTTCAGCAATTGCAATTGCAGCGGGGTGCTTTCAGGGACGAAGTAGGGTTCGCGACAGGCCGCCAGCAAGGCTTCCAGGGTCAGGCTGCCGTCGGGTAGCAAATGGCCGATTTGCCGGGTATTGAGCACCGCTTCCACTTGGTTGATGTCGCTGTGGAACACCGGCAGGCGGGTGCGCTGGTTGTGGCGCAGTTGCTCGATGATGTCTTCGATCGGGTCGTCGAGGTTGATCCCGTCGACCTCGCTGCGCGGCACCAGGATGTCGTTGACCGTGATGTTATCCAGTGCATGGATGCCCGGCAGCGCGTGCGGACGGCTGACAGCATGCTCTTGATGGCCGTGAGGGTCGTGCCGCGGCGGTACGGGCTCGTCTTCGCTCTGTTGCACGACATTGGCTTTGCGAGCGAACGGGCGCAACAGCAACTGGCTGATGGCATTGAGCAGCCACGCTGCCGGATATACAAGCTTCAGGGGGATGGCCAGCAAGTTGTTGCCCAGGGCCAGGATTGCGTCCGGATGACGGGTGGCGAGGGCTCGCGGCAGGTAGTCGGCCAGGATCAACAGAAGGGCGCCGGCGCCCGCACACGCCAGCCACGGGCCGTTTTCAGCCCAGGTAAAAATCGCCAGCAGGGTACAGATGACCATGACCAGGGCGCGGCACAGGGTATTGCAGAAGATCAGGCTGACAAGGGGGAAGCTCAACCTGGCCAGCGGTTTGTCGCTGGCGCGCGATGCATTGCGCTGGGCCAGCAGGTGCTGCTGCGCGGCTTCTATGGCAGTAAACAGCCCCGACCACAATATCAGCAAGGCTACTACTGCAAGCATCGGCCCTATGGGCAAGTCGTCCATTATTGCCGCCCGTCAGATGTGCAGGATGTATTCACGAACCAGCTTGCTGCCGAAATACGCCAGCATCAACAGGCAGAAACCGGCCAGGGTCCAGCGAATGGCCTTGTGACCTCGCCAGCCAAGGTGGTTACGGCCCCAGAGCAGCACGCTGAAGACGATCCAGGCCAGGCAGGCCAGCAGGGTCTTGTGCACCAGGTGCTGGGCGAACAGGTTGTCGACAAACAGCCAGCCGGAGATCAGCGACAGCGACAACAGTGTCCAGCCGGCCCAAAGGAAGCCGAACAGCAGGCTCTCCATGGTTTGCAGTGGCGGGAAGTTCTTGATCAGCCCGGAGGGATGCTTGTGCTTGAGTTGATGATCCTGGAGCAGCAGCAGTAGCGACTGGAACACTGCAATGGTGAACATGCCATAGGCGAGGATCGACAACAGGATGTGGGCGAGAATGCCTGGCTCCTCGTCGATGATTTGCACAGTACCGGTGGGTGCGAACTGTGCCAGCAGCGCGGTCAATGCACCCAGGGGGAACAGCAGCACCAGCAGGTTTTCCACCGGAATGCGTGAGCAGGCCAGCAGCGTCAGGGCGATGACCGCAGCGGCAATCAGGCTGGCGGCACTGAAAAAATCCAGGCCCAGGCCAATCGGGGTCAGCAGGTGGGTCACCAGGCTGGCGCTGTGGGCCAGCACCGCCAGCACGCCGAGCGTAACCAGCAGGCGCTTGTTGGCCTTGGCTCCGGTGGCCAGGCGAGTGCCTTGATAGAAGGTCGCAGCGGCGTATAAGCAGGCGGCGGCGAGGGTAGCAAGCAAACTGGGTGACAAGGGGAGCATAAGTCCTGTTAGGCAAGCCCGAAAGGCGCTGAGTTTGGCATAGAACCCACGCGACACGAAAGTGCGAGGTGTCCGCCAGACGCAGTCTTCGCTATAATCCGCGACCTGCCCACGCCGCAGGCTCGCCGAGCACACGTTTAGTCCGGTCTGGGCCGCCATTATCCCGGTCTACACAGGGCCTGAAAGGATCGCGCAATGTTTGAAAACTTAACCGACCGTCTCTCGCAGACGCTGCGCCATGTCACCGGCAAGGCGAAGCTGACCGAAGACAACATCAAAGACACCCTGCGCGAAGTGCGCATGGCGTTGCTCGAAGCCGACGTCGCCCTGCCGGTGGTCAAGGACTTCGTCAATTCGGTCAAGGAACGCGCTGTCGGCACCGAGGTGTCGCGCAGCCTGACGCCGGGCCAGGCCTTCGTGAAGATCGTCCAGGCCGAACTCGAAAGCCTGATGGGCGCGGCCAACGAAGACCTGAACCTGAGCGCCGTGCCGCCAGCGGTCATCCTGATGGCCGGTTTGCAGGGTGCTGGTAAAACCACCACCGCCGGCAAACTTGCGCGCTTCCTTAAAGAGCGCAAGAAAAAGTCGGTCATGGTCGTGTCCGCGGACGTTTATCGCCCAGCGGCGATCAAGCAGCTGGAAATGCTCGCGGGTGAAGTCGGTGTTACCTTCTTCCCGTCCGACCTGAGCCAGAAGCCGGTCGCGATCGCGCAGGCGGCTATCAAGGAAGCAAAACTCAAATTCATCGACGTGGTCATCGTCGATACCGCCGGCCGCCTGCACATCGATGAAGAGATGATGGGTGAGATCAAGGCGTTGCACGCCGCGATCAATCCGGTCGAAACATTGTTCGTGGTCGATGCCATGACCGGCCAGGACGCCGCCAACACGGCCAAGGCCTTCGGCGATGCGCTGCCACTGACCGGCGTGATCCTGACCAAGGTCGACGGCGACGCCCGTGGCGGTGCCGCCCTGTCGGTGCGTGCCATCACCGGCAAGCCGATCAAGTTCATCGGTATGGGTGAGAAGAGCGAAGCGCTCGACCCGTTCCACCCGGAGCGTATTGCCTCGCGCATCCTCGGCATGGGCGACGTGCTCAGCCTCATCGAGCAGGCGGAAGCGACCCTCGACAAGGACAAGGCCGACAAGCTGGCCAAGAAGCTGAAGAAGGGCAAGGGCTTCGACCTCGAAGACTTCCGTGACCAGCTGCAACAGATGAAGAACATGGGCGGCCTCGGCGGCCTCATGGACAAACTGCCGAACATGGGCGGTGTGAACCTGGCGCAAATGGGCAATGCCCAGAGCGCGGCAGAGAAACAGTTCAAGCAAATGGAAGCCATCATCAACTCCATGACCCCGGCCGAGCGCCGTGACCCTGAGCTGATCAGTGGTTCGCGCAAGCGTCGTATCGCCATGGGTTCCGGCACCCAGGTGCAGGACATCGGTCGCTTGATCAAGCAGCACAAGCAGATGCAGAAGATGATGAAGAAATTCACCGCCAAAGGCGGAATGGCCAAGATGATGCGCGGCATGGGCGGTATGTTGCCCGGCGGCGGCATGCCAAAAATGTAAAGAATTCGCGCAAGGGCTTGCTCTTGCGCAGCCCACACGGACGTGGGATTCACAGCAAACCCGCACTTGGCGGGAGCTGACCGGCCGTTTTTACCGACGGCTCTATAGCAAATCTTGATGGCGGCCGAAAGGCAGCCGGAAAAAGTCATTTGCAAAAGTCCGGATATTCCTTAGAATATGCGGCCTTTCGGGCACCCATGCCCGCTGTGCCTTTAGATTTGCAGCACCGACTACAGGAACGATGTTCACATGCTAACAATCCGTCTTGCCCTTGGCGGCTCCAAAAAGCGCCCGTTTTACCACTTGACCGTAACCGACAGCCGCAACCCGCGCGACGGTTCGCACAAGGAACAGGTTGGTTTCTTCAACCCTGTTGCTCGTGGTCAAGAAGTTCGTCTGTCCGTGAACCAAGAGCGCGTAGCCTACTGGCTGAGCGTTGGTGCACAACCTTCTGAGCGCGTTGCTCAGTTGTTGAAGGAATCTGCTAAGGCTGCGGCCTGAGCAATATGAACGCGACGCCAGCTGCTGCTGATGATTTGATCGTTATCGGCAAGATTTACTCGGTTCACGGCGTTCGCGGCGAAGTGAAGGTGTATTCCTTTACTGATCCGATTAAGAACCTGCTGGATTACAAAACCTGGACGCTCAAGCGTGACGGCAATGTAAAGCAGGTAGAGCTGGTCAGCGGACGCGGGAACGACAAGTTCCTGGTCGCAAAGCTCAAGGGTCTTGATGATCGTGAAGAAGCGCGTCTTCTGGCCGGTTATGAGATCTGCGTGCCGCGCAACCTGTTCCCTGAATTGACCGACGGCGAGTACTACTGGTACCAGCTGGAAGGTTTGAAGGTCATCGATACCCACGGGCAACTGTTCGGGAAAATCGATCATCTTCTGGAAACCGGCGCCAATGATGTAATGGTGGTCAAGCCTTGCGCTGGCAGCCTGGATGATCGCGAACGCCTGTTGCCCTATACCGAGCAATGCGTGTTGGCCGTCGACCTGGCCGCAGGTGAGATGAAGGTGGATTGGGATGCGGATTTCTAAGCGTGGCTAATTTGCGCGTAGAAGTGATCAGTTTGTTTCCCGAGATGTTCTCCGCCATCAGCGAGTACGGCATCACCAGTCGGGCGGTGAAACAGGGGCTGTTGCAGCTCACCTGTTGGAACCCGCGAGACTACACGACGGATCGACATCACACTGTGGATGATCGCCCTTTTGGCGGTGGTCCGGGCATGGTGATGAAGATCAAGCCCCTGGAAGATGCTCTGGTCGAGGCCAAGGCAGCCGCCGGGGAGGGAGCGAAGGTGATTTACCTGTCCCCCCAAGGCCGTCAACTGACTCAGTCGGCGGTACGCGAGTTGGCGAATCTGGATGCATTGATCCTGATTGCCGGTCGTTATGAAGGCATTGACGAGCGTTTTATTGATGCTCATGTCGATGAAGAGTGGTCGATTGGCGACTATGTACTGTCTGGCGGCGAGCTGCCGGCGATGGTCCTGATCGATGCGGTTACACGACTGCTGCCTGGAGCTTTAGGGCATGCGGACTCCGCCGAGGAAGATTCCTTTACGGATGGTTTGCTGGATTGCCCGCACTACACCCGACCGGAGGTGTATGCGGATCAGCGTGTTCCCGACGTATTGCTAAGTGGCAATCACGCGCACATCCGGCGTTGGCGTTTAAAGCAGTCCCTTGGTCGGACCTTTGAACGACGCGTCGATCTTCTGGAAAGCCGCTCGCTTTCTGGAGAAGAGAAGAAGCTGCTCGAGGAATACATCCGCGAGCGGGACGATAGTTAACAACGTATCGATGGTAGATCCGACGATTTACCTTAGGAGCACAGCATGACTAACAAAATCATCCTTGCACTCGAAGCAGAGCAGATGACCAAAGAGATCCCTACCTTTGCCCCGGGCGACACCATTGTCGTTCAGGTGAAAGTGAAGGAAGGCGACCGTTCGCGTCTGCAAGCGTTCGAAGGCGTTGTAATCGCCAAGCGTAACCGCGGCGTTAACAGTGCATTCACCGTGCGTAAGATCTCCAACGGTGTTGGCGTAGAGCGTACTTTCCAGACCTACTCCCCGCAAATCGACAGCATGGCTGTCAAGCGTCGCGGTGACGTACGTAAAGCCAAGCTGTACTACCTGCGTGACCTGTCGGGTAAAGCAGCTCGCATCAAGGAAAAACTGGCTTAAGTCCAGCTTCCGATGCAGAAAAAAGCAGCCTACGGGCTGCTTTTTTGTTGCCCGCGATTTATCTTCGTTGACCGTGTTGCCGGTCCCACCTGAGCCTTTATGCCCGCCATCGATCACCCCCTGATAGACCAGTTCCTCGACGCTCTCTGGCTGGAAAAAGGCCTGTCCGACAACACCCGCGATGCCTATCGCAGCGATCTGGCCCTGTTCAACGGCTGGCTGCAGGAGAAGGGCCTGGAACTGGTCAATGCCGGTCGAGAATTGATTCTCGATCACCTGGCCTGGCGTCTGGAACAGAACTACAAACCCCGATCCACGGCGCGATTTCTCTCGGGTGTGCGCGGCTTTTATCGCTATCTGCTGCGGGAAAAGCTGATCGCCATCGATCCGACCTTGCGCGTGGACATGCCGCAGTTGGGCAGGCCCTTGCCCAAATCCCTGTCGGAAGCTGACGTCGAAGCCTTGCTCAAGGCGCCGGATTTAAGCGAAGCCATCGGCCAGCGCGACCGCGCCATGCTCGAAGTGCTCTATGCCTGTGGCCTGCGGGTGACAGAGCTGATCAGCCTGACGCTGGAGCAGGTCAACCTGCGCCAGGGCGTGTTGCGGGTGATGGGCAAGGGCAGCAAGGAGCGGCTGGTGCCGATGGGCGAGGAGGCGATTGTCTGGGTCGAACGTTATCTGCGCGATGGTCGCGGCGAGTTGCTCGGCGGGCGGCCCAGCGATGTGCTGTTCCCCAGCCAGCGCGGCGAGCAGATGACCCGCCAGACGTTCTGGCACCGGATCAAGCACCAGGCCAAGGTTGCCGGGATCGGCAAGTCGCTGTCGCCGCACACCTTGCGCCATGCGTTCGCCACGCATCTGCTCAACCACGGTGCGGACCTGCGGGTGGTGCAGATGCTGCTCGGCCACAGCGACCTGTCGACCACGCAGATCTATACCCACGTCGCCCGGGCGCGTTTGCAGGACCTGCACGCCAAACACCACCCTCGAGGCTAATGTTGTCCCCTGTGGGAGCGAGCCTGCTCGCGAATGCGGTGGACCCGCTACACCATCTTTGGCTGGCACACTGCTTTCGCAAGCAGGCTCGCTCCCACAGAAAAACGGTCTGCGATGCCTTGTATCACCGGGAGTCGGCCACGCGAGCCTTATGTGGTAGGCTTTGCCGGTTTGCACGATGGGCGTTTATGACCCGGTGTTTCGGCACGGGCGTTCTGAGCGTCCCATTTGTCCGCCTTCAGGAGTTCTCATGCGTCTGACCCAGATTTTCGCCGCCGCCGCCATTGCGTTGGTCAGCACCTTTGCCGTCGCCGATGACGCGGCCGATAAAGCCATTCGTAAAAGCCTGGAAAACCTCCAGCTCGAAGTTCCGGTGGAAAGTATTTCCGCCAGCCCGCTGCCGGGCCTGTATGAAGTCAAGCTCCAGGGCAGCCGCGTGCTGTACGCCAGTGCTGACGGCCAGTACGTCGTCCAGGGCTACATGTTCCAGCTCAAGGACGGCAAGCCGGTCAACCTGACCGAGAAGACCGAACGCCTGGGCGTTTCCAAACTGGTCAATGCGATCCCTGTCGCGGAAACCGTGGTGTACCCGGCCATTGGTGAAACCAAGTCGCACATCACCGTGTTCACCGACACCACCTGCCCGTACTGCCATAAACTGCACGCCGAAGTGCCTGAACTGAACAAGCGCGGCATCGAAGTGCGCTATGTTGCGTTTCCGCGCCAGGGCCTGGGTTCGCCGGGTGACGAGCAGTTGCAGGCGGTCTGGTGCTCCAAAGACAAGAAAGCCGCCATGGACAAAATGGTCGATGGCAAGGAAATCAAGGCCGCCAAGTGCGATAACCCGGTGTCCAAGCAGTTCGCCCTCGGCCAGTCGATTGGTGTGAACGGCACACCGGCCATCGTTTTGGCGGACGGTCAGGTCATTCCGGGCTACCAGCCAGCGCCACAAGTCGCCAAACTGGCGCTGGGCGCCAAGTAATTCTAGTCAGCCTTTGACGCGTGTGGTCCGACGGCAGCTCAGTCGGGCCATCAATAGTGAGCCGCGAGCATGCGGCTGTTTTCACGGCCGGCCTCGAGTCGGCCGTTTTATGGGGAGTTCACAGTGAAACCGGTCAAAGTAGGCATCTGTGGGTTAGGGACCGTCGGTGGCGGTACCTTCAACGTACTTCAGCGCAACGCCGAGGAAATTGCTCGTCGTGCCGGGCGTGGAATCGAAGTGGCACAAATTGCCACGCGCACGCCAAAGCCTCAGTTCCAAACGACCGGTATTGCGATTACCACCGATGTCTTCGAAGTGGCCACGAACCCTGAGATCGACATCGTCATAGAGCTGATGGGCGGCTACACCGTTGCCCGCGAGCTGGTACTCAAGGCCATCGAGAATGGCAAGCATGTGGTCACCGCGAACAAGGCGCTTATCGCCGTTCACGGTAATGAAATTTTCGCCAAGGCACGCGAGAAGGGCGTGATCGTTGCGTTCGAAGCGGCCGTGGCCGGCGGCATCCCGGTGATCAAGGCGATCCGTGAAGGCCTGTCCGCCAACCGCATCAACTGGGTGGCTGGCATCATCAACGGCACCGGCAACTTCATTCTCACCGAGATGCGGGAGAAAGGCCGTACCTTCGAAGACGTGTTGGCCGAAGCCCAAGCCCTGGGCTACGCCGAAGCCGACCCGACCTTCGACGTCGAAGGTATCGATGCGGCGCACAAACTGACGATCCTGGCGTCCATTGCCTTCGGCATCCCGTTGCAGTTCGACAAGGCCTACACCGAAGGCATCACCAAGCTGACCACCGCTGACGTGAATTACGCCGAAGCCTTGGGCTACCGCATCAAGCACCTGGGCGTGGCGCGCAGCACCGCGGCCGGTATCGAGCTGCGCGTGCACCCGACGCTGATCCCGGCCGATCGCCTGATCGCCAACGTCAACGGCGTGATGAACGCGGTGATGGTCAACGGCGACGCCGCCGGTTCGACCCTGTTCTACGGCGCGGGCGCCGGCATGGAGCCGACCGCTTCGTCGGTGATTGCCGACCTGGTGGACGTGGTTCGCGCCATGACCTCGGACCCGGAAAACCGCGTACCGCACCTGGCGTTCCAGCCGGACTCGCTGTCGGCGCACCCGATCCTGCCGATCGATGCCTGCGAAAGCGCGTACTACCTGCGGATCCAGGCCAAGGATCATCCGGGCGTCCTGGCCCAGGTGGGCAGCATCCTGTCCGAGCGTGGCATCAACATCGAGTCGATCATGCAGAAGGAAGCCGAGGAGCACGATGGCCTGGTGCCGATGATCCTGCTGACCCACCGTGTGGTGGAACAGCGTATCAACGACGCCATCGAGGCACTGGAAGCGCTCCAGGGCGTGGTTGGCCCGGTAGTGCGGATTCGCGTCGAGCACCTGAACTAAGCCGTTATCGATTACCGGGCGCCGTGACCGGCGCCCGGCATTGCGAACACTGTCCCAATGGAGTCAGTCATGCGTTACATCAGTACCCGCGGCCAGGCACCGGCCCTGAATTTCGAAGACGTCCTGCTGGCAGGCCTTGCCACCGACGGCGGTCTGTACGTCCCGGAAAACCTGCCACGTTTCACCCAGGAAGAAATCGCTTCCTGGGCCGGCCTGCCGTATCACGAGCTGGCCTTCCGCGTTATGCGTCCGTTCGTCACCGGCAGCATCCCGGATGCCGATTTCAAAAAGATCCTTGAAGAAACCTACGGTGTGTTTGCCCACAGCGCCGTCGCGCCGCTGCGTCAGTTGAACGGCAACGAATGGGTGCTGGAGCTGTTCCACGGCCCGACCCTGGCGTTCAAGGACTTCGCCCTGCAACTGCTCGGGCGCCTGCTCGACTACGTGCTGGAAAAACGCGGCGAGCGCGTGGTGATCGTTGGCGCCACTTCCGGCGATACCGGCTCGGCGGCCATCGAAGGTTGCAAGCACTGCGAAAACGTCGACATCTTCATCCTGCACCCACACAACCGTGTGTCCGAAGTGCAGCGTCGGCAGATGACGACCATTTTCGGCGAGAACATCCACAACATCGCCATCGAAGGCAACTTCGATGACTGCCAGGAAATGGTCAAGGCGAGCTTCGCCGACCAGGGCTTCCTCAAGGGCACACGCCTGGTGGCGGTAAACTCGATCAACTGGGCGCGGATCATGGCCCAGATCGTCTACTACTTCCACGCAGCCCTGCAACTGGGCGGTCCGGCGCGCTCGGTGGCGTTCTCGGTGCCAACCGGTAACTTCGGCGACATCTTCGCCGGCTACCTGGCACGCAACATGGGCCTGCCGATCAACCAGTTGATCGTCGCCACCAACCGTAACGACATCCTGCACCGCTTCATGAGCGGCAACCAGTACGTCAAGGAAACGCTGCACGCGACCCTGTCGCCGTCGATGGACATCATGGTGTCCTCGAACTTCGAACGCCTGCTGTTCGACCTGCACGGTCGCAACGGCGCGGCGATTGCCGGGCTGATGGACAGCTTCAAGCAGGGCGGCGGTTTCAGCGTCGAGCAGGAGCGCTGGACGGAAGCGCGCAAACTGTTCGACTCGCTGGCCGTGGACGATGAGCAAACCTGCGAAACCATCGCCGAGGTCTTTGAACAGACCGGTGAAGTGCTGGACCCGCACACCGCGATCGGCGTCAAGGCCGCACGCGAATGCCGTCGCAGCCTGGATATCCCGATGGTGATCCTGGGCACGGCCCATCCGGTCAAATTCCCGGACGCCGTGGAAAAAGCCGGTGTAGGAAAAGCCCTCGAGCTGCCTGCACATCTTTCTGATTTGTTTGAAAGAGACGAGCGCTGCACCGTATTGCCGAATGACCTGAAGGCCGTGCAGGCCTTCGTCAGCCAACACGGTAACCGCGGTAAGCCTTTGTAACGGGCAAACCCTGTCACACAACAAAGCCCGTCTCCTGACGGGCTTTGTTGTTTTTGCATGCCACACTTGCCAACAGGATTCGCCCACGGAGAGGGGCGAGCGGTTCTGCAAGGAAGTGGCAATGCCGGTTTACAGACAATCCAGGCCAGCGGCGTGCTGGCTGCTATTGCTCAGTGTCCTGGGCATCATGGCTCAGTGGGCAATCGCCGCGCCTGAACCGGCTCGTGAACCGGCAAAGGCGGGCGCCGGTGTGCGGATCGCGCTGGATGCCCTGGAACTTGAATGGATTGCCGGGCAACCGCCCGTCAAGGTAGCGTCGCTGGAATACCCGCGCTACCTGTTCAAGAATGAACAGGGCCAGTGGAGCGGTCTTAACAGGGACATGCTCGATCGCATCAGCGCCATGACGGGGCTGCGTTTTGTCCATGTCGAGTCATTCTCCATCGAGCATATGCTTCAAAGCCTGGAGCGCGCAGAAGCGGACATGAGCACGACGCTGGCAATGAATGACGAGCGCAAGGTGTTCCTGGATTTCAGCCATTCCTATGGCGGCTCTGGCTGGGTGTTTGTCGGGCGGGCCGGGGCACCGCAGGTCGAGTCACTGCAGCAGTTGGCCAAGCGCGTGTTGGTACTGCCGACCCGGCATGTGCTGGAGGCGGTGATTCGTCGTGACCACCCCAGCATCGAGTTGCGTTCGGTCAAGACCTATGCGCAAGCCCGCGCGCTGGTGGAAAGCGGGGAGGCCCATGCCACCATCGAAAGCGAAACAGGCGCACGACTCTTGCCCTTGGGCCAGCTTCAGGTGGGGCAAATCGTGGAAGCCCAGTGGGACCCGGACTACCTGACGGTACGCAAAGGCCAATCGCAACTGCTCAGTATCCTCAACAAGGCCCTCGAGGCTTTTCCTCCCGCTGAACTACGTGCCTTGCGTTCGAAGTGGCTCAATGGCGATCCCCTCCCGACAGCCTGGCAGCAATTTGCCCCATGGGCTGGCTGGGGCCTGTTGGCCGCCAGCCTGTGTGGTTTGCTCTCGCTACGCTGGAGGCGCCGTTTGGCCGGACAGGTGTAAGGCTGATGTTTTTTCCCTGTCATCTTCGCCGTGCATGCTCTATCGACCGCAGGCGCAGGCTCACCTGCACGCGGTTTTCAGAACTTTCTACTCGGCCCAGCGGTCATTTACAGTACACACGCCCCAGGCACTTTGTTTTCGGACTATTGAGTGGTGATCGGATGGAAAGTATCAGTCTATTGCTCGGTGAGGCTCTGAGCCCGTACCAGGTGACGTTGACCCCGTCAGGCATACATGGCGAATGCCGGGTGACCTTGAAGAATGCAATCGGTGCCATAGTGGTCGATCGGGTGTTCAATCAGGCGCAGTTGGCCGACAAGCGTCAGTTGACGGATGTCGTCGACGGTCTGCACCGCGATGTGCTGATTGCCGAAGGACGCCTGGAGCCCTGCGTTATCGCAGCGTTGCGCAATGCGGCACAGGACAAGTTGGTGGCTAGCCGAAATTGAATGGCCGGTTGTGGGAACCTTCCTGCATCCTCATCGTCAGATCCAGTAACAGCGGGATCAAGCATTGTGCTCCGGTGCTTGTCGCTTGCTGTTACTGGTCTTTGAAAGACCACGTTTAACCCCGAGTCGTCTCCCCACTTCTCGGGGTTTCTTTTTGCCTGGCAATTGTCAGTAGCCGTCCTGATGCTCGAAAAATTCCCGGGCTTCTCGCAGGTAGTCGCTGCGGCTTTGCGGGTCGAGCCAGCCGGCATACGCCTCGCTCAAATGGTCTCGGGGCAGGGCGCGCAGCAATTGGTTGATCTCGATGATCGCCTGCCGTCCCTGGGGCGTATTGGTGCAGCCGATGTAGCCGGACAGGTATCTGCCGGTGCCACGAACCGGATAGAACTGCAGCTCCTCTTCCGCGATCCCTTGTTGTCGCGCCTGATAGCGAATCTCCGGGCGATAGCCCAACAGCAACTGCAGGCGTCCCAGGCGTTGCATTTGCAGCAGGCTGCCCAAGGCGTCATTGCCGTAATGAAGCGTCAGCGCCTTGCCCGGCGCCTGTTTGAGCAGGGCGTCAAGGTATTCGCCATAGTTGCGTTCGGCAACAATGCCCAAGGTCACGTTGCCGGTGGCCAACAGGGCCGCCAGGTCTACCTCTCCATCCTTGAGGAACGGCGTCAGTATCTCCCGATCGTTGCTGCGCACGGCCAGGCCATTGCTCATGGCGCGAAAGACCGGCAGGGAAAATGCGATCCAGCTTTCGCGCTCCTTGCTCCAGTTCAGCGCCGCATCGCAGGTGAGGGAGGGTTCGTGAAGCATTTGCAAGCCACGGGCACGATTGACCTTCATCACGCTGTGCCGGTACTGCGGCATGCCGGCGATCAGCTGCCGGAGCAATTGATCGATGACCCCCTGGCCTTTTTCCGGTCCGTTGAAAATGAACAGCGGCGGTAGATCGCGTTTCAGCCAGACCAGGGATTCCTTGGGCTGCGCGGACACGGGCGAGGCCAGCGTAACGATCAGGGCCAGGCTCGCCAATGCGCGCAGGCGTCGCCCGGCCAACAGCAGGCCGGGCTTGATGAGTCGCGCAAACAAACGCTTGAGCTCAGATGGCTCCGTCTTTGCGCAGTTGTGTGATCTGCGACGCGTCATAGCCAAGTTCCTGGAGTACCTGGGCATTGTGCTCACCCAGTTGCGGGCCGACCCATTCACAATCACCGGGTGTCTCTGAGAGTTTCGGCACGATCCCTGGCATCTTGAAGTCCTTGCCATCGGGCAGCTTGGCCTGCAGGAACATTTCCCGGGCGAGGTACTGAGGATCGCTGAACATGTCTTCGGCGCTGAAGATCCGGCTGGCCGGTACGTCGGCCTGGTTCAAACGCTCGATGACGGTGTCCAGGGGCAGTGAATTGACCCAGCGATCGATGACCCCGTAGATTTCGTCGCGACGGCTGTCGCGGCCGTCGTTGCTGGCCAGCAGCGGATCGTTGGCCAGGTCTTCCCGGCCAATGAGCAGCATGAAACGCTTGAAGATGGCATCGCCATTGGCGCCGATCTGCACATGCTTGCCATCGGCACTGGTGTGGATCGAAGAGGGCGTGATGCCCGGCATGATGTTGCCGGTGCGCTCGCGGATGAAGCCGAACACGTCGAACTCCGGCACCATGCTTTCCATCATGGCGAAGATCGCCTCGTACAGCGCCACGTCCACTACTTGCCCCTGACCGCCATTGACCTCGCGGTGACGCAGGGCCATGAGGGCACCGATCACGCCCCACAGCGCGGCAATCGAGTCACCGATGGAGATCCCGGTGCGCACCGGCGGCCGATCCTCGAACCCGGTGATGTAGCGCAGGCCGCCCATGGATTCGCCGACTGCGCCAAACCCGGGTTGATCCTTCATCGGGCCGGTCTGGCCGAAGCCAGAGAGCCGCACCATGACCAGCTTTGGATTCAGTGCATGCAGGACGTCCCAGCCCAGGCCAAGCTTTTCCAGTACGCCGGGGCGGAAGTTCTCGATCAGGATGTCCGCTTCACTGAGCAGTTTCTTCAGGATCGCCTGGCCGTCCGGATGCTTGAGGTTGAGCGTCAGCGACTTTTTATTGCGTGCCTGGACGAACCACCACAGCGAGGTGCCCTCGTACAACTTGCGCCATTTGCGCAATGGATCGCCGCCGTCCGGCGACTCGACCTTGACCACATCGGCACCGAATTCAGCGCAAATGCGCGAGGCGAACGGGCCGGCGATCAAGGTACCCAATTCGATGACTTTCAGACCTGAGAGCGGTTTGGCAGAGGACGGCATGCGGGCTCCTGTTGGACAAGGGTTGAGCGAGTACAGAGTTTTAACATAGCCGACTGTCAGGCGCCCAAGGGAGATCGCCTTCTATTCGTTGATTGGTGGCTGCATCGGTTAGACTTGCCGCCTTTCCACGTATCAAGAAGCCCGTTCATGGCCCAGCCGTCCACGACCTACAAGTTTGAACTGAACCTCACCGACCTCGATCGCAGCGTCTACGAGTCCGTCAAGCAGACCATCGCCCGCCACCCTTCGGAAACCGAAGAGCGCATGACCGTGCGCCTGCTGGCCTACGCCCTCTGGTACAACGAGCAACTGTCGTTCGGCCGTGGCCTGTCGGACGTGGATGAACCAGCGTTGTGGGAAAAGAGCCTGGATGATCGCGTCCTGCACTGGATCGAAGTCGGCCAGCCGGACGCCGATCGCCTGACCTGGTGCTCGCGCCGCACCGAACGCACCAGCCTGCTGGCCTACGGCAGCCTGCGCGTGTGGGAAGGCAAGGTGATCCCGGCGATCAAGAACCTGAAAAACGTCAACATCGCAGCGGTCCCTCAGGAAGTCCTGGAAACCCTGGCCAAAGACATGCCCCGGGTGATCAAGTGGGACGTGATGATCAGCGAAGGGACGATTTTCGTCACCGACGACCGCGGCCAGCATGAAGTCCAGTTGCAGTGGCTGTTGGGCGAACGCGGCTGATCAGTCGCTGCCTCACCGGTTTTATCCTACGTATTGAAGAGAAGCCCCTGTCACCCCATGCGCATCGAACCTCGCCAGCTGCCCGACACCCTGCCATTTCTCGGTGATATCCCACCGCTGCTGACCCGGCTGTACGCAGCGCGGGGCGTGCAATCCGAAGCCGAACTGGACAAAAGCCTGGCACGGTTGATTCCGTTCCAGCAGCTCAAGGGCATCGAGGCAGCGGTGGATCTGCTGGTGACCGCACTCCAGCAGCGCCAGAGGATCCTGATCGTTGGCGACTTCGATGCCGACGGTGCCACCGCCAGTACCGTGGGCACCCTGGGCTTGCGCTTGTTGGGTGCGGCGCATGTCGACTATCTGGTGCCCAACCGATTCGACTACGGCTACGGCCTGACCCCGGAAATCGTCGCCGTGGCCCTGGAGCGTCAGCCACAGTTGCTGATTACCGTGGACAACGGCATTTCTAGCGTCGAAGGCGTGGCCGCGGCGAAAAAGGCCGGGCTCAACGTGTTGGTCACCGACCACCATTTGCCGGGCGATGAACTGCCGCTGGCCGATGCCATCGTCAATCCGAACCAGCCCGGTTGCACATTCCCGAGCAAAGCGCTGGCCGGCGTCGGGGTGATTTTCTACGTGCTGATGGCCTTGCGCGCGCGTTTGCGCGAACTCGGCTGGTACGCCAGCAAGCCGCAGCCGAACATTGGCGAATTGCTCGATCTGGTGGCGCTGGGCAGCGTGGCCGACGTGGTGCCGCTGGATGCCAATAACCGCATCCTGGTGCATCAGGGCCTGGAACGCATACGCGCCGGACGTGCCCGGCCAGGGATCAAGGCGATTCTCGAAGTGGCCAAGCGTGATCATGCGCGCATCACCTCCACCGACCTGGGGTTTATCGTTGGTCCACGCCTCAACGCCGCCGGGCGACTGGATGACATGAGCCTGGGCATCGAATGCCTGCTGACCGAAGACGTGGCGCTGGCGCGGGAGATGGCGGCGCAGCTGGACGGGATGAACCAGGACCGTAAATCCATCGAGCAGGGCATGCAGCGTGAAGCGTTGGCCCAGCTCAAGGATTTGCCGGTGGAGTCGATGCCATTCGGTTTGTGCCTGTTCGATCCCGAATGGCACCAGGGCGTCATCGGCATCCTGGCCTCGCGCATGAAAGAGCGTTATTTCCGTCCGACCATCGCCTTTGCCGATGCTGGCGACGGGCTGCTCAAGGGCTCGGGGCGTTCGGTGCAGGGCTTTCATATTCGCGATGCCCTGAGCGTGGTGGCGGCGCAACATCCGAACCTGATCACCAAGTACGGTGGTCATGCCATGGCCGCTGGCCTGACGCTGCCGGAGGCGAATTTTCCATTGTTCGCCGAAGCTTTCGACGCCGAAGTGCGTCGGCAATTGCGCGACGAAGACCTGACCGGGCGTTTGCTGTCGGACGGGGTTTTGGCGGTCGAAGAATTCCACCTCGAACTGGCCCGTGCATTACGCCACGCCGGGCCTTGGGGCCAGCACTTCCCGGAGCCGCTGTTTCATGGCGTGTTTCAGTTGGTCGAGCAGCGTGTCGTCGGTGAACGGCACCTCAAGGTGGTACTCAGGAGCGAGTGCGGCTCGGTCAAGCTCGATGGCATTGCCTTCGGGATCGACCGTGAGGTCTGGCCAAACCCGACCATCAAGTGGGTAGAGCTGGCTTACAAACTCGACGTCAACGAGTTTCGCGGCAATGAGACCGTGCAACTGATGATCGCCCACATCGAACCCCGTTGAACCCGCCCTGTAGGAGCGAGCATGCTCGCGATGGTCGCCAACGATGACGCTGGCTACCTGACACCCCGCGGTGACTGGGACCCCATCGCGAACATGCTCGCTCCTACAGGAGAGGGGGCGACATCCCCCGATGTCGACTAGGCTCTAAAGCACTGCTTGATTATCCTTGTGACGTCTTGTCAATCTTTTGCCCGCGGGGGCGGGTGCTGCATCCCTTTCATGTCACTCGTCGACTATTCAAACAGAACCCTGGAGCCTGCCCACTGATTTGAGAGGTGCCCCATGAGTCTGCTGCTTGAACCCTACACCCTGCGTCAATTGACCTTGCTCAATCGCATTGCGGTATCGCCAATGTGCCAGTATTCGAGCGTCGATGGCCTGGCCAATGACTGGCACCTGGTCCACCTCGGTAGTCGCGCCGTCGGCGGCGCCGGACTGGTCTTTACGGAAGCCACGGCGGTCACGGCCGACGGACGAATCACCGCCCAGGACCTTGGCCTGTGGAGCGATGAACAAATCGAACCCTTGCAACGCATCACCCGTTTCATTGCCGCTCAAGGCGCCGTTGCTGGCATCCAGCTGGCCCACGCAGGTCGCAAGGCCAGTACCTATCGACCCTGGCTCGGCAAGCATGGCAGCGTAAAGATTGACGAGGGCGGCTGGTTGCCGGTTGGCCCGTCGCCAATCGCCTTTGACCCGCAACACACACAACCCAAGCAGCTGGACGAAGGCGAGATCGCTGACGTCATCCAGGCCTTTGTCGACTCGGCGAAGCGCGCGTTGACCGCAGGATTCAAGGTGGTCGAAGTGCATGCGGCCCATGGCTATCTGCTGCACCAGTTTCTTTCGCCCCTGAGTAATCAGCGGCGTGACCAGTACGGCGGTTCCTTCGAAAACCGCATTCGCCTGGTCTTGCAGGTCACCGAAGCGGTGCGCAAGGTCTGGCCCGAAGAGTTGCCGCTGTTCGTGCGGGTGTCCGCCACCGACTGGGTGGAGGATGGCTGGAACCCGGATGAAACCGTCGAGCTGGCGCGACGCCTTAAGGACTTGGGTGTGGACCTCATCGACGTCTCGTCAGGCGGTACGGCAGTCAACGCGGAAATCCCCACGGGTCCGGGTTATCAGACCCGCTTCGCCGAACGTGTGCGCAAGGAGTCAGGCATCGCTACCGGTACGGTGGGCATGATCACTGAGCCTGCACAGGCCGAACATATCCTGCGCACCTGCCAGGCGGACATCATCTTCCTCGCTCGTGAGCTGTTGCGTGATCCTTATTGGGCATTGCATGCCGACGATGACCTGGGTGGGCGCAAAGCCATCTGGCCGGCGCAATATCACCGCGCCACCCATCGTGACCAACCCATTCATGAGTCGGATTTGCGGGATTGAGTGAGGTCGCAAACCAAAAGCCCCGGTCGATTTGACCGGGGCTTTGTTTTCTCCGTCAGCTGTACTTGCGCTTGTCCGGTGCCGGCGGGAAGTACTGGTACAACCACGTTTCACTCAGCGTCCGGTCATTGGTGCGAATGAACAGGCGCAGCTCCACTGGCTCGACACTGTCGTTGGTCGGATACCAGTCAAAGGTGATGCGGTAGCCCTTGATGTCATCGAGCACCAGCACGTTGAAGTCCTTCACCTCTCCGTTCGAACAGGTGACCACCGGTTCTATCCCGGCGCCTGCAGGCAAGCGATCCAGGCCCCCACCGGTAAAGTCCACGGCGAAGCGACGGGCCCAGACCTCTGGGTAATGCTCGCCCGGCGCCCAGCCTTCGGTAAAACCGCCCATGCCCGAACGGGTCGCGTTGACCCGTGCCAGCGGCGTGCCGACGGGTGGCAGGGCGCTCCAGTACAGTTTGTAGCCGTAATTCAGAGAGTCGCCGGCCGCCACCGGCTTTTTCGGGGTCCAGAAGGCAACGATGTTATCGAGGGTCTCGCCGGTGGTAGGAATCTCCAGCAGATCGATAGAGCCTTCGCCCCACGGGGTCGTCGGTTCTACCCACAGGCTTGGGCGTCGGCTGTACCAATCGACAGTATCCTGATAGCTGGCGAATTCGTGATCGGTCTGCACCAGGCCGAAACCTTTCGGGTCCTTGTCGGAGAAGGCGTTGAATTGCAGGGTGGCCGGATTGTTCAGCGGGCGGCAGATCCACTCGCCATTGCCGCGCCACATCGCCAGGCGATCGGAGTCGTGGATTTGCGGGTGAATGGTGTCGCACATGCGGCGCTCGTGGGTGCCGCAACTGAACATGCTGGTCATCGGCGCAATGCCCAGTTGTTCGATGGCGGTGCGCGCGTTGACATGGGCGTCGACCTCCATCACCACGCGTTCGGCCTGGCAATCGATGTCAAAGCGGTAGGCGCCGGTCGCGCTCGGCGAATCGAGCAAGGCGTAGACCACGAAGCGCGTGCTGTCCTTGTCTGGCGTCTCGAACCAGAACTTGGTGAAGTCGGGGAATTCTTCGCGCTTCTTCGCATAGGTGTCGATCGCCAGGCCGCGGGCCGACAAGCCGTACTGGCCGGTGGCGTCTACCGCTCGGAAATAGCTGGCGCCGAGGAAAGACACCACGTCGTGTTTGTCCAGTTCCGGCGCCTTGAACAGCTTGAACCCGGAAAATCCCAGGTCGCCCTTGAGCTGCTGGGTGTCGACGGACGTATTCTCATAGTTGAACAACGAAGGACGGAAATGCACTTCGCGGGCCATGTGGCTCTTGGGATCGACGCTGTACATGCGCACTGGCTGGCGAAAGCCCATGCCCACATGGAAAAACTGCACATCCAACTGGCCATTCAAGTCATTCCACAGCGAATGCTTGCCGTCATAGCGAATGGCATTGAAATTCTGCGGGGTCATGGTCGCCAGGGTGGGCGGCAGCACCTGCTTGGTATCCTGGTAGCGGTTGCTGGCCAGTTGCTTGGCCTGGACCTTCAGCGCTTCGAAGTCGAACGCCTGGGCTTCGCCGTCCGCTGTGCCATTGCTTGCCCAGGCACCGGCAGCGAGCAGGCCGGTGGCCGACAAACCGGAGTAGGCGGCGATGGCCATGGAGGCTTTTAGCAAATTCCTGCGATGCATAAGTACAACCTGTCGTGAACGATCCCGCGCCGTTCCTGGCACTGCTGGATCAAAAATATCGGTTCGGACATGCCTTCGGCCAAACGCAACTGCCTTTAAACAGATAACGAATAGCTTAAACCGTTCGGTTGCGCAGCAAAAACGATTGATGGCGTGACGATGGCGCGGCAATGAAACAAGAGATGTCGGTTAACGTTTCCGACAGGGGTTTCTGATTTATAGGGCATTTATGCGTTTTTCGACTAATTACTCTAAAAAGCCCTTTTCAGCGCCCAGATAATTTCTATTCTATGGGCATGACCGGTTTCTGCCCTTCGGGCCGGTGGGCTTCAGTGGACACAGGGTGCTACTGAAAAGGGTAGGGCGATGCAATATCTGAAGTTTTCTTTGACGTAGAGAAGGACATCGTCCATGTCGAAAGTACAAGGCATCACCGAAATCCTGGGAATCTTTGCGTGCCTATCTACTGGCCGGCGCAGACGTCGGCTCAATAGCGAGGAAATGAAATTGGTGGAGCGCTATCGCGAGTTGTCGGAGAGTGATCGCATTGCGATGCGTTATCTGGTGGATGCGATGCGCAGTGTTTCGCGGTTTTGAAGAAATGGATCGTTCAACCGCAGCAAATTTGCCGCGGCTGAATGTTCGCCCTTTACATCCGCGTGTCGCGATAACTGTTTCCAAATGCTCGCCTGTTGCAAGCCCCGGTACCTATTGGCACCGGGGCAACTTACTTTACCGACGAACCTTCCACGCATCCCCCGCAGGTGCCGTGCCGTGGTCATACGGCTTGGCGATCCACATGTAGAGCAGTCCCAGGCCAATGACGATGGCGGTGCTCAAGACCATGGCGTAGTTGATGTACCACGCCGCATCCGGCGTCCGTGGCCAGGCCATGTTGATGATTGCGCCGACGCCGTAGACCAGCGCGCCGATGTTCACTGCCCAGCCCCAGGCGCCGAGGGTGAATTGGCCGCTCGGTTTCCAGCCTTTGAGGCGGGCATACAGCGCCGCGAGCACGATCATCTGGAAGGCCAGGTAGATGCCGATGGCGGCGAAGCTGACGATGGTGGCGACTGCATCCTGCAGGAAGAAGCCGAGGATGATGATCAGCGCTGGCAGGACGCCGGACACGAACAGCGCGGCAACCGGAACCTGGGTTGTCGGAGAAATCTTCTTCAGCAGTCGGCTGCCGATGACCATTTCATCCCGGGCGTAGGAGTACAACAGGCGACTCGCCGCCGCTTGCAGGCTGATGACACAGGAGATGAATGAAATCATCACCACGCCCATCACCATTTTCGAACCGATTGGGCCGAAGGCGTTGTTGAGGATGGTGCCGACCGGGTCCTTGTCGGTGCCGTCGATCACCGCTTGCATGTCTGGCACGGCGAGGATCAGTGCCAGACAGGCGAACATTGCCGCAATGCCGCCGATGTAGATGGTCATGCGCATGGCCACCGGGATCTTCTTGCTCGGGTTCGGGGTTTCTTCGGCCACGTCGCCGCAGGCCTCGAAGCCGTAGTAGAGGAACATGCCCGCCAGCGAAGCGGTGAGGAAGGCCGGCAGGTATGAGCCATCGATGCTGATGTCGAAGGTGTTGAACAGCACGCCAATCGATTGATGGCGCTCGAAGACCAGCAGGTAGACGCCGACGATCACTGCACCCACCAGTTCACAGAGGAAGCCGAACATGGCAATGCGCGCCAGCACCTTGGTGCCGCTGAGGTTGATCAGGGTGGCAAACAGCGTCAGCACCAGGGCAATGACGATGTTGGTGTTGTTGTTCGGTTCAAAGCCGAGCATGGCGGCCAGGTACGGGCCGGCGCCGACGGCTACGGCGGCAATGGTCACGCACAGCGCGATGGAGTAGATCCAGCCGACCATCCACGCCCAGCGCTTGCCCACAAGGCGACGCGCCCACGGGTAAACGCCACCGGAAATCGGGAACTGCGACACCACTTCACCAAAGATCAGGCACACCAGCAACTGGCCGCAACCGACCAGCAGATAGGCCCAGAACATCGGTGGCCCGCCAGCGGCGAGGCACAGGCCGAAGAGGGTATAAACCCCTACGACCGGCGAGAGATAAGTGAAGCCCAGGGCGAAGTTTTCCCACAGGCTCATGCTGCGATTGAAGTTGGAGGTGTAACCCAGTTTTCGCAGTTGCTCGGCGTCGCTGTCGACGACGGCAGTAGAGAGATCGGGTGATGCAGTCATGTGTGTTTCTCCGGAAAATCGGCAGATTTCGGATGTCCGAAGCCGTGGGGGGGGGGGGGGGGGGGGGGGGGGGGGG